>CAIKAS010000273.1 GCA_903825445.1 uncultured Acidobacteriia bacterium
CCCAGGAAAGCAGCATGCTGAACAGCGTGAACCACCAATATTCTGACCGCCGCGCTCTTCCCGAAAAGTCCGCATACTTTGAAAAGCAAGTCGTAATCGATTCTCCAAAGCTCATCGGCCCGGAGGGCTGCATTGCAAATGTGGCGACTGACTGAGTTGCGGCGATCGGATGACCGCACCGAAGACAGGCGGCGGCGAGATCTGAAACATCGGTACCGCATGAAGGGCACTGAACAAGGGCCATGTTTTCCTCCGTTGAAGGATGGCTACCACACCTCGCCAGCATCCAAAACTGAACCAGTGTCACCTACCGGGCGATAGGACGGACAAGGCGCGTTTCCTGTCAATGCCAAGTAGAAATGTCCGCCTTTCTGCCAAGTAGAAATGTCCGGTTTGGGTCTGAGCTTCAAGTGCTCAATGCAAGGACTCCCGCGCCCGCCCGCGCCAGCTTGATACGCTCTTTCTGGCGAAGCGTGAGTGTCTTGGATGCCAAGCGTTTCAGGTCTCGCTCGGCCTGCCCGGCTTGGATGAAGGCGAGGACGGCGTCGAGGCGCTTGTTCTCGACGACGGCTGCTTGAGTAACAACCGGATTCTTATCGAACGCGGTGAAGGGCAGCGTCCGTCCGTTGCAATGGATCTCAATCCGGCCGTCTGCCCACTCGTGGACGCGCACTCGCTTGCCTGCGAGCGCATTCGTCTCTGGTCCAGGTGTAATCAGATAGGCCGAGCGCTTGAAATGGACGAGCAGATTGCGCGTCATCTGCCGCTCCTCTTGCCAGGAGAAGATCTGGTCGAGAACGTCCTCGGCCCGCACTGGCCGGTGCGCGTCGATAGGGTTGCGAGGGGCTCGGGCGAAGCGGTGGTTGTAGTCGTCAATGAAGCCTGGCAGAAACGCATTACCAGCCTCCATTGTTGATATGCCGCGCAGCCGCAATTCCTTGACCAGCCGGTCTTGCAGCGTCTGGTTCATCCGCTCGACGCGCCCCTTCGCCTGGGGTGAATTGGCGCATATGATATCGATATTCAACTCGGCCAATGCTCGACCGAACTGGGTCACTCCATTCGAGCGACCGGCCGAGTGCTCCTTCGCCACTCTGAAGATGCTGTGCTTATCGCTGTAGAACGCGACCGGCCGGCCGTGGCGCGCGAGATAGGAGCGCGTTGAAGCGAAGTAATCAAACGCCGACTCCGAGGGAACGAAGCGCAACTCCATCAACCTGCCCGTCGCGTCATCGACGTAGACCAACAGAGAGCAACGAGGCCCGCGCGCCTCAAACCACTCGTGATCTGAGCCGTCGATCTGGACCAGCTCGCCGAAGCAACTGCGCCGGTGGCGAGGCTGGTGTACCGACGGCAGCCGCTCGCGCCTGGTCAGCCAGAGGCCGGCTGCGGCCATCCATTTGCGCAGCGTCTCGCGCCCCACTTGAAGGTCATGTAGCTCGGAGAGCTTCTCCTGCGCGAGCGTCGGCCCGAAATCGGAATATCGTTCGCGGACGAGGGCGAGCGCCTGCGTTTGAATCCCCGCGGTCAATTGATGATTGCTGGGCCGGCCACGCTGGCGCGATACCAACCCGGTCGCACCGCTCGATTCGAAAGCCCGGCATAGGCGTCGAATCTGCCGCGTCGTCAACCCCAACAGCGGCGCAGCTTCGACCTGCGTTAACCGCTGCTCAACGACCTTCCGGATGATCTCAAGACGGTCCAACTCCGTGGCGCTCATCGCGACCA
>CAIKAS010000274.1 GCA_903825445.1 uncultured Acidobacteriia bacterium
AGGGCATTGAATGCCAAATTTCCGCCTGGATCGATGATGGCTCCAGTACCGTGATCGACGATCAGGAACTGGTTGGATTGGACTGCCTGCTCGTCGTCGTCCACCAGATCGGTGAACATGAGGCAGGCATGATGGGCATCGCGATAGAGTTCAATGGACATAGATGTTACCGGCGGGTTCAGGGCCTAGTAGATCGTTCCACCAATAACATTACAAAATAGCGGATAATAGCCATGATCTTTTTTCAACTCTTGATGGGAGTGATCATGGCCAGAAAGACAATGCGTGCGGCACTGGTGTTGACGACAGAACACCGAGCGATGCTCACGGAACTTGCGGGATCGAGGACAGCACCTATGCGCGAGGTGGAGCGAGCCAAAATTTTGGTGGGCTACGCCGATGGGGCTTCGATCAGCGATTTGATGCGTCGGATCGGGGTTGGGCGCCCGATGATCTATAAGTGCATTGACAAGGCGTTGGCCGCGGGAGTGGGCGCCGGACTCAAGGATACGTACCACCGGCCCCATGAACCCGAGATCACAGATGAAGCCAAGGCGTGGGTTGTCAGCCTGGCGTGCACTAAGCCAACAGCCCACGGACTGGCCGCCGAACTGTGGTCCATTTCTGCGCTGGCTCGGTTCGTCGGCGAACATGCCGCGCAGGCAGGTCACCCGCGTCTGACGCAAGCCGGCAAGAGTACGGTGTGGCGAATCCTGAATGAGCACGACATCAAGCCGCACAAGATTCGCTACTACCTGGAGCGGCGCGATCCCGAGTTTGATCGCAAGATGCAGGACGTTCTGCTGGTCTACCGCGACGTTTCCCTTTACACCGAAGGTGCTGTTCATGATGGGCGCCCGAATCCCATCTACACGGTCAGTGTTGATGAGAAGCCTGGCGTGCAGGCGCTTGGCCTGACGGCGCCCGACTTGCCGCCGGTTCCAGGAAAGGCAGCCACCGTCTCGCGAGACTACGAGTACGTTCGTCACGGGACCGTGTCGATATTGGCTGGCATCGACCTGAACTCTGGACACATCTTCGCCCGCACCGAGGATCGGCACCGCAGCGTCGAGTTCATCGCGCTGCTCAAGGACATCGATGCCTACTACCCAGCAGACGCAATCATCCGGTTGGTTCTGGACAACCACTCGGCGCACATCTCCAAGGAAACGCGCGCGTACTTGGCCACGCGCCCCAACCGCTTCGCGTTTACCTTCACACCGAAGCATGGCTCGTGGCTCAACCTGGTGGAAGCCTTCTTCGGCAAACTGGCCAGGACGATGCTCCGCGGCCTGCGCGTGGCCTCGAAAGCCGAACTGAAGGCCCGGCTCGAACAGCACCTGGATGAACTCAACGCCGAACCGGTCGTATTTCACTGGAAGTACGGCCTCGAATCTCTTGCGGTCGCATAGTTTGCGTGTAACGTTATTTCAGAATCGATATACTAGACGTCTTCAACGGCCAAAGTCGTTGCGAATGAGTCGTGTTCTCTCAGGCGCCCGTCCCGCCGTTCAAGAGACGTCTAGCCGCCCCGCGCTTCGCGGGGCCAGCCAACAGCGTTTCTGGTCCTGGCGAGGCGGTCTGAGGCCCGCCTCGCTAGGACGCGCCGGGCAGCAACTTCTCGAACCG
>CAIKAS010000275.1 GCA_903825445.1 uncultured Acidobacteriia bacterium
ATGCGCCTTGGATAGCCATGGTTTTGCGGCGTTGATTACCATCGGTATCCAATCCTTCAGCGCCTCCGCCGCCGCTAAGCTTCGCTTTCCCGCCCAACTGATGAACACGTCCATGCTGTATGGCCTCTGGGCGATTTTACCTTATGCCAAACAAGCATAAGCCGTCACCGCGATACCCAGATCCATTTCCGAGGGAGTCTAACAGACGCTGGAGGGTAATTATCTTCCGACGCGTCAGGATGCCAGCGTCTGCGTCAGCGGATCATTGTCCCAGAAATCCTGAAGCCGGGTTTCCAACCGCGCCTGCCGTCGAACGTCCCATTTGCTGTAGTACTTCTCGACAACCCTCATGGAGTTCCCCAGCAGTTCTGCAATCTCTTCCATCGGTGTGCCACGTTCCAACAGATCGCGGGCCAAGGTGTGTCGGAACATATGGGGCGTTGCCTTCGATACATAGACCGTCTTTACATCGGGTTTCAGTTTACCTCCGGATCGCTGTTTGCGTTCGGTTTCGACGGTTTTCACGTCCGCCAGAGTGAACAGCCGTTGTATTCGCGCACCCCACTTGCTGGCGCGCGTGTGGGAGCAGTCCCCTGCCCGTCCAAAAGTAGTATTGATCGCTATCGTGCGGCGCGGCGTTCAATGCGTCAATCACAAACGGCGGAACGCGCCCGAAGACGTCTGCCCCGGTTTTCTTGCGGTAGGTCCTGACACGGTCCCCCTGTACATCGGTTTTGGCAAGCTTGGCCGTGTCACCGATCGATAGGCCGGTGTACCGCATCACGAGCAGGAATACTTTGGTCTGGTCCGCGATTGGCTGGCCAAGACGCCCGTATTCGTCCGGCAGCCTTTCAATGGCCCCGAAGATCCGGGCCACTTCCTCATTCGTGAATGGTTCCGTCTTCGGTCGGCCCTCGGGGATGCTGTCCAGATCGCCAGCGGGGCTTTTGGCGATGTAGTCGGACTTGATGCAGAACCGGAAGAATCCGCGAATCACTTCCTGGTTGCGACGCTGCGTAGTCAGTGCCCCGGACCACGACGCCCGGAACGCTACCAGGTCATTGAAGGTCACTTCCTCCACCGTGGTCTTCCCCTGCTGTTCCGCGAAAGCCTGGAGACGTCCCAGCACCAGCCGGGCCTTACGCTGCACGTCGGGGCTGCGACGGGCCGGGGGAGTTCCATCTCCCGAATGACTTCTACGGCCCGGTTCCAGTCCCGCACACCGCTGCCGGATGCCGGGTCTTGGAGCGACTGCGGATTGTGCCGTTTGCCGGTGCCGTCAATGCCTTCGAAGTGGATCGGGCATTTGGGTTTGCTGGTGCAATCCTGCGAACGGGTACCTGCTTTGGGGCAGGCCCCACGGTGACGGCGGTAGAGGTTCAGCATGGCTGAACCTCTACCACCCTCATCTTACGTAAAACTTACTTGGCCTTGTCTTTGTTTGTAAGTTACTGATTTAAATACAGATATTTTGGTGGAGGCGGGGGGAGTTGAACCCCCGTCCGAGAAAGCCAGCAGTGAAGAGACTACGTGCGTAGCGTGTTCTGTTGTCTCGTCCGACGCCTGAGAGCCCGCAAGATAGCGCCGAACCAGCCCGATTGATCTCGGATCTCGGCTCCGGACAGAAGCCTGCTCCCTATCCCACTGAAATGACACTCACTAACCAGCCCGTGGGCTGACTGGTCGGAGCGACGCGCTTAGTGTTTAATTAAGCAGCGTAGGCAAACTGCATGTTATTGGCAGTTTTGGTTTTCCGATCGTTTAACGGGAGCTCGGAACCCGGCACGCCTCTCACACCACAATTCAATCCCGTCGAAGCCGTTGCGCCCCCATTTGCGCAATCCCATTATAGCGCGTTTTCGGGACTTGCTCCGGCTTAGAGCGGTGTATACGGATGCGTGTCGTTCCCTGCCCGCAGCGGCGCCATCACATTTTGATCCGGCCCGAGCGACATGATGTGCGGCCGGATGCCGATCAGCAGGTTGCCCGATTCTTTATCGATCGACGTCGACTTGAACAGATTGCCAATCAACGGAATCCCACTCAGCCCCCAAATGCCCGACGAACTCTTCGAATGCGAACTACTCATCAGCCCCGCAATCACAACCCACTCGTCGTTGCGCGCGCGGATCGTCGTGCTGAGCTTGTCCGTCTGTATCTCGGGAATGCCATCGTCCGACTGGCCGTTCAGCACTTCGTAGGTCGCTTCAATCACCATGCTGACCTGATCGTCGCCGTGAACGTGCGGCGTGGCTTTCAGGTCCAGCCCGAGATTCTCCCAACTAATGGCAGGTGGTGTGACGAAACTCGGACTCGTAGATCCCGTTGTATTCGTCGCGGAAGCGCCAATAAAGCCCGAGGTGATGATCGGATACTTCTCGCCCACATGAAATGTACCCGCCTGCCCGCTGCCTGCCCGCAATCGCGCGGAATAGAGAGAGCGCCCGGTGGACGATGTTTCATTGAACATGGCCTGCACCTCTGCCGCCGCAATGCCGATCAGAGTGCGCCCGCCGCCGAATGCCAGCAGATTCGTGACACCCGATGGGCTGGCCGCCACGCTGTTCTGTATGGAGCCAAGATAGACCAACGGAAAGCTGTTGGTCACGTTGAGTCCGTAATTGATCACGTCGCTGTCTGAGACCTGCAGCAATTCCAGATCGATCATGACTTCCGGATGGTACGAAACCAGTTGCTGAATCACCTGCTGGGCCAGCGAGGCGCGTGAGATCCGGTCGCGGATCACGATCTTGTTATCCACCGTGTCCCAGCCAATCTTATCCACGTTCGTCGTCTGACGCACTACCTGGACAATTTCATTCAGTTCCTGCGGCGTAATGACCTGCGGAACATCGACGGTCAGCGCCACGGTCTGTTCCAGGTCGTTACGCTTGGCCGGTGTATCGCGCGCGACCATTAATACGCGCGGCGCGAGCGGAATCACGAATGAGTCCGTGACGGCCTGCACGGCATCCAGCGCCTGCCGATAGTCCACTTCCGTAATGTGGAAATGCACCGGCGTTCCGGTGGCCGGGTAGTCGCTGTCGAAGACAAGTTGCAGGTTGTAACGCGCCGCCACCTTTTCAAACAGGACGCGCGGGTTTTCGGTGAGGTCGAAGTCGAACCGGCCCGGCATAGCGTTGAGCTTTGGGGGCGAGGCCAACTGCCGCTCGCCCATGAGTTCACGGGCAGTGATGCTGTCGAACATCTCGGGAATCGGACCGCCGCCTTCGGCGGGATCGGGCTGGGCAGCTACGGATGTAGAACCTCCTCCGTTCATCCTTCCAGCCGCACCGCGCCGCTGCAACGCCTCGGCCTGCGCCCGGTAGCCCCGGTTACGCGGCTGAAGCGCGGATGCCTGTGAATAATAAGCGAATGCCTGGGAGAGATCCCCGGCCTTCTCCGCCCGTTTTGCCTTCTTTGCCAGCGCGGCGGCCAGTTCGGAAGGTGGGTCCTGATCGAATCCGGCCGCTCGTACGGCCCCGGAGGCAAGAAACAGCCCCAGAACCAAAGCCAGCACGCAGGATCGTAAGCCAAACAACCGCATCACCTTAGATGACGCTTCATACCCCCGCCGCGTGCAGGGAATTTCAGCGGGCCTTTTGTGGGCCGCACTACTACGCTCGGATTTCCCCACTTTGCCGGCATTCCCGCCAATCTATCAGTATTCATGTCGTGCACCCAATTTCAGCCTCCAGCTTGTGCAAGTCCACCCCGTCCCCGACAATAGAAGTTCGCCATGCACCAGATGATGAACGACCCGTTTGTGGTCGCCATTCCGTTAGCGCTGCTCATTGCCACGGTCCTTGCCGGTCTGCTGGTGCGAAATGTGGTGTTCCGCGCCATCCGCGGGTGGGCAAAGAACAGCGACAGCCAGCTGGATGGACCCATCATCCGCACCCTCAGGGGACCGATCCTGCTTTGGTCGGTCATCCTCGGGCTGCATGTTGCTACGCAGAATTCGGAGATTCCGGCCCGGTACCTCAACTACATTCCACGAA
This sequence comes from uncultured Acidobacteriia bacterium, assembly GCA_903825445.1. Taxonomy (GTDB): domain Bacteria; phylum Acidobacteriota; class Terriglobia; order Bryobacterales; family Bryobacteraceae; genus BOG-234. Next base: position 4,002 of record CAIKAS010000275.1, read on the forward strand.
CCCTGAGTGTTTTGTGGGGACTATCTTTGACGATTGCCGCAAGCCAGCTGGCCGGCAGCATGGTGCGGTTTTACGGCAGGGATGCCGGGGGCGTCCGATCGGTCACCAGCCTGAGCCAAAAACTTGCGCAGTTTTCCATTTTGATTGTCGGCGTGCTCTGGCTGCTCAAGGAAGTTTTCGATGTCAGCCTGACGCCGGTCCTCACTACCCTCGGCGTCGGTGGCCTGGCTGTGGCGCTGGCGCTGCAGGATACGCTTTCGAATCTTTTCGCCGGCTTCTACGTTTCAGTCTCCGGCCTGGTGCGGATTGGCGATTACATCCGCCTGAATTCCGGCGAAGAGGGTTACATCGCGGACATCAACTGGCGCTGCACCACGATGCGGACGCGTTTCAACAACCTGGTCGTCATCCCGAACAACAAGCTGGGCCAGGCGATTTATACCAACTACTTTCTGCCGGATGGGCGGATGGTGGCGTCGATCCTGTTCGGAGTGGATGGGGCATGCGATGTGGAACAGGTGGAAAAGCTTCTGACGGAGGAGACGCTGGCATGCGCTGCAGAGGTCCAAAGCCTGCTCAGCGACCCACCGCCGTCAGTGCGTTTCAACCCGGGCCCATGGAGCGGCGCGCTGATCTTCCAGGTAGTCTTTAGCGTGAACCAGTTTGCGGACGTGCCGGTGGCGAAGAGCGAGATACGCAAACGTGTGTTTAAGCGCCTCCGTCAGGAAGGCATCGTAGTTAGTTTCCCGGCATCCGCCACACCAACTCTCAGTGAACATCCCAGCGATTGAGCTCACGGAACATCTGCGCGCGTTGCCGCCGGGGCGAGCGCTCGATCTCGCGTGTGGGGGCGGTCGCCATGCCGTGTGGCTGCGCGATGCCGGCTGGAGCGTTACCGGAGTGGATCAGGTAGTTCAGCCGATCGACCGTGTAACGGTCATCAGAGCCGATCTGGAAGCCGGCGAATTCGCCATCGAGCCAGGCACCTGGGATCTGATCTTATGTTGGCTTTACTGGCAGGAGAACCTGCTGCCGTCAATCGAAGCGGGAGTGCGTTCCGGCGGAGTAGTGGCGCTGGCTGGCAAATTGACCGGACGTTTCGCGACCTCGCTGGATTTATACCGCCGGGCTTTTCCAGATTGGGAAGAAATCGCCGCCGGAGAAGATGGTTTCAAGGCGTTCTTCATCGCCCGTAAGCCAGGCACCCGAACCTAAACGAAACTTAGCCGACGGACACGAGTTCCGGTTCGAAAAACTCATCCACTAACCGAAGAATTTCCGTGGCTTCGTGAACCTTGTAAATCGACGCTCGCAGATGCGCGCCTCCGCGAATGCCGTGCGTGAAGTAGGTGGCGAACTGCTTCATCTTGCCTGCGGAATCGTCTTCGCGCCGGTCCAGCAGCATTTTGTAATAAGTCCGCATCATCTCGTAACGGTCCAGATGGCTCGGCTCATCATAGCGCCCGGTCGCCAGATACTGCTGAATCTGCCGGAAAATCCATGGATTCGACGACGCAGTGCGGCCGATCATGACGGCGTCGCAGCCAGTTTCTTCCACCATCCTGACGGCGTCTTCCGGTGTCAGGATGTCTCCATTGCCAATCACTGGAATCTTCACCGCGGCCTTCAGCGCCGCAATTCGCGACCAGTCAGCATGTCCGCTATAACCCTGTTCCCGCGTGCGCGGATGCAACGCTACGGCCTGCAGTCCGCAATCTTCGGCAATGCGGCCCATCTCCGTCATCACGAGTTCGTGATCATTCCAGCCCGCGCGAAACTTGCACGTGAGCGGAATCGTGATCGCCTTTCGCACTGCCCGCAGAATATTTTCGACCAGCGGAAGATCGCGCAGCAGCCCCGAGCCGCCATTGCATTTCACGACCTTTTTCACCGGGCAGCCGAAGTTGATGTCGAGAAAATCGAAGCCGAGATCCTGGCAAACACGCGCTGCTTCCGCCATCACTTCAGGATCGGAACCAAACAACTGCGCCGAAATCGGATGCTCCTCGGGCTGGAACGCCAGGTATCGCGCCAGCGTTCGATTGCTCATTTTCAAGCCACCGGATTCAACGTCGAGCGCCGCGCTCACTCCGTGCGAACTGGTAAATTCCGTCATGATCAATCCGCAGCCGCCCAGATTGCGGATGAAACGGCGAAATACCGTGTCCGTCACGCCTGCCATGGGGGCAAGCACGGTGGCGGGCGCAAGTGTGACGTTGCCGATTCGGAATGACGAGGGGAATCCCACAAGACCAGTTTAGCGTCGATTATTCTCTAATACGGAGCTTGTCTAAGAAGTGGAACAGCGCCACGCCAATCAGCGCGTTCACCACTGCCAGAATCGCCTCGCCCTGCAGGTCGAAAACCACTGGCTGATCCAGCACGGCCCGCTGCAGCACCCAGTAAAGAAACTGGTGGAACATGTAAAACACCAGGCAGAGCATAACCCGAACAAGCGAGTGCTCCACGTCGAACTGCATTCCGATGGAGGCTGCGAAATAACCCACCATCGTCTTGCACATCCCGTACATCCCGATGTAAAAGCGCGAGAAAGAATCCTGCGCCAGGCCAAGGATCAGTCCGATGGTCAACCCGCGAATCTGTGAGCGGCGCATCAGCGCAAAATAGATGGTCACCAGCAGCGGAAGATCGATCTTCGCCACAAATCGCAGTGTCTGGAAAAGTGGCAGGTAAATCTGTATCAGCAGCGCGCTCAAAGGCACCACAATAAAGACCCAGACAGGGTACTGGGCACGTCGCACCTGACGCGCATCGTCGACCAGAATATGGCTGGTGGAGTTGGAATCCATCAGGGTTGCGTCGCCCCTCCCGTCACAGCATTCCCGGAGGAGGTAGCGCGAAACCTCGCCATTCCCGACGCACTCTGCGGTCGCGGAACAATGCGTACTCCACCCGACGCGCCACCCGCCCGGACAGTGCCGCCGGCTCCAACGGTGCCGCCGGCTCCAACAGCGCTGCCGGCTCCCAAAACGCCTCGTGCCGCAGCGCCAGTCCCGCCAACCGGACGAACCGGCGTTCTCATCACGGGGCGTGGCGCGCCCGGTCCAGAAGCCCCGCGAGCAGCACTAAATCCCGTCCCTCCACTGGCCCCCGCAGCCACTGCCGGCGCGTTCACACCCGGCACCTTGATGTTAAAATCCGGCACCCTGGAGCCAGGAGTGCCGTCGCCCATCACATGCCCCTGTGCCGCTCCGATCTTCCGATACTGATCCACCATCTGATCTGCCTGCGTTCCCGCGGTCGCTGCTTGCGGTACTGCCCCCGCGGCCGACGGGCTGTCAGGCCCCAAAAAGACCGGTGAATCGGGCGGAGGCAAATCGGGAATCTCCTGATGCACCGGATCCACAATGACGAACACGTCCTCCGGCGAGGCTTCAGCCCCGTAAGGAGCTACATAGATCTCCTGAAATGTAGCCCCATCCTGAACGCTAACGATCTTGCCCGCCGGCATGCCTCGCGGAAACACACGGTCGTCTCCCGACGTGAAAAATGCTTCGCCTTTCTCCACTTTTTGACCGCTCGGCACGTAGTCGATCCTGGCCGTGGTGTTGCCCATCCCCTTCATGACGCCGCGTGTATGATTCTTCTGCGTTTCCACGGCCGCAGCAAAGCCCGCATCGGTAACGGAGAGTACCTGACTGGCATACGGATACACCGCCAGTACTTTGCCAACGATGCCTTCGGGAGTCACCACCGCCATGCCCTTTTGCACGCCCGCGTTGCTGCCCTGATCGATCAAAATGGATCGCGTACCCAGTCCAGTGGTCGCACCGATCACGCGCGCGCCAATCAGCTTCGAAGGAATGTGGGCCTTGAATCCCGCCAGTTCTCCCGCGCGCTGTGCGACCGCAAGTTCGTCCTGCAGTAATTTGTTTTTCAGACGTAATTCGTCGCGTTCCGAACGCAGTGCCCGGGTCTCATCGCGAGTCCCGCGAAAGCTGAAGTAATCGGTGAAGACGCCAAACGCGCCGGAACGAAGATTTTCGATAACACTTGCCACCGGGGTGACAGCACTGACGGCCCAAATTCGGAGCAGCGGAACATCGTTGTCGCGACGAACCTGCCAGGCGACGGCTCCAATCTGCGCAAGAATCGCCACAAACAGTACGGTGATATTCCGGTACCGGTGAAGTAGCGATTCCATAGTTGTGGCGGATCGGACCCCGTGCTACCGATTGTCTCCCACTATTGATCGATCGAAATTCGCCGCAGCAGCTTAAAGTCGCTGAGCATTTTGCCGGTGCCAAGCACAACCGACGCCAGGGCATCGTCAGCAATCGAAACCGGCAGACCCGTTTCTTCGCGAATACGTTTGTCCAGATTCTTAATCAGCGCGCCGCCGCCAGTGAGCACAATGCCGCGATCGCTGATATCCGCGCTGAGTTCGGGCGGAGTACGTTCCAGCGCCACGCGAATGGCGTTGACGATGGTAGCGATGCATTCCGAGAGCGCCTCGCGCACTTCTCCATCGTGGATTTCAACGGTCTTCGGCACGCCTTCAATCAGGTTGCGGCCCTTCACTTCCATGGTCAGCGGACGATCCAGCTCCCATGCCGATCCAATCTGGATCTTGATTTGTTCCGCCGTGCGTTCGCCAATCAGAAGATTGTGTTTACGCTTCATGTAGTTGATGACGGCGTCATCCATTTCATTGCCGGCGATCCGCACCGAGCGCGAATACACAATGCCGGAAAGCGAAATCACCGCGATGTCCGTGGTGCCGCCTCCGATATCCACCACCATATTGCCGCCCGGTTCAGTGATCGGCAGGCCGGCGCCGATCGCCGCTACCATCGCCTGTTCCACCAGATGCACTTCGCTGGCCTTGGCGCGGTAAGCCGAATCCATAACGGCGCGCTTTTCCACCTGCGTAATCTCGCTCGGAACACCGATGACGATGCGCGGATGCACCAGCATCTTCCGGTTGTGCGCCTTGTGGATGAAGTAGTTCAGCATCTTTTCGGTGACTTTGAAGTCAGCGATGACACCGTCTTTCATCGGCTTAATGGCGACGATATTGCCGGGCGTGCGGCCCAGCATTTCCTTCGCTTCTTTGCCGACGGCTTCGATTTCACCGGTCGTTTTATTAAGCGCGACAATGGAAGGCTCGTTGACGACGATGCCCTTTCCCTTGGCAAAGACGAGCGTATTGGCTGTGCCAAGGTCAATGGCAAGGTCAGACGAGAAGAGACTGAATAATGACCGGAGGTTCATGTAAGTTATTCAAAATGCAAGGCGTGTGCTGACTGCAGTTGAACCTAATGGTAACACAGGCGGGCGGAATTTCGCGTGGATATGGGAGACGTGCTCCCGAAGTGAGATACTTTTCAAAGTGGCTTTCGGCCACACAAACCTTTACAGACCATGAAACACCAAAAAATCGGCATCATTATGAACGGCGTGACCGGCCGCATGGGAACCAACCAGCACCTGGTCAGGTCCATTGTTGCAATTCGGAAACAGGGCGGCATCCTCCTCCCGGACGGCACGGCACTCATCCCCGATCCAATTCTGGTGGGCCGCAATGAGGCCAAACTCGAACAACTGGCCCAGGCGCATGGCGTCACGCGGTGGAGCACTGACCTGAAAGCCTGCCTCGCTAACCCCGATGACACCGTCTATTTCGATGCACAAACAACACAGCGGCGCGTAGCCGACGTGACCACGGCCATCCTGGCTGGCAAGCACGTTTACTGCGAGAAGCCAATTTCCGAAACCGTCGGCGAAGCGCTGGAACTGGCCCGCCTGGCCAACGAGCGCGGCGTGAAACACGGCGTCGTGCAGGATAAGCTCTTCCTCCCCGGCATCATGAAGCTCAAGCGCCTGATTGCAAGCGGCTTCTTCGGACGCATCCTTTCTATACGCGGTGAGTTCGGCTACTGGGTCTTCGAAGGCGATCTGCAACCTGCTCAGCGGCCCTCGTGGAACTATCGGCGCGAAGATGGCGGCGGTATGACCGTCGATATGCTCTGCCACTGGCGCTACGTGCTCGATCACGTCTTCGGCCCCGTGAAACGCGTCAGCTGTCTCGAAGCCACCCACATTCCGCAGCGCTGGGACGAAGCGGGCAAACCGTATAAATGTACAGCGGATGACGCCGCCTACGCCTGCCTGCAACTGGAAGGCGGCATTGTTGCGCAGTTCAATTCATCCTGGGCCGTGCGCGTGAATCGCGACGAACTTTTCGAAATGCAGGTGGATGGCACCGAAGGCAGCGCCGTTGCCGGACTTCGCAACTGCCGCTCGCAGCACCGCGTGAACACACCGAAGCCCGTGTGGAATCCCGATATCCCCAATCCGATCGATTTCCGTTCGCAGTGGGAGGAAGTGCCCGATAACGGCACCTTCGATAACGCATTTAAAGTGCAGTGGGAAATGTTCCTGAAGCACGTCGTGCTCGGAACGCCTTATATTCATGATCTGCTGGAAGGTGCGAAGGGCGTCCAACTGGCGGAGTTATCGCTTGAATCGTCGCGCACGGGGCGCTGGCTGGATGTGCCGGAACTGAAAATACCGGACAAAAAGCCGAAGGCTTAGCTTATGAGCGAATTACTCAAACGACTCAGCCTGAATCAGATCACCCTCAACAAGCTGTCTCTCAAAGAATGCGTCGATCTCTGCGTGCGTCATCAGGTCGGCTGGATCGGACCGTGGCGAAATAAAGTCGCTGAACTCGGTCTGGCGGAGAGCGCCAGGATCATTCGCGAGGCAGGTCTGCAGGTCTCCGGACTTTGCCGTGGCGGCTACTTCTCCGCCCCTACTGCAACAGAACGCGCCGCGCAGATCGACGATAATCGCCGGGCCATCGACGAAGCTGCAGCGTTAGGCACCTCCACACTGGTGCTGGTCTGTGGCCCTGCGCCGGATAGAAACATCGACGCCGCCCGCGGCATGGTCGCTGACGGCATCGCCGCCGTGCTCGATCACGCAAGATCCAGCGGCGTGAAATTAGCGATTGAGCCGCTGCATCCCATGTTTGCCGCCGATCGCAGCGTGATCTGCCTGGTCGATGAAGCGCTCGAACTCGCGCAGAAATTTCCCGCCGAAGACGTCGGACTGGCTCTCGACGCCTTCCATATCTGGTGGGACGCTTACGTTTACGCCAAGCTGGAAAAGTGCGCAGGCCGGATTTTGGCCTTCCACGTTTCCGATTGGGCCGTACCCCTGCCGGGAATCTTCGCCGCACGCAGCATGATGGGAGCGGGCGTGATTGAGTTGCGTCGATTACGGCACGCCGTAGAAGCTGCGGGCTATTCCGGCCCGATCGAAGTCGAAATCATGAATGAAGCCCTCTGGAACCGGCCCGGCGACGATGTGATGGAAGAAATGAAGCGGACATTCGCCGAACACGTGTAATTAGAGAATGTTCACAGCGCGCGCCGCCAGCAACGCCACGGTGACCAAAGAAATCGTCGATTGCATCATCATCATGACCTTCGCCCATTTCGTCAGCACGGGGACGTCGGTCGGCGAAAATGCCGTGCTGGTGTTGAAAGCCAGGAAAAGGTAATCCACAAACCCGGGATTCCACGGATGTTGCCCCAGTTCTTTCCGCAACTCCTCGCTCAGTGTCATTTGCGGAAACAAGAATGCCCCGGCCTGATGCGAATGCCGCCGGTCGCGCGCATTCGGCCCGCCGCCATCGAGTCGCCAGTACCATGATGCGAAGACCAGCACATTGCTCACCCACAAAGCTGCCGCGCCTTTCAATAACTCAAGCGGCAGACCCAGATGCTGCAGCAAACGCATCACCAACAACGCCAACGATGTCACCAGTACCAGCGTCGTCACTCCAAGACCGGAGTAGCCGAATATATCGTTCAGCTGAAACCTGCCGATCTTGTGGAACACACTGGCAGGCACCAGCAACGCTGTGATCAGCAGCAGCGGCAACCAGCGTGGACCCAAAACCAACGGGTCCGGCATCAGATAAAACAACATGCCGGCGCCCATGCCTGCCATCAGCGCAGGCCACCGTGGTTCCGGCTCAAGTGGTTGTTTCGTCTCTGTCACGGGAGTGATCTCTACCACAAGTGATAATAGCCGTCGCGGCGCGCCAGTTCCACTTTCACGCCAAACAATTCCCGCAGAGCGTCCGCCGTGAGCACTTCCTCTTTCGGGCCGTCGGCGGCAATCTCACCGCCGCTCATCATAATCACCCGATTGATTTCCGGAATGATATCGGACAGATGATGCGTGACGAGAAGAATTCCCACCCCCGCCTTCGCCAGTTTTCTGATGCTCTCGCGCAATTCATGCTGAGCGAATAAGTCCAGACTGGTGGAAGGTTCATCCAGCAACAGGGCTTTCGGATCATGCACCAGCGCGCGGCCAATCAACATGCGACGTGCCTCGCCGGAAGACATCTCGTCCACCGGCTTCTCCGCCAGATGCGCGGCTTCCAGAAAACGCAGCACATCAGCCGCTTTGCGCCGCTGCTTTTCCGTCACGTGGTGATTGGGCCAGATGCCGATGCTTGAGAAGAATCCCGAGAGCACCACTTCAAATCCCGTAATCTCACGCGTGCACTGCGTCATTAGATCGTTCGAAACGATACCCATCATGCTGCGCAGGCTCACCACATTCCAAACGCGCTGCCCCAGGATCGTCACGGTCGTCTCCGGGTTAGCCAGGGGATAGCATTCGCGCGCAATCGTCTTGATGAGCGTCGACTTTCCACAGCCGTTCGGGCCCAGAATTGCCACATGCTCCCCGGCCCCGATCGTGAGGTTCAGGTTGCGCAGCGCGACGTTTTCTCCGCGCATCACTGTGACGTTGCGCATATCGATAAGAGGGGGTGAACTGGTCAAGAAACCAGTATCGCCCAGGGCCGCAGGGAAATTCGAACCAATTCCTTCACACCGCACTTGTTTCCAGGCCGAATTTCACTTATTATTCGTAAGCGCCTCCTTTTTCCGGCGCAGGAGGCAGCATGACCGGACCCGACTTACGGCCGTTATCCCTGGGCGAAATCCTCGACCGCACGTTTTCCCTCTACCGCAATAACTTCATCCTGTTCATCGGTATCGCCGGCATTCCGCATATCCTGATTCTTGCCGTGTCGGTGCTCCAGCTTTACTTTTATGGAAACGACAATCCCTTCCTGCCCGGTGGCCATCCAGTCACGTTTTTCGTTGTGATGGCAGTGGCCCTGCTCATTATGATTCCGACAGGTTTACTGGCTTCCGGCGGCACGGTCATCGCCGTGTCGGAAGTCTACCTGGGCCGTCCGGTTCTTATTTCCGATGCTCTTCGACGCGCCTGGAATAAGTTCGGCTCTCTGCTCGGCCTCACCATTCTGAGTTCGCTGGCCCTCCTCGGGTCCGCGCTGCTGTTGATCATTCCCGCCTTCTACGTGGGTTGCCGCCTGGCGGTGAGTACCCCCGGCATCGTTATCGAAGGGAAAGGCCCGCGACAGGCGATGAAACGCAGTTGGCAGCTCACGTCGGATTTCACGGGCCGCGCCTTTATGATTCTGCTGCTCTACTTTGCTCTCTCCTTAGCGGCAACAGCACTCTTCTCCGCTCCTTTCACCTACGGGGCGATCGTGAACCTGAAAGACCCCGCGGCTTCGCAAGTCTGGAAAGTGATGAATCAGATCAGCACCTCCATTGGCAACGTCCTGATCGAGCCGATTCTGCTGATTGGCCTGTCAATCTTCTACTTCGACCTGCGCGTCCGCAAAGAAGCTTTCGACCTCCAGTTGATGCTGGACCCGGCCGGTACCCCGCCGCCCGCCATCGACGCAGAGCCCTCGCCCCTCTGAATGCAGGCTCAGTCGCGCCATCTGTGCCTGCTCCTGCTGGTCTTCGCCTGTTCACCGGCGGGCGCGGCACCCGCTGGCAGGTTCCCGAACCCCGATGCCTTCGCGAGAGAACTGCACCGCCTTCAGCAGGAGATCCATCAGGGTCACGCCTCGCAAGTCATCGCGGAACTCCCCGCCACGTGGACTGTGCAAACGCAGGGGCGCGCTTACGTCATTTCAACTGAGCCGCTTCGGGACACCGTGGAAACGCCCGATATGGCCGAAACCTGGCTGGAAGGCCTCTCAGGCCAGATCGAAAGCTACACCGCCGCGCCGCAGCCATCCCCCGATGCACGAGGCGAACTGAACCATATCCTGGCTGGCCGCGAGTTTGCCGCCGTCAAACCGCCCAGCCCGATCGAGCTTTTCTGGCAGAGCCTGCGAGCCTGGATCCTCGATAAGCTCACCAGACTCTTTTCCTTCATCGGAGCGGATACCACCAGCGGCCGGGTAGTATTCGGCGTTGCGGCCATCATCGCCATTGTGTTGCTTGAAACCTGGTTGCTGGGTCTGTGGCGCGGTAAGGGTAGCGCAATCACGCCACCGGCACAGTCCGTCATCCCGACGCGCACCTGGCAAAAGTGGGCTCTCGCAGCACGTGAAGCCGCGGACCGTGGCGATGCCCGCGAGGCCATCCACTGTTGCTACTGGGCAGCCGTCGTCAGTCTCCAGGACAACCGCCTGTTGCCTCGTGACCTGACCCGAACTCCCCGTGAATATCTCGGTCTGCTCCGTAACGGTCGCACGCCCGCCGGCACAGACGTTCGTATCCCCCTGGCCGCCCTCACAGGTTCCATGGAACGAATCTGGTACGCCAACCGCGCGCCCCGCGAAGGCGATGTCGACGAATCCTTCGGCCATCTGGAGACCCTCGGATGCCGGCTGTAAACACCTCCGATCGCCGCCTGCTGATGTGTGCGGGCGTAGTTCTCGTGCTCCTCATGGCGGCCATCGGTTTCATCGGCGCTGGCGATGAGTCGTCGCCCGTACCCAGCGTCTATTCCTCAGATTCCGGAGGAGCCCGCGCCGCTTATCTCTTGCTCCTGAAACTGCACTACAACGTCCGGATCTGGGACCAGCCGCCAGCCCAACTCGAATCTCTCCCGTCAGGTTCGCTCCTCATCCTTGCCGAACCAGCCTCCGAGGAACCCGGAACCCCCGAGCGTAAAGCCCTCCGCGCCTTCGCCAACAGAGGAGGCCGCGTGCTCTTCTGCGGCGCTGCCATTCCGGCGTTTTTTTCACATACGCGCGTCGAACCTTCGCCCGTCGTGCGTCCATGGAAGGATTTCCCCGCCAACCTTCCCTCGGCCCTGACCCGCAATGCCGACCCCATCACCATGCGCCCCGATACTTACTGGGGTCAACCTTCCAGTTCGCAGCTTCCGGTCTACGGCGACCTGGACGAACCCGTCGTTGTCTCCTGGAAAATTGGTGAAGGCGAAGTACTCTGGTGGGCCTCCGCCACGCCTCTCACCAACGCCGGCATTACTAAAACCGGTAACCTGAATCTCTTCCTGAATTCCGTTGCCGGGGCCTCAGCCATCTATTGGGACGAATACTTCCACGGGGAACGTCCATCCCTTGCCAGTTTCATGGAGAAGACGCCGCTGCTGTGGGCCGCAATCCAAATCGGAATCATGGCCGTAGCGTTGTTGTTTACATTTAGCCGTCGCAGTGGCCCCATCGTCACGCCCGCTGGCGTGTCGCGTTTGTCGCCGCTGGAGTTTGTGGATACCATGGGAGCCTTGTACCAGCACGCCAAAGCAACGTCGGTTCCCGTGGATATTGCGTACCGGCATGTACGCCTCGAACTTTCACGTCGCCTCGCACTGCCCGCCGACACCACCGACCCGGAACTTGCGCGCATCGCCGGTGAGCGTCTGGGCATAGACCGCGCAGCCCTCGCGAAAGCACTCGGCCAATCCGCCGAAGCGCGTTATTACCACGACGGCCAGCTGAAAACCCGTAATGCACTCGCCATCGTGCGAAGCCTCGAAGAATTTCTTGTCCCGACCAAAACAAATTACAGGGAGACTCATTAGATCGTGGAAAATGTTGCGGCACTCACCAGACATGTCCGTTCCGAACTGGCGAAAGTTCTCGTCGGGCAAGAGGAAATCGCCAACCAGTTGCTGCTGGTTATTCTCACCGGTGGCCATGCCGTCATCGAAGGCGTACCGGGACTCGCCAAGACTATGGCCGTCAAAGCAATGGCGCGCATCTGCGGCCTCGGCTTTCAGCGCGTGCAGTGCACTGCCGACCTCATGCCTGCCGACATCACCGGCACCAACGTCTTCAACCTCGGTAACAGCACCTTCGATCTGCATCGCGGCCCGGTTTTCACGGACCTTCTATTAGTCGACGAGATCAATCGCACCGCGCCGCGCACACAGGCTGCCCTGCTCGAAGCCATGGAAGAGCGCCAGGTGACCATTGATGGGACACGCTATCCGTTGAATGAGAACTTCACCGTCCTCGCCACGCAGAATCCGGTTGAGTTTGAGGGCACCTATCCCCTGCCCGAAGCTCAGCTCGATCGCTTCCTGCTTAAAATCCGCATCACCTATCCCAACGCCGAAGACGAAGTGGAAATCCTCACGCGTCACGGCGCCGGTTTCGATGCCCGCCGTCTGAATGAAGTCGAACTCATTCCCATTGACGCAGGCTTGCTCGCCGCCGCCCGCGCCGAAATCGCACAGATCACCGTGGAACCTGCAATCTACGCCTACATCGTTGCTTTGACTCGGAGAACGCGTGACTGGCCGTCCGTCTCACTCGGTGCCAGCCCCCGCGCTGCAGTCGCCCTCTTCCTCGCGGCGCGCGCGGTCGCAGCCATGGGAGATTCCGATACTCCAGGCCGCGACTACCTTCTCCCCGACGACGTCAAGGCCGTTGCGCTGCCCGTCCTGCGCCACCGTCTGTTGCTGAAGCCTGAGGCCGATCTCGAGGGCCTCACTACGGATCAGGTCGTCCAGCAGATCCTCTCGACAGTCGAAATCCCGAAATGACGGCAGCACTTAACACACCCGCGTCGGAGACCCGGCCAGAATCTCTGACGCCGGCCGCGGTGTCCGCGCACGCTGTCACGCGCAAACGCATCCCTGTGGCATTCGGTTCGCGTCTGATCATCGCGCTGTTACTGGGAGCTTTTTGGACCATCCCCGCTTGGTTCGCGCCCACCCCACAGCAGCCCCGCTACGTCCTGTTGATGTTTCTCTGGGACGCCGCCGTTCTCGTTGCCTGGTTCGTGGATCTGCGCCGTCTGCCAAAACCGGAACAACTTCAGGTTCGCAGAATCTGGACCGCCCCGCTCACACTGGCCCACGCCAATTCCGCCAGAATCGAAATCGACAACGGCGGCCCGATCTTACTCCGCGTGTCCGTAGTTGACGAACTGCGCGACAATCTCCGCCATGAACCACCCGCCCTCGCACTGGATATTCTTCCCGGCGAGGCCGACAGCGCGCAATATGCCGTCATGCCCAAACAGCGCGGCGACAACCCGGTGGGCCGGGCGTTCCTGCGCTATCAATCGTCCCTCGGCCTCGCCGAGCGCTGGGCCGTGGCCGATCTCTCGCAGACCGTTCGCGTGCTCCCCGATCTCGCCCTCGCGCAAAGCCACGCGCTCTACCTGATCCGCAGCCGTCAGGTGGAAATGGAAAAGCGCCGCCGTCGACAGCGTGGCCAGGGTCGTGATTTCGAAAGTCTTCGCGAATACCGTCAAGGCGACGAACTCCGCGATATCTGCTGGACCGCCACCGCCCGGCGCAACTACCTAACGACCCGTGTCTATCAGGTCGAACGCAGCCAGGCCGTCTGGATCGTCATGGACACAGGGCGTCTCCTGCGCACTGAAGTGTACGACCCCGCCTGCCCCATCGTGCGCCAGAAGCTCGACTACGCCGTCGATGCCGCTCTGTCTCTCTCCCAGGTCGCATCGCAATCGGGCGACCGCGTTGGCTTGCTGGCTTACGGACGTAAAGTGCAACAGGCCGTCGCCGGCGGACGCGGAGCGCTGCACCTTCGTGCCATGCTCGACGCCCTCGCCCAGGTGCGCGGCGAGAGTGCAGAAGCCAATCACTCGCTGGCGGTGCGAACGCTGCTGCAGCGCCAGAGCCGCCGCAGCTTGATCGTCTGGGTCACGGACTTTGCCGAAACCGCCATCACGCCGGAGCTCATTGACTACGCCATACATCTGACATCGCGACACGTCGTGGTCTTCGCCGCCATCGCGCAGCCCGACCTCGCAGAACTGGCCCGCACCATCCCAAAAAATGCGGACGAAATGTTTCGCCACGCCGCCGCGCTCGAAGTCTCCCAGCGCCGCCAGCGCCTCTTCCGTCAGTTGCGCGAACGAGGAGTGCTAGTCATCGACATCGCCGCCGCCGGACTCGCCGCCGCGCTTGTTACACAGTATCTGGAAGTCAAAGATCGAAACCTGATTTAAACAGGGCGCTGTACCTCAAGGCCCCTCGATGCGCGCGACACCTGACCGGACAGCGTGTGACACTCCGTTTCTATGCAACTCGCAATTCCGCGGAACCGCGCCTGCCTGGCTTCACCACAATCTCGACATCGTGCCCCAGGGCGACGAGGAACCGCATCAGGCGCTCTACCGAATACCCCCGGAACTGACCACCCAGCATCGCTGAAACTTTGGGCTGGTCGATACCCATGAGTTGGGCCGCCGCTGTTTGCGTTAAACGCCGTCGACGGATCGTCCGGTCGATCTTCACTACCAATCCCGCTTTGATCAGATGTTCGCCGGGGTCGGCCAGGCCAAGATCGGCGAATACATTGCCTGAACCGGGCTCCATTTCAAGTGTTTTTCTTTTCGCCATTCCTCACCTCGCTGCGCAACTGTTTGAGCCGTTGCCGAACCAGTTCTATCTCGGATTTCGGCGTCGCGATCCCAGCCTTCGACTTTTTCTTAAAAGCATGGACTACGTAGATCGCGTCGCCAATCGAAACGGTATATATCGTACGCCAGGTTCCGCCTTCATCGTTGGCGGAGATTTCCATCACTCCGCTACCCAAGCCGTGCAGTGGCTTGGCCTTTGGGCTCGTTTCACCCAATTGTGCCGCGTACAATGCGTAACCAAAGTCGTCCTGCACGCCCGCCGGGAACGACTTAATATTGCGGCGGGAATCGGCCAGCCAAACGAGTCTCTTCATCCGACAACAGGAACTATGCCGATATTAGCATAACGGCGGCCTGCCTGCTCCCCCGTAAGTACCGCATTAGAAATTAGAAACTATCGCGCAGTCGCGTCTCCCGCTCGCGCCACAGGTTTCCCCGCCCCGAACAACCAAGCCAATAGCGCCGAAAGCAACACCGCCCCCAGCGCATACTTCATCCCGGCCGGCACACTCGTCGGCGAAAAGAAAGCCTCAATACTCCCGGCAAACAGCAACAACGGTATCGACCCCAGCACGAGCTTCGAAGCCCTCCCGCCCGCCTGCGTCAACGCCTCACGTCGCGGCAACAATCCAGGAAATAAAAGCGCCCGCGCAATTTCCAGCCCCGCGCCGCCTGCAATAAAAATAGCCGGCAATTCCAGAACACCATGCCCCACCACGAAACTCCACAGCAAATTCGCCATCCCCGCGTGCCACGTCGCCGCTCCCACCACGCCCAGCAACAACCCGTTCAGCAACATCATCCAGATCGTCCCGATCACCGTGATCCCGAGCGCATAACACGCAAACGCCACCGACAGATTATTCGTCGTGATGGCCGACGCCGCTAATGGTTGCACCGTCAGCACCGAATGCGTCCACATTTCCTTACGCGCGATCGTCTCCATCATCTGCGGCCCCAGCATTCTGTGCGCAAATGCCGGATCGTGTATCGTCACCGCCCAGCCGCCAATCATGGCGAGCGCAAAGATCGCCACCGCCACCATCGTCTGCGGCAGGTTTTCGCGAAACACGCGCGGATAAGTTTCGCCGTAGAACGCCACAATCCCGCTGGCCTTCTTGCCCCGCCCCGCGTAGAGAATATTGTGGCCCCGCGCAAGCAACTGATTCAGGTAAACTGCAAGGTGCCGCCCGCCCGATTCGTCTTCGTTCACGGTGGCAAGATCGGAGGCAATCTGACGGTATAAGAGGCCAAGCTCCTGGAGTTCCGCGTGATTCAGCGCGCTGACATGGCGCGCGCCGCGCTCCACCAGTTGTTCCAGCCGCGTCCAGTGCGGCTTCCGCTTCTCAATCCATTGGATGGAAACCATGTTCCCTCAGCATCCCGAAGTTTCCGGAGGCGCCGTGCCTTCGCCGTCGCTCTTCGATAAGCATACTATCGATACGCCCGAGCAACTGCGCCTCGATTTTGTCATCGCGGGAATCGGCAGCCGTTTTCTCGCCATCGCGATCGATACCCTCATACAGACGGGCATTTTTATCGCATCGTTCATCGTACTCGGGCTCGGGGGTCTCGCCTTCGCATCGGGAGGCGCCGGCAATGGAATTTGGGTCGGTGCCATCTTCGTCTTTACGGCCTTCCTGATTCTTTACGGCTATTTCGCCATCTTCGAAATCCTCTGGAATGGCCAGACCCCCGGCAAGCGCACTATGGGAATTCGCGTCATCAAGGAATCCGGCCGCCCTCTGACTGCCGGTGAGACCATTGGCCGTAATCTCATGCGCATCGTGGACCAGTTGCCTGGCTTCTACGCCATCGGCATTGCCGCGGCAGTTCTCAACTCCCGCAACATGCGCTTGGGCGACATGCTCACCGGAGCCATCGTGGTCCGCGAATCGTCGCTTGCTGCCCTTCGCCCAGCCTGGCAAACCGCAACAACCAGCCCTCAGGAACCGCTGCTTGGCGCCTGCGGGCTCTCCGCCGAAGATCTCGCTCTGATCGATTCCTTTCTGAACCGCCGCTCCGAACTTAGTGTCGACGTTCGCGTCCGAATGGCCAGACAGATCCTGGCGAAACTACAAGCGAAGCTTCCCATCGGCGAAGTGCCTGAAGTGCTGACCGAGTCCACTCTGGAATCCCTGGCCCGCGAACGCCGCTCAGTCGGCACCAACTGAGATCTAAAGCCATACAAATCATTGCAATTTCCCTAAGCCCTTGAAATCAGGCACCCTACCAACCATCAGATGCCTTCGCAGACCAGACACAGCTTCATGACACTCTTGTGAACCACCCACATATCAGCTAACATCTTCTACTTGGCTCGCCTCGCAGATCGGGCCACCTGACGCAAAGGGAGTACTCGATGGAATTTAACAGACGCGATTTCGGAAAACTGGCCCTTGCCGCCGCTGCCGCCCCTTCGGGGACGCTGCTGGCCGCCAAGCCCAACTCAAATTTCGGTGGCGTGCAAATCGGCACCATTACTTATAGCTACCGCGGCGAACCCGGCGTCAACGACGCTACCCAACTCCTCAAAATGGTCGTCGACAGCGGAATCAGCGCCATCGAATTGATGCCGCCCGACGTCGAAGCCTACATGGGTGCCCCCCAGCAGCCGGCTGGCGGACGTGGCGGTCCGGGTGGTCCCGGCGGTCCTGGTGGACGCGGCGGCTCCGGTGGCTTTGGTGGCTTCGGCCCGGGCGGTCCCGGTGGTCCCGGTGGCGGTGCCCGTGGCGGCAGCGGACGTGGTCCCGGAGGCGGTGGATTCGGCGGTGGCCGTGCCTTAACCCCGGAACAGATCGCATTCAACGAATCGCTCAAAAAGTGGCGTCTCTCGGCCTCTATGGACAAGGCCAGGGAATTCCGCAAGATGTACAACGACGCCGGCGTCAGCATCTATTGCCACAAGCTGACACCCGCGCAAAACGCAACGGACGACGAGTTCGATTACTTCTACACCCTCGCCAAGACCCTCGGTGCCACTTCTGTGACCACGGAACTCGCAGCGGCTTCCGATTACACGAAGAAGCTCGGCGATTTCGCGTTGAAGCATGGTTTGGTCACCGCGTACCACGCCCACGAACAAGCCACCGTTACGGCCTGGGACGATGTGCTCGCACAGTCCAAGGGCAACGCCGTCAATATCGATTGCGGCCACTACTATGCCGGCACGGGCCTCAGCCCGGTTCCCGCGCTCGAAAAGCTGCATGACCGTATCGCCAGTGCGCACCTGAAGGACAGAACGCCGACGACAAAAGGTCCGGATGGCCGGACTGTCACGGGCGCCAATCTGCCATGGGGCCAGGGTTCGACACCTCTTCAGGACATCCTGCTCACCGCCAAGAAGAACAAGTGGAAATTCCCGTTTGCTGTCGAACTGGAATATCAGGTTCCGGCCGATTCCAACGCGGTCATCGAAGTCAAAAAGTGCGTTGAGTATTGCCGCAAGATCCTCGCATAGTTCGTCGCAGCATATAAACGAAAAGGCCCTCCCGGTATCTGCCGGGAGGGCCTTTTTATTGCTCTGACGAACGTCGGCGCTTCCGGCTAGTCTTCGTCCAAGCGCGCACGCTTTCCCAAATAGCCTCCGTGATGCCGTAGACCAAAATCGTTCTTCGTGAAACCCTTCAGCTCCATCAGCGTGAGCGCGATCGCGTCGCTGATCCCCATCATTACCAGAATGCTGGCCGAAGGCGTCAGCCCCAGCGAACATGGCTCGGTAACCGTCCCCATGTCCACCACAATGTCGCTCAGTGCCCGCAGTTCCGAATCCGCGTGCGACGTCACGCCGATCACCGTTCCTAACCCGATGTGGCGACCGATCCGCAGCATTTCCAGAACCTCGCGCGTCTTGCCACTGGTCGAAAATGCCACAATGCAATCGTCCCGCTCAATCACGCCCAGATCGCCGTGCGCCGCCTCGCCCGGATGCAGATACGCTGCCGGTGTGCCGGTCGAACACAACGTCGACGCGAACTTGCGCGCCACATGACCGGCCTTGCCCATGCCAGTTGTGAGTACCTTGCCTTTCGAATCCCGCAGCGCCAGCACCGCGCGTTCGAAATCCTGAGTCACTTCAATGGCAGCGATCGCCGCCGCCTCTGCCGCAAGAATCTCCAAAATCCGCTTCCGAATGTTCACCACGTTCCTATACTACGAGGCTGTTCAGATGTACCGATCCGGCTCAGTTGGCCTGGGGTTTCTCGGCCTTGTCAATCACCAGCACTTCTACCGGACCACGCGTCGCTTCAAGTTTCAAACCGAGCTGTTCCTGTAGCGCGGTGAAGATCGTCGGCAGCGATTCTGCGGAATCTCCTGGCGCACCAGGGTCAACCGGCGCAAATTTCAGGCTCACTTCATAGTGCCCCTTCAACTCCGTGGCGTCGACCACTTGTCGCCTCATATAGCTGCTCAACTGGCCAGCCAGTTCCGTCATAGAGACAGAGGCGTAACGGATCATGCGGGGACCCGCCGACATGTTGCCCCCCGGTGTTGCGACTTCCTTCAGTTTTGAGCCGCCCTTCACCACGGAGAGGCGGTATATCTGCAATGTTCGTGTCTCTCGATGGACCACCAGCCCAAAGCGTTCGGCAAGCAGAGCCTGCATCATCACATGTTGTTGCGAGTCCGAAGTACTAACCGGAAACCTGGCGTCGATATCCCAGCCTGCCGATGTCAGCCAGTTGGGACCTCCGATCAACTGGTCCTCGTTGATTTGATAGGCACCCAGGACAAGGCTCAACAACGTCAGATTCGTGGCCTCATAGCGACCCGGACTCGGACGTACCATCTGGCCGTGAAACGACGGATCGCCGGGCTTTACCGACGCCACCTCAAACTGCACCTTAGCCGTCGGTTGCGCCTGTGCGTTTGAAAGCAGAGCGAGCGATGCCATCAGCACTGCAATAGAGCATGCCTGTTTCATGGGAACTGTTAACTTCTCTCGCGCCAGAAGCGCCGGAGAAATTCCCCGACGCTTCCGGCATGAAGAAAACCCTACGCGAGAGCCTTTTTGCAATACTCGACGCACTTCTTGACTTCGGTAACTGCGTCCGAGCCCGCGGGTATCTGATACTCCAGTTCAATCGTCGCCGGGAACTTCCACTTATTCTTCCGAATAGTCTGGAGAATCTCAACGATGGGAGTCTCCCCCTGGCCCCAGGGCAGATTCAGTTCGCAGTGCGCCGGAGACGTGCGATCCTTCAGGTGAAGGCTACACATCCGCCCCATGTTGGCGTACTTTTCAATCGCGGGAATCGGGCTCTTGCCGCTGCCCGCCATGTAGTGGCCGGCATCCAGATTCACGCCATTGCCCTTCGATTGCGCGATCAGATCGTCCCACGCTGTGATGGTCGCCTGCAGGTGCGCATGATACGCCGTCATCATGCCGTGCTTCACCGCGAAATCGCCGAGTTTCTGAGTATGTTCGTTCGCAGGACCCTGTTCCAGGCTGATCTGCGTCGCACCCATGGCCTTGGCGATGTTGAAGTAATAGTCGAATTCAGCATCGGAAGCGTTCGCGGCAGGCGAAAGCTTATGGCAATAAATATTCACGCCCGCATCGTTGTATAGTTTGCCGAACGCCTTGAATTTGTCCATCGGAACGGACAGACGCCACGCCTTCAGCGCATCGGCCGCTGCCTGCTGTTCCGGGCTTTGTCCGCCACCGCGTCCTCCGCCACCGCCGCCACGGCCCGATCCGCCGCGTCCACCGCCGCCACGCGCCGCTCCGCCGCCACCGGGTGCTGCACCAGCCGTGTCACTGGTGACCGGGCAAACAGGCAGTGGCTGTCCGGCAACGTAGGTTGGTGTAGCGGCGCGTCCACCGCCACCACCGGCCCCGCCGCCAAATCCGCCGGATCCACCCCGTGCGCCACCGCCGCCGCCCCCGCCACGGGCAGCAGCCGCCGGCGAACCCGCATAGTTTTCCGCCGCCGAAGGCATCAGTTCGATATGGCTGATGCCGCTGTCCACAACCATCTTCAGAAGTGGCTCGGCCTGATTCGCCGCCGCCGATTCCGATCGGAAACTGTAAGTAATGGTGCCGATCACAACACCGTTAAACACTGAGTTAGGCTTGGCTGCGAATAACTCACCCAACGGGGCGGCGGCCGCAGCCAAAGCCAGTTTCGAAAATTCACGTCTCTTTAGATACATGGAGTACTCCTTATATACATGGAACTCTCGTCCCTGCGTCAAACTGAAATCCCTCAGAGGCCACCGTTCACAGAACCTGCGCCCGACGGCCGCCCCGTCATGCATTCTATACGGTCTTACGGCGCCGCGCTACTTGACAGGATGTCTGTCCGCCGCAAAACCGAACGCGTAAATGGTGGAATCGCTCGTGGCCAGGTGAACTTCACCGTTGATGGCCCACAAACCTGCTGAACGCACAAATGAAGTGATCGTTTTGCCGCTGTTCCATAGTTCCCTGCCGGTTGCGCCGTCGAGGGCATACAGCACCGCGGGCGAAGTCGCTGACCCGGTATTTAGTGCGAACACAACACCGTTCACCACAACCGGAGCCGACGGCGACGCGATATCCCCCGACGACGTCCATGCCTGCTGAAGCGAAGGTTTCACCGCATCGCCGGTCACCTTGAAGGCCGTAATTCCGCCTTTTGCCCCCACTGCCGGAAGAAGCAGCCAGCGAGTCTGCGAAGCATCTTCCCACGTCGCCAGAGCCGAGGGCGACCATGTCTTCGATGTGTTAGTAGCAACTGAGACTGCGAGCGGCGTCTTATGGTCCGCTCCGCCGAGTACTGCCGCATCCAGCAGGAACACGCGGCCATCCTTCGTCGCCGCTGCCACCAGTTCGCGTCCGTTGCGTCCAAACACGACCGGCGTGGAAGTGAACGAAGCGCCCTGCTGCGTGAACCAGTCCCTCGCTGTCAGAGTCTTCGGATCGAGCGCCACGATGGCATCCGAATAGCCATTGGGGCCAGCCGCGCCATCGCCGATCGCGGCAAAAATGGTACCGCTTCCGGAAAACGCGATTTCACCCACCGGGCTCGCGCCGGACTTCCACGAAGTCACCGCGTTGCCCGCGCCAGTACTGACCGCCCAGACACCGTTTGCCACGCCGCCGCAGTTATTGATAGTGGAAACATAGAGCATTTGATCTACCAGAATTGCGCCCTTCGCGTTGGCATTCGCCGGCAGGAACGGCACAGGCTTCGCAGTCTCTTTCCCTTGCTGCTGGCCGATCGTGTGCAGTACACCGTCGCTCGAAATGACATAGTCATTCGCCGCCTCACCCCGCAAGCCGACGCGCCCTGACGCTCCGCCTGCACCAGCCGCGATCACTCCGCGACCCGAACCACCAATTGCCGCGGCACCACCAGCGAATCCGCCACCGGAACCGCCGCGTCCTCCTCGTCCACCAGCTCTGACGAAAAATGCCGAGGGCACACCTTCACCCGGCTGTCCCACGCCGCCCGTGTACCCGGCGCCACCCGCGCCACCAGCACGCCCGGGAGCCGCGCCTGTCACAGTCTGCCCCAGCGCCGTCGGGCGCGTCACACCGGCAGTCATGCCGCCAGGGCATGCCGCAGTGGCCGCCGCAGCCGGCGTCGCTACATCGAAATGCTTCGTCCAGGTCAGATAACCTGTATCCACTTCGTACGAATACAGATTGTTGGCACTGCCCGCGACGCTCCCCGGTGCAGGATCCAGCTGGGTCGTATTGCCACTCACGCCTTCACTCAAATTTTCGCGTGGAGTGTGGCCCGCCTTCACCGTCCATTCCAGACCAAAACCAGGCTTTTGCAAGCTCTCCACGGAGATCAGCGAATCTGTTCTGACCCACGCGGTTCGCTGCGCATCCGCGCGACTCGTCGTCCAGCCGCCACCCCCGCCACGTCCGCCCTGTCCATATACGCCCGTCGCCAGAGTAGCCGACGCAAGAGCTATGATCGATAACCGCTTCATTGTGTTTTCCATGAGTATCATCACCTCTCGCGAGTTATTTCGCGACTCCAAAACAATAGAAGGTTCCGTCGAAGGTGCCTATGTAAGCTTTCCCGTTGATAGCTGTCATGCCGCTGCCGTGGTTCCATGACGTGATCTGATCTCCGCTGGACCACAACAGCTTGCCATTGGTCGCATCGAAAGCGTAGATCGTCGCGTGCCGGGAATTGCCCAGCCGGTTGCCTGTCTGGTTATTGGCGCCAATCGGAGGTTTGCGCGGCGCCTCATTCCATGCCACATCGGGGTTCGATTGATACGTGTCTTCACCCGCGCCGTTCACCCACAGGATGCCATTCATGTATATCGCTTCGTCGCCCTGGTCGATATCGCCATAGCTCCACACCGGCGTCATCTTCCACTTGCCGCCCGTCTCTTCCACTTTCAGTACCGCCACGCCGCCCAACTCCGGCTTGCCGATTTCGATCGGCGAATGGTACACATCGGTCAACGGTCCCAGGAAAGGCACCGCAAGATACAGCTGCCCCATCGGATCGATCCACGTCGCCATAGCGCCCCAGACGCCGGCCGCGTCGTAACGCGTGGCGGGATTGCAAATCTGCACCGTGCGATCCAGCATTTCCTGATGCTTGTCGAAAGGAGGCGTAGTGCCCGCCATCACATCGCGGTCCACCATCCAGATACGGCACTCTTTGCTCGTGCCAAACAGCAGATGCTTGCCCTTGTAATCGATCACCATCGGACTCACGTTGACGTCCAGATCGCGATGCCACAGCCAGTTCACGTTCGGCGGCGCAAACCAGCCGGTAAGTTGCAGCTGTTTATTGTCGTCAAGCTTCGCGGCCACAATGGAATTGCCGAGGGTCTTGTTGTCCGGATCGTAGTGTCCGTCTCCGGTGCCCATGTAAATGGTTCCGTCGGACGCTACCGCTACACCGCGTCGGCCCCACATGCCGCCACCCGCGGGCTGCAGAGCGCTGGCCTTCTTTGTGGCCAGATCGAAAGAGAAGAATTCATTCGGTACTCCGCCACAACCCTGCGAGGTGGCTGTATACAGAACGCCGTTCACCAGGTTCAGCGACCACGGCTTGCCGTTCGGCGGCATAAACTTCGTGGGCAGTGCCATGTCTTCGCCATCCGCCACGTTGACCTGCCGAAGGCGTCCATCCCAGGAGACGGAATAGAGAGTAAACTTGCCTGCTCCGCTGCCGGGGCCAATCACCGGCGTGGCAAGCTGTCCGCCAGGGCAGAGCGTACTGCCACCGCGACCGCCCGCGGCATTCTCATCGAAGGTGCTGTCGAAATGTTTGTGCCAGAGTTGCTTGCCCGTCGCGGTGTCGAAGGCCCAAAGATCGTCCGTAATGCCGGAGACCACCGCGATCTCTTTCGGCCCGGTCGTAGTAGTGACATTCTCCACCACTGTCGGCGGAAAGAGGTTGTGCATCTGCCGGGTCACGCTCTCAAGCTTGACCTTCCACAGCAGCTTCATGGTCTTCACGTTCGTTTTATTGAAGACCTTCTCGTCTTTGACCCAGCCCGTCCGGCCGGCATCGGGTCCATCGCCGATGTAATTGGCGGCGAATCCCGCCAAACACGTAAACATCGCGATTCCCAGCAAACTTAGCTTTCGCATCATAGCTTCCTCTCACGGCGAGTTACTTCGTATCATTGGCGATTCTATCTCAGCAACGGTTACTAGCGAACAGTTATTTCGCTCGTCTTTAAAGGGATTGGATGGACCTTTGCCGAATGGTTCAACCATGAGTAGATACCAGATCCTCCGGAACATTTTCGTTTTCATTTACTCAATCCCGGTATATACTTTCCCTTGACCTGACTTCTTCCCTCTGTAGAAGCAAAGTCGGATCGACCCACAACTATGAAACGATCAACCACCTTGTTACTTTCAACCGCCGCGAGCGCGGTTGCACTATTAATGACCGCTCCCTCGGCGTTCTCTCAGGCCCCAGGCGGTGCCGCGGGCGCAAGCGGCGGGCGAGGCGGCGGCCAGCGCGGCTCCGCGGCGCCGTACAACTACAACGACAACACTGGATTTCAATCGCTCTTCGACGGAGCGACGCTCAACGGCTGGGAAGGCGCACCTGGCATGTGGGATATCAAAGATGGAGCGATCCACATCGATACCGCCTGCGAGCATCCGACAGGCACCACCTACATTTACTGGAAGGGCGGCGAAGTGGCCGACTTCATCCTGAAGTTCGATATGAAGGGCACAATTAGTGTGAATGGCGGTATGCAGATTCGCAGCTTTCTGACCGAAGATCCAAGTGCGCAGAAGTATCCGCCGCGCGCCGGCGCTGGTGGGCCTGGTGGTGGTCGCGGCGGTAGCGGCGGTGGTGGTCGCGGTGGCAGCGGACGTGGCGGTGGAGCGGCATTCGGCGCCAGCGGCAGAGGTGGTGGTGGTCGCGGACCGCAGGTAACCTGCGCGACACCTCCTCCTCCACCGCCCGATCGCACATCCCTGCTGAAGTGGAATATGAATGGCTATCAGGTGGATTTTGACGCCGTCAACCAGTGGCCCGGGAATATCTACGAGCAGGGTGCTCGCGGCGTCATGAGCACTCCCGGCCATGCTCTTATCGCCGAACCCGAACAGCCTGTTAAGGTCACCGCCACCCTCGCCGACAAGGCGACTCTCGATTCCTGGTTCCACAAGGACGACTACAACCATATGATGGTCATCGCCAGAGGTCACGTGCTCCAGACCTTTATGAATGACCACCTGATTATGGATTTCGTCGACAACGATCCCAATTATTTCCGGGCATCCGGCCTGATTGGAATCGAAGTGGAATCCACGGGTGGATATTGGGTGAAGAATATTCAGCTGAAGAAGATGTAGTCTCGGCGTTTCGACGCCGCTTTCAGTAAAGGCCCGCATGGCGCAAATGCCACGCGGGCCTTTTTACTGGCCGCGAAGCTCCCGCCTCGGTCTTGCAATAGTTCTCGTTTCTTCAACGTTCGGTATACTCGACTAAACCTTCCATGAACCTGACACTTCGCCTGGCGGTGGGCGCGGATATCCCCCTCCTCACCGGGTTGATCGCAACCTCCGTGCGAGTCCTGCAGGCTGCCGATTACACTTCGGCGCAGTTAGAAGGGGCTTTACTGTCGGTTTACGGAGTCGATACCCAGTTGATTGACGACGGAACTTACTTTGTGGCAGAGGTCGACGGCGCGATTGTAGCTTGCGGCGGCTGGAGCAAGCGGCGGACTCTTTTCGGGTCGGATCATTGCGCCGGCAGGGAAGATACTCTCCTCGATCCGGCCTTCGATGCTGCTAAAATCCGAGCCTTCTTCGTGCATCCGGAATGGGTCAGGCGCGGAATAGGCTCCCGGATCCTGGACGCATGCGAGGCAGCCGCATACTCCCACGGCTTCTCAAAATTCGAGATGGGAGCCACCCTGACCGGCATCGCCTTGTATAAGGCCCGGGGGTATCACGAAGTGGAAAGGATCGACGTGCCCCTCCCTGGCGGGCAAGTATTACCGATTGTCAGAATGTCGAAGCATCAGAACTTGTAACTAAACCCCAGTGACACGACAGGATAATACTTGAACGGGCTTAACTGACTGTTCAGCTTGGTCTGTTCGGCCACTACGTTGGCCTGAACCGTAGGGTCGGTCGCCGCGTTAAAACAGGTACCGGTAGTTTGCTGCGCGGTCAGGCAGGCCGTCCCCGCCAGATTCAGCTTTGCGTTCGGAGATCCCTCAAATACCACCCCCGCCTCAAAGTTAACGCCGAAATGCCGCTGGCTTCGTGGCAGCAGGTTCCCAAACCCAAAAAGCAGCATCGGCGCAGCCTTGTTGAAAGTAATCGCCCCGGTTCCGTTCACCGGATTCGCCGAGCCGCTGTAGTACGTTGTGCTTCCCAGCGAAAACGACTGACCGGCAGGAATACTCGCGGTCGCGTTACCCGCATTATCGTCGTAAAACAGAACTCCTGGGCTGATGTGAAATTCCCCGAGTTTATGGAAATACTGGTCGTACGTCGCCTGCGCCGAACGCAGCCTTAACGTCGCCCCGTAGTTAATTCCGTCCTTACTGAAGTTGTCGCTGAAGTTGAACGCGTTAAATCCGGCCCGGATGTCGGAAGTCCCGCTGACAGAAACGGCACCCTGAACTCCCGCGCCGAGCGTGGATGCCGAGAGACCAAGTCCAAATACGGTCTGGCCAAAACACTGCGAAGGCACCAGTGCCGCGCCTGACGTCAGGGCCATGGACACCATCGCCAGCCTGCCCGACCTGGACCTTAAAAACATTCTCATGGCCCCTTACCTGCAATCGAATGGCCGTTATCATCCGCGTAAATCTGTGTTCGTCTGCGGACTAAATGCCTTTGCCCCCCGACGTCACCTTCTGAACTACCGCCAGCCCATCCAGCACCAATTCCGCCACCGCCGCGTCACCCATCGTGGAATTCACCATCATGTGAAAAAAATGCCGCGCCGGCCATTCCACTCCGAAATACTGTTTAATAAAAGCCTTCCGGTCCAGGTCAACTGTCTCGGCGAGCTGAATGGCTTCTTCCCTGCTCTTTCCCTTTTGCTGCAATCGTCGTACTCGCTCTTCGAACGGCGCGTAGATGAACACGTGGAACGAATCGGGAACATCGCGCAAATAGTAACCTGCACCACGGCCGACGATCACCGCATTGCCCTCCCTGGCCGCCGCCCTCACCATTTGTTCCGATAATTTCCGGATGCTCTCGGCATCTGCGATCTTCAGACTATGCGCATTCAGCGTCCCCTCATAACTGCCGCGCAGGAAGGATTTAAACAGCCGATAGTAAAGCGGATCGCCTCGCTCTTCCTTTTGCTCCACCTGCCGGCTCTCGCACTCCAGACGTCGTGCAATCTGATCGGTCAGCAATTGATCCCACAACTTCCAACCCAGACGGTCCGCCAGTTGCCGGGCAATGTCGCCTCCGCCGCTTCCATACTCGCGTTCAACGGTCAGCACGTTAATCACAGCATTGCCTCCTTACTCCACCACCACATGTCCGCCTGAGGCAGGGTCGTTCTTCCGTACGATAAATGCGAGCAGAAACATGATTCCGGCAGCAATCGCCAGCAGCTTATATGTATCAATATACGCGAGCGTTTGAGACTGCACCTGCATTTGTTGGTAGATGCGTCCATACGCCTGAACCTGCGCGTCCGGAGGGCTCGCTCCCGCATGAAACAGCTGTCCGCTGAGTCCCTGTACCTGATTTCGAAACGCCGGGTCGTAGTTCGTTGCGTGGTACGCGAGCGACGACTGATGAAACTGCTCCCGTCGCGCCAGAACCGTCGTGACCATGGAAGTGCCCACGCTGCTTCCGATGTTGCGCATGAAGTTCACCAGGCCCGACACGTTATTTCCCTTTTCCGCCGGAACTCCGATATATGCGCTCAGCGTAATCGGAACGAAAAGGAAACCCAGCCCGAACGCCTGCACCATTCGAAGACGACTCGCCGACTGGAAGCTGATCAGCAAATCCAAATCTTTGGTGGAATAATACATCCCGAACGCGAGAGATATCCAGCCAAACGCCATGATGTATTTGGCCGGTATTTTCGTCGTCAGCTGACCAACTATGGGCATCTCAAAAAGAATAATCAGACTGGCGCCCGAAAGAACCAGTCCGGCCGATTGAGCGGTATACCCCATCAGTGTCTGCAGGAACTGAGGCATCATCACCAGGCTGCTGAACAAAAGCACACCCAAAAAGAACATCATCAGGCTTGCTACGGCGAAGTTGAAGCTCTTGAACATTCGCACATCGATGACCGGCGTTTTCGTGTGTAGCTCCCACACCACCAGTGAAGCGAGGCAAACCACTGAAATCGCTGCCAGCAACACGATGAAGTGCGAACCAAACCAGTCGTCTTCCTGGCCCTTATCAAGAAGAACCTGCAGCGCTCCTACTCCAAGCGCGAGCAGGCCAATCCCGATATAGTCCACGCGAACGCCTGCGCTTCTGTTGCGTGCGATGTACGGCGGATCCTCCACCATCCGCAGCACCAGAAACAGCGTGATGATCCCAACGGGGAGATTGATATAGAAGATCCAGCGCCAGGAGTAATTGTCGGTGAGCCAGCCGCCGAGTGTCGGGCCGATAGTCGGTGCCATGATCGTCGTGATTCCGTACAGTGCGAAGGCCAGGCCGCGTTTCTGTGGAGGGAACGTGTCCGCCAGAATCGCCTGCGCCATCGGCTGCAGTCCGCCCCCGCCCACGCCCTGGATCACACGAAACAGGATCAGCATCCCCAGACTCGGCGCGATGCCGCACAGCAGCGAACTCACCGTGAACATGAAAATACAGAGCAGGAAAAAGCGTTTCCTCCCAAACAGCCCCGCCAGCCATCCGCTCAGCGGGAGCACGATGGCATTCGAGACCAAATAGGAAGTCAGCACCCAGGTGCTTTCGTCGTTACTGGCGCCCAGGTCTCCGGCCATGTGCGGCAGCGCCACATTGGCGATGCTGGTATCCAGCACTTCCATGAATGCAGCCAGCGCCACTACCACCGCGATCAGCCAGGGATTGAACTTCGGCTGCCAGATTTCGGCATCGTCGGCCATAAGGTTTCCTACCGGATGAAGACTTTTGGATCCACCGACATTCCAGGGCGCAGCCGATGATCGTCGTTCTGGCCGGGATCGATATTGATGCGGACGGGAATGCGCTGCACCACTTTCACGTAATTCCCCGTGGCGTTCTCAGGCGGCAATAAACTGAAGCGCGAGCCGCTCGCCCCGCCCACGGCCACCACCTTGCCCGCGTATTCCTTGTCGTCCGCATCCACGCTAAAACGAACCCGTTGACCCGGTGCCATGTGGCTCAGCTGCGTCTCCTTGAAATTGGCGGTGACCCAAATATCGTCAAGCGGGACCACGGCCATCAATTGCTGGCCTGGAGAAATGTTTTGCCCCAGCTCCACAGTCTTCTTACCCACAATGCCCGTTACCGGCGCCACAATCGTGCAATAACTCAAATTCAGCTGTGCCTGATCCAGCAGCGCTTTCCTTTGCGCCACCTGGGCCAATGCGGATCTCGCGCGCGATTCACTAACCGCCACCTGCTGCGGCGCCGTATTCGCGGATTCAATGGAAGCGTCCGCCTGCGTGATCCGCTGTTGGGCCTGATCTACCGCGCTCTGCGCCACCACGATGTTCTGCTCCGCCTCGCCCACTGCGGCGTTGCGGGCATCCAGAGTAGCCTGCGCGGCGGCAGCTTCCGCTACGGCGGTGTCATATAGCTGGCGCGGAATCTCGTTCTTATCCACCAGTAACCTGTAACGCGCAACGTCGTCGTTCGTCTTCTTTACATTGGCTTGTGCTTCCCTCACCTCCGCGCGCGCTGTTTCCAGGCGATCGCGGGCAGCGCTCAACTGGCGCTGAGTACCAAGCACGAATGCCGTTGCATCCTCGCGGCCTGAATGCGCCGTCTTGAGCTGACTGGCAGTGTTCGTCGTGGTGATGGGTATATCGATTCGCGAAGCTTCGAGTGCCGCTTCAGCGTCACGCAGATCCGCTTCCGCTTTCTCCACGGCAACCTGATAATCGCGGGGGTCGATTCTGACCAGCACGTCACCGGCCTTGACAAACTGTTCGTCCTCGGCCAGCACCGTCGTGACGTTCCCCGTGATCCTCCCGCTGATCGAATTGATGTGTCCATCGATCTGCGCGTCATCGGTGTTCTCGTAAGTATTGAGATAGTTCCAGACGCGGACACCCGCGAAAGCAACACCCGCAATAATCACCAGCAATACGACAATGCGGATCGCCTTATTGAGTCCGGATTTCCTGCGCAGAACCGCGCGGTCTCTCGCCAGGTCGGCCCCGTCATTCGCCCTTTCAGGCGCCTGTTCAGCCATGCTACTTTACCTCCAGAAGTTTTTGAATCTGCTGCTCGGCGCCGCCAACAGCTCGCGCCAAACCGATCTTGGCAATATTGTGAGCAAAGAGTGCGGAAATCAGACTGTCATTGGCGCTCGCCACCGATTCCTGCGCCTGCACCACTTCAATGTTGTCCGTCACACCTGCTATAAACCGATCCTTAGCCTGCACCAGCGCCTCATTCGCGAGTTGCAGATTGTCCTGCGCCACGGCAACCTGATCCGCCGCCGTGTGAATATCCAGAAAGGCCGCCCTCACCTGGTAGTCAATCTGGCCGCCCAGGTCGGCAAGTTCCTCCTGGCGTTGCTTCAGCGCCGCTTGTGCGCGGATCAGATCGGCGCTGATGCGCCCCCCGTCAAAAACGTTGATATTTGCCGAAGCGACAACGCCGAATGTCCCGTGGGAATCTGCCAGAGTGTAACCGACGTCGCCGTAATTGGCAGTGACGGTTGCGGTGGGATAACGTTCTCCATGCGCTGCTTTGACACTGTCTTCAGCGGCACGCACACGTGACTTGTAGCTCTGATAATCCGGCCGCTGCGCCAAAGCTGTAGCCAGCGCCTGGTCCTGAGTGAATGAAGTGAACGGCGCAAACGGGGCAGTTTCGGAGACATTAAACTCCTGTCCGGCGGGCAGACCGATCACTCGGCTCAGGGCCAGCTTGTCCTTGTCAAACTGATTTCTTTCCGCGCGCAGCCGTTGTTGCTGTTGCTTCAATTCCACCTGGGAGCGCAGAACGTCGATGCCTGCCGCCGTCCCTGCTTTTTGCTGGTCGACAGTGCGGTCATACAGCGCCTGTGCTGTCTCAACCTGCGCGCGAATTGCCTGTAGTCGCGAATCGTCGGCAATGATTTGAAGGTAAGCGCTGGCAGTCGCCTGAACCACCAGATCCCTCGCATCCATCACAGAGAGTTGCGCGGCATGATTGCTTTCCTGGGCCGAGCGATAATTCTGGCGCGCGCTGTAATCGAAAGCATTCCAGGAGGCATTGGCGCGGGCGTCGGTATAGTGAAACGGCCCGGAGATTGGATTGATGTGGACGCCGGGGATCACAATATTGAATCCGAGCGTTTTCAGGTTCAGTTGTTCCTCAGTCTCACTGACGCCCGCGTGGAGTTCCGGCAGCAATGCGCTGAGCGCCTGAAGCCGCTGGCCCCGGGAGATCTCGCTTGTGGCATCGCTCACCAGAAGGCCGAGATTCGCCTTCAGTCCGCGATCGAGCGCGTCCCGCAGAGTGAGCGCCAGCGGCGTCGATGTCGCGGTACCCGTCGGTACGCTGCCCTGAAACTGACCAGGTAAAGTTGAAGTAGTGATGAATCCCACAAACAGGTAAGCGCTCATCCGTTTCATAACTATCTGTTTCCTCTCACCCGGTTTTTTGGAGTACGGACAAGTCCGGATAGATTCAAGATTAGCTACTTTTGACTGGGGGGCGGGCAATCCTGTCCGCAGCCGCCTTTCAGGCGGCTTCTTCTTTCATACCCGGCTCTCCCCTCGTGCCCCGTTACCGCCGGCTGGCCAAAAGCTGGTCGATCTGTACAACCGCATCGGCCAGCACGTGCTGCAGATTCCGATCCAGCGATTGAACCACCTCCGGAACGGTTTTGCTGTTCACTGGTTCTTCCCGCTCAATGACGCGATCCCAAATACTGCGATTGGTCTTCCGGTCCACCAGTTCGATTTGCAACGAGATTCTGGTCTGAATTGACGCTCCATCCACTTCGTCAAACTCGTTGAGTTTCCCGCGAACCAGATAATCTCCCGTGCCAGAGCTCGTCGCTTCCACCACCCGCTCGTACTTACCCGTGTTACGCAGCGCGCGAATCAGCGAGTTACGCACCATCAATCCAGGACGCTCGCCCCAGCGATGATATTCGTACGCCGCTGTCTCGTTCGATCCAATGCGATAACGTATGCGGCCATCCTGCATTGCTTCCGGAGTCGGGATATCGCCCACCAGCAGCGTAATGCCACTCGGCACAGTCTGATTGGTTGCTTGTGGAGCCGGCTCAACTGTGTAGTAGTGGATTGGCCTGGTGGCGGCGCAACCTTCAAGGAACAAAACAGCGGCAAGCGTCAAACAGCTTGAGAATCTCAGGCTCATATCGTTTTCCCTCTTATTTCGGTATGTCCCCGGGCTTCCGGTCCGTTGCCTTAATACCCCAAATCACACTCGATGGAGAGCGCATCAGCGTATCCGTGAGGATCCGCAGGTTTTCTGTCGCCATACGGATATTACTCAGTACCCCATCGATGTTGTCGGAATTCTGATCCAGCGCCGCATTCAGGTCATTAAGCAGCGTAGATGACTTGGCGACAGCATCGCGCAATCCGGTCACGAAGGCGCGAATGTCGGGGCGGTTCTCCATAACGGTGGCATCCACATGTGAAAGCGTGTCGTTGGCTTTCGCTGTCGTGGCTTTCAGGTCGTCCAGCAGCGGTGTCAGCTTCGTGGTAACTTCCTGCACGTTAGTAAGACTGGCGGAGACTTTTGGGGCTGCGTCGGTGAGCATGCCATTCAGCCGGTCCAAAGAATCTGTCGCTTTCGGACGTACATCCGCCACCAGATGGTCCAGATTATTCAACGAAGCCGCGATGTGGGCCCGATTACCGTCGCTCAGCAGATCGTTGGCGCGCGCGAGCGTAGTCTTCAGACCGTCCAGGTTCTGATCCAGCTTCTGCATCGCCTTCTGGAAGTCCGGCAGCATTCCCTGGACGGCATCACCCAACTGCGGCAGCCCGAAGGCTTCAGCCGACGTCAGTACTGAATCCGGAGGCGCCAGTGCCGCGTGCTCAGTTCCAGTGGATATCTCTATGTAGTTATCCGACAGCGGTCCGAGCGTTGTGAT
This sequence comes from uncultured Acidobacteriia bacterium, assembly GCA_903825445.1. Lineage (GTDB taxonomy): Bacteria > Acidobacteriota > Terriglobia > Bryobacterales > Bryobacteraceae > BOG-234. Next base: position 37,366 of record CAIKAS010000275.1, read on the forward strand.
CTTAGCGACGCTGTCGTTCTTGATAGGAGCATCACGATTGACAATCATGTCGATCTCGATGCGCGTGGAGTTTATCGGATCCACCCGGACCTGCTGCACTTTTCCCACCATCATGCCCCCGTAGCGCACGGGCGCGCCCGGTTGCACACCGCCGGCAAATTTGAAATATGCGCGATGCGAAACAGTCGCGCCCACCAGCCCGCCCGAAAGCACGATCATGGTCCCGAGGAACAGGCCCCCCGCAATCAGGACAAACAATCCCACCAGCGTTCGTTCGCGCATCGCTTCCATAGTTCAGCCGATCCCTTCCGTGAACATTCGCATGTGGTCCACTTCATCGTCCTGCGTTGAATCCGCAATGCGGTCCAGAAACTGGCGCACCCTGGGATGCTGGCTGTCTCTGACTTCCCCTACCGGGCCGATCGCCGCGATATTCCCGCGATCCAGCAGGATCATGCGGTCGGCAATCAGGAACGCACTTGCCAGCTCATGAGTCACCACAACCATGGTCAGCGTGTAGGCTTTTTTGAGGCTCAGGATCAGGTCGTCGATTCCCGCCGCCGTGATGGGGTCAAGACCCGCCGATGGTTCGTCGAAGAACAAGATCTCCGGATCCAGCGCCATAGCCCGGGCGAACGCCGCGCGTTTCTTCATGCCGCCGCTCAGTTGCGACGGGTTGTAATGCTCAAAGCCGCTCAGTCCCACCTGCTCCAGCTTGATTCGAACCATCACTTCAATCGTGCTCGGCTCGAGAGAGGTGTGCTCGAGTAATGGCAATGCAATATTCTCACCTACGGTCAGTGAGCCAATCAGTGCGCCTCCCTGGAACGCGATGCCGATTCGCTTGCGGATAGCGTCCATATCGTGATCGCCCGCCCGTGTGATGTCGACACCCTTGATTCGAACCTCTCCCGAAGCTGGTTTTTCGAGCCCAAGCAGGGTCCGGAGCAAAGTGCTTTTTCCCGAGCCAGACCCGCCAATGATCACGATAGTCTCGCCGCGCAGGATCTCGAACTCAAGGCCATGCAGCACCTCCCGGCCGTCATAGCCCACGCGCAAACCGGAGGCTTTTATTATTGGCTCGGAATTCACTAAGCTCCACCCCCCGCGAGATAGAACAGCAGGGTGAAAACCAGATCGATCAGTACGACCAGAAGTATGGAAATGACCACGGCCGAAGTCGTCGATCGCCCCACCTCTTCCGCACCGGCTCCGGTTGAGAAACCCTCCTGGCACCCAACAGCAGTGATCACAATCCCAAACACAAGACTCTTGACCACGCCGCTGGTAATGTCGCGCATCAGCAACGCATCGCGCGTCGCGAGCAGATAGCCGCTGAAAGTGTATCCCGCTCCGGCCACTCCAAACAATGCGCCGCCCAGCACTCCCATCAGGTCCGCCCAGATTGCCAGACAGGGCACCATCACGGCCATGGCAAGAAACTTCGGCACCACCAGAAATGCAACGGGATCGAGCGCCATGGTTTTCAGTGCATCCAGTTCCTCGGTCACCCGCATCGTTCCCACTTCCGCGGCAAACGCCGAGCCTGATCTCCCGATCACAACAATCGCAGTGATTAACGGACCCAGTTCCCGCGAAATCGAAATTGCCACCAGCGATGCCACCAGCTGCGTAGCGCCAAGTCGTTGTAATTCATAGGCGCCCTGCAGCGCGATGATTATTCCGACAAAGAACGTAATCAGCGTGACAATAGGAATCGCGCCAACGCCCGCAGCCATGGCTTCGTGGACCGCCCTACCCAGCATGCGCCTGCGCTTCAGCGGCGACAGGATCAGGAGCCGCAGCGAACTACCGCAAATTTCCCCAAGTCCGCCGACATATGCGACGCTTCGGTTGGTTGCCTCGCCCACCGCTGCCACCCACTGCATTACGCGGTCCCTAATGCCTCTTGTTCGGTTTGGAAGATTCTGAAAAGCCGGAACACGTGTGTGAGCCGGAAAACCTCCTGGACCGCCGGGCTGAGACCGAACAACACGAATTGCATATTAAGCTTTTGCGAGTGCTTCAGAACTTCGATGAGAGTTGCGATCCCGGAACTGTCGATGTAGCGGATCGCCGCGAGGTTCAATGCCACGGTTGCGGCATTGGGCAAAGCCGCCAAAAGCGTATGTCGGAAGTCGGGCGAAGTTCCCAGGTCAACGTCGCCTTCCA
>CAIKAS010000276.1 GCA_903825445.1 uncultured Acidobacteriia bacterium
AACAAAATTGTTGTTCCCATGGCGACGGTCAATCTGTTCTACGATCCGATATTCCGCGATGGCGCTTTTACCTCGAACGACGCCCGCGTACGCGCTTATGCGATGCGAAAAACCATGAGTGCGATGGATCTGGGTGCTGAGCTGGGAGCGAAGATCTTCGTGCTTTGGGGTGGACGCGAAGGCACCGAAACCGATGCCTGCCGCCGCGCCGATGATGCCGTGAAGCGTCTTCGTGAAGCCATCAATTACCTCTGCGAGTATTCACTCGACAAGAAGTACGGCTACAAGTTCGCCATGGAAGCCAAGCCCAACGAGCCACGCGGCGACATATACATGGCGACGACAGGCAACTATCTTGGCCTGATTCCCACCCTGGCGCATCCCGAACTGGTCGGTGTGAATCCGGAGGTAGCGCACGAAACCATGGCCGGACTTAATTTCGTTCACGCGGTCGCTCAGGCGTGGGATGCCGGCAAGCTCTTCCACATCGATCTCAACGATCAGGTTCCGGGCCGATACGATCAGGACTTCCGTTTCGGCGCCGCCAATCCACGCGCCGCGTTCTTTCTGGTGAAATTCCTCGAAGATGTCGGCTACAAGGGTTCACGCCATTTCGATGCACACGCGTATCGCACTGAAGATTACGCAGGAGTGAAGGAATTCGCTCGCGGTTGCATGCGGACTTATCTGATCCTGAAGGCCGCCGCCAAACGCTGGAATGCCGACAAGGAAATTCAGGCGTTACTTCAGGAAAATATCGCGGCGGGCAAAGGTGCCCCGTCCGTAGCGCGATACTCGAAAGCGAGCCAAAAAGCTCTGCTGGGAGCCGCACTCGATCGTGAAGTCATTGCCACTCGCGGTCTGGCTTACGAAAAGCTGGACCAACTCACCACGGAAGTCCTGCTCGGCGTCCGCTAAGTTTGGCGCGAAGCGAACAAACTGCTGGAGTCCGCTAAGTTTGGCGCGAAGCGAACAAACTGCTGGCGTTCGTTAAGTTTGGCGCGAAGCGAACAAACTGCTGGAGTTCGTTAAGTTTGGCGCGAAGCGAACAAACTGCTGGAGTTCGTTAAGTTTGGCGCGAAGCGCACAAACGGCTCAAGATGATAGGTTGTCTCGATCAACTTCGTGAAGGCGCAGCCGTGCTCTCCCTGACCACCAGATCGACAGGATAAACCAGAACCTGCTGTTCACCCGGCGCCGCAATCGCTTCGAATAGCTTCTGGCACGCGGCACGGCCCATGTCGCGGGTTGGCTGGGAGACAGTTGTCAGCCCAGGCCAAAGCAGCGCGCCTTCCGGAATATTGTCGAAACCAGCGACGGAGAGTCTCTCCGGAATGCGGATGCCATGCTGTTGGGCGACGCGCATGAAGCCCAGCGCGATCGCATCGTTGCCGGTCACAAGCGCAGTGAAATCGAATGGTGTCTTCAGGATTTCGTTGGCGAACTGGCAGCCCGCATCGGCCTCATAGCTGGCGCAGAAAGTAACGCGCTTCGGGTCCAGTCTTAGGCCCCGTTCCTCCAGGCATTCGCGCAGGCCAGTGAGCCGCTGTCTGGTATCTACCGAATGCTCCGGGCCTCCGGCGAAGGCAATGCGCTTGTGCCCCAGATTTGCCAGATGGTGTGCCACCGCAGATCCGGCCGACCGATTGTCGCAGCGCACAACATGGACGTGGGCAACTGCTTCGTCGGGCGCCACCATCACCGTCGGCAACTTCGCTTCTATGCATTCGTGCACCAGCGCTCTTTCGCGACGTTGTGATTTGACCAGGATCACGCCATCGACGCGCCTCTCGCTAATCCACTGCTGCACAATACGCGGATCGTAGCGACCACTTAGTTCGAGACTGGCCAGCATCATGCTGGTATCGCGGGTAGAAAGCTCTTCCTCGATGCCGGCAAGCAACTGCGTGAACCAGAGATCCTGACTGGAATCGACGACAACGCCGACGCAGCCGCGAAGCCCGAGACTAAGATTGCGGGCAGTCGGCGAACGGACGTACCCAAGTTCCCCGATGACTTCAGCCAGTCGGGCGCGAGCCTTCTTGCTGACGTAATGGCCGTTGAGAAAGCGCGAAACCGTGCTCACCGCTACGCCGGCATGTTGCGCGACCGTGGCGATGGTGGGCTTTCGTTGCCGGGGTCCGTGTTCCATGTTCAAAGGAATCATCATTATAGGCGAGCGACGTGGTCGCCTGCCTGGGAGCGCCCAATGAGTTCGCCAACCTGAGGCGATGCCACAGGCTGATTGCCACCGGGCAGGGAATTCATTACAAAGCTTTACGCGCTTGTCAAATCGTTCCGTGATAGAGTTCGAGTGTTTATCTGTGGAACCGGTACCATAGAGTGCCGACGTTTCCCAACTATGGTCCACCGCCCCGAAATAACGGAGAAACTCATGCCATTCAATACGAGATATGCCGCCCTGCTAATCTGTGCGGCGCTTACTCTTGCCCCTGGTGCGTTCGCCCAGCGCGGCGGCAGATTCAAGATTTATCCGGCGGAAGCGGTGACCCGTGGGCAGGATTCCTACAACAAGACCTGCGGCTACTGCCATGGTGAGAAGGCCAAAGGCGGACAGGTGGGCCCGGATTTGATCCGGTCTGACATCTCTCTGCGCGACGAAGACGGCGTCGGCATGGCGGAATACCTGAAGGGTGCCGTTCACCAAAAGGCCGTCAAGCTCGATTTGCAGCAGCCTGCGGTCTACGATATCGCGGCCTACATCCACTCACGCATCATCAACGCGGCGAGCCAGCGAGGAGACGGGATCCTGGTCGATGTGGTCGCTAAGGCAGGGAATGCCAAGGCAGGCGAGGCCTACTTTAATGGCCCCGGCGGCTGCACCCAGTGCCACAGCATTGATGGCAACATGAAGGGCATTGGTTCGAAATACGACATCGTTACCCTGCAGGACCGCGTGGCGATGCCGTCGCGTGGCGGCCCGGGCGGCGGACGCGGTGGTGGTGGCGGCCGTGGTGCCGCTGGCGCCAGTGGCGCCGGGGGACGCGGTGGTGGCGGTCGTGGTGGCGG
>CAIKAS010000277.1 GCA_903825445.1 uncultured Acidobacteriia bacterium
CCGTGCTCGAGCGCCCGAATGCCAATTTCTCCGCTTGGGGGAGTATCAGCGGGAACGATCAGAGCCACTTCCAGGCGCTGCTTCGCGGCGGGTGTGAGGTTCGGATTATCGTGAAACAGGCTGAGGTAGCGCATATCCGGTCCAATGAGTCCGCGGGGTTCGGCCCAGGCGAAGAGCTTCCGGAACAGTCGCTGAAAAAGCGTGGTGTCGCCTTTGTAAGGGCCAATGTGCCGGAGGTACGCGATCGTTGCGGGTGCAATGCGGCGCACTTTTACATCCAGGGGCAAGCGGGTCAAATGCATCTCCTTCTCGCGGACATTCGTGCCCGCCAGATTTGAGATTCCCAGAGAATGGCTCTCTTCCGCTTCACCCTGCTTGCGATTCGGTTGACATATCTTGCTTTTTCTCCACTCGCCCGGGGACACGGCAAAACCTCTGCGGAAGGCGCGCGAGAATGCGCCGGAACTGGAGAATCCATATTCGAACGCAATGGCTGAAATGCTTTTGGATCGATCAAAGGTCAGCATTTGAGCGGCACGCTCCAGACGGAGCCTTTGCACGAAAACTTGCAGCGTCTCGCCCGTCCAGGCGCGAAAGAGGCGATGGAAGTGGAACGGGCTGAAGCAGGCGATGGCGGCGAGCCGCTCAAGGTCGAGCGGTTCATCCAGGTGTGCCTGAATGTGATCGACCACGCGATTCATGCGGGCGGCGTATTCGAGGCGAGTGGATTCGGAGCATTGCGCCGCCATGTTTCCAGATTATCAGCGGAAGAGTTCGAACATCGCTGCAATTAAGACGAAGGCGTTCATCATGCTATTTTTCGATACCCCGGAAGCTCTCGGGCGGCCCCAGGTAGCTGACCGCTTTCATTGAGGCCGGCGTATCGATGAGAATGCGCTCCAGAACTACGCCGGGGTCAACCATCCAGACTTTGAAGGTGTGGTAGCCGGGGCTGGCGATCTGGTGCTTGCTGGTGACGTAGCGGGCGTTGTTGCTAACGGACTGCTCCCAATCGCGATTGCCGTTGGAGGCGTTGTAACCCCGCGGCACGATGGTAAGGACTTGAGGAGCTTCATTGTCCATTGAGACCGCGATGCGGACCGGACGGTCGGGAGCAAAGTTCAAAGCGGGACCGAGCGTCAGGCGCGCCGTCGCTTCGCCGGGCGTGAAAAGGTAAATACGGTAGTCGAGATGCGGACCTGAGTTAAGACCCTGCACATCGACAGGCGCGTCGCTACGCATGCCGTATTGTTCTACCGGGCGAAAGGCCGCCTGGCCGGAATCTGTTTTTGACGTGAAGTGGGCAGCGTCCATGGCCACGTAGCCGGCAGTTTCGGCGAAACCTGTCAGTGTGGCGCGGGTCAAGTCGTGGGGTTTGCGGACCGTGAGGCCGACGGTCTCATCGTGGCCCGCTCCACTGATCTTCACCGTGCCGCCGTTCATGCCGGCGGGCGCCTTCGCCCAGTCGATAGTGACCCAGACCCGTGTTTCATGTTCCAAGCGGCCTTTCGATTCGCTAACAATAATCCACGGAGCGCTCGGGGTTGCGGTGAAGTCGAACGGCTCACGGCCTTTATTGAAGACATCAATGTAGCTGCGCTGCTGATTGAGGGAATCGAACGCGGGCAGGGGGTTCGAGCCGCCGTCGGTGGCGATGCCGAGCGCGGCGGCCTCCGGGACCTGCACGCTGGCGAGTTTGATCGCAGCCAAAGTGTTGGCGGGAGGATCGCGCCAGGTCGTGTACCCGATATGGGGCTGGTCCATGAAATGTTCCCACTTGCCCGCGGCAAGCGCGTCCCACTGTTTGGTTAGGGCGGCGTCGGCGTCATACAACGTTTTCACTTTGGCGGCCCAGGAATTGGCACTGGCCCGGCTCTGGGAAGCGTACAAAGCGTTCTTGCCCGCGGCGACGTACATCGCGTTCAGATTCGCCGATGCTTTCGTTGGAAAGAGAACGAGCTGAAAAAACGCGTCGCGCTTCGCTGCGGGGATCTTGGCGTAGAGAGCTTCTGCGCGAGCCGCAAGGGCGTTGTAATCTTCCTCGACGCGCTCGGCTTCGCGATAGTTGACGAGGCTGTAAGTGCCGGGTTCCAGCAACTCGGGCTTGCGGCGGGCGTTGTAGTTGGTATATGTATCGACAATCGCCGCAGCCTCGGTCGCGTATGGCGCACCGAACTCGCGCTCCGCCCACTGGCGAGTGAACTCGCTGACCTTGTCGCCATTCCACGGTGCAGCGTTCCAACCCAGGTTGAGGAAGAACTCAGTGGGAAGTTCGTAGCCTTTGAAGTGGCCGACATTCACGATCCAGATGCGGTCCGCGCCATATTGTTTGGCCAGCGTCATCTGTTCCCAGATCTTGTTCAGTGGACTCGTGTTCAACCATTGATAACTTCGCGGACCTCCGTGATAGTCGAAGTGATAGTAGATGCCGGCGCCACCGGAGCGCTTACGCTCTTCCGCCGTGGGCAGACGGCGTATATTGCCCCAGTTGTCTTCGGCCCAGAGGAGCGTAACATCGTCAGGCACGCGCAGGCCACCTTCGTAATACTGCTGCACCTCTTTATATAGCGCCCACAACTGGGGGACTTTCGTCACATCGGGATTGACCTCTTCAGCCAGCAATTTGCGTTGGGCGGCGACGATCTTCTCCGTCAGAGCGACGCCCTCCGTGGCAGTGCGGACCATGGCGGAATCGTTTTCGCCGCGGAGACCGATGGTGTAGATGTTTTCGAAGTCTTTGCGCTGGCGGATTCCCTGACGCCAGAAGTCATCGAGAATGTTGGATTGAGTGGCGTAGTTCCAGTTGCCATTGTCAGCGCGGAGATGCCAGTCCCATTCTTTTTGGGCGCGCATCATAGGTTCCTGATGGCTGGTGCCCATGACAATACCGTATTCATCGGCGATGCGGGGAGTGGCGGGATCATCTTCGGCGAAGGCGTTGTTCCACATGGCTGGCCACAGGTAATTCCCCTTCATGCGAAGGATGACTTCGAAGACTTTGGAGTAGAACGCGCTGTTGAAGTTCGCTGCCGTGCCGCCGGGGACGGCGTGTTCGCCGAATTTGGCGCGGACCCAGAAATCGAGATCGGGCTTTTCGTCGTTGAAGAAGATGCCGCGGTACTTAACGCTGGGTTCACCCTGCTGAACCTTGCCGGCACGAACGTAGAGAGCCGATTTGTGATCGGGCGTGACATCTGCCCACCAATACCAGGGTGAGACGCCAATCTGTTCGGAGAGGTCGTAAATGCCAAAGATTGTTCCGCGTTTGTCGCTGCCGGCGATGACAAGCGCGCTATCGACGCCGGGAAACGGGTTGACCACAGTTTGCAGAAAGAAGGATTCCCACTTGCCGCGGATGCCGCTGACGTCGATCTTGCCGGCTTGGACCAACTGATCGATGAGAGGGCTCTTGCCGACGGTCCCGATGAGAACCATCCTGCGTGCGGTGGTGTCCCCCTGGACAACCCAGGCGGGAGTGACGCCGGTGACACGGTTCACATCGGCTTGTAGATCATGAGCGGCGCGGATGACGCCTGGCCAGTCAGAGGGATCAACCCGGATAGCCGCTGCGTTGCCCTTTTCGGTGAGGGCGAAGGCGCCGGGCTGCGGAGATGTTTCCACGTAATGCGGTCCACCTAAGGCCCAGAGACGTGCGGTGGACAAAAAGAAGACCAACAGGGAGCGCATGCCTGACATAGTATGACACCGAAAATTTATACCTTCCTGACGAGCCGCGAATCGGAATCGAGGGGTGTCCTTCGAAATTGTGCGGAGAGACGCACATACGGGTTTTTTGAAACTTAATTTACACGAAAGTGTAACGGATTTCTTGGTATCTTGACAATTCCCAATCATCATCTAACCGCACACTAAGGAAGAATTCCGCATGAAAAAAATCGTATTGACCGCAGCAATAATGGCCGCATCTCTGTCAGTTGCACAAGGTGACGTCATCACCGCCTGGACCTTTGAGAACAATGCGATAGCCGTTGACAACGGCCCGATTCCTTCCACCGGTACGGGCACCGCTGCCTCCATCGGCATGGCCACTTACGCCACTCCAAGTATTGGAGTAACGACCGACGACGTGCTGGAAGGCGCCACTGGTGATACAGGCACGAACGGTAATGCCGATCTCACTAATATTTGGCGCGTCCGCGCGCAGGCCGCAACTGGCGGCGGAGCATCGAATGGCTGGTCGAGCACTGCGCCTATCGGGGCACAGGGCGCCGTGTTCAGCGCAAGCACTGCGGGCTACACCAACATCAATGTCAGCTTCGACTGGTATGCGACGACTCAGGGTGAGGCGAATCTCCAACTCCAATACACGACTGATGGCGTCACCTGGAAAAATGTGGCGCTGACCCTCTCCGGATCTGATACCGGATTGGCGCTCAAGACCAACACCACGTCTACCAACACGGTCAACGGATCGTATGTCAGCATTACCGGAGGCGGGCAGGGTTGGTTCACCGGATTGACCGCGGTCATCAGCGATCCGCTTGCCGCCAACAATCCCAAGTTCGCCATTCAGATGGTAAACGCCTCGACAGGCGCCGATTGTTTAAGCGCATCGGGAGGCGCCCTGAATAACACCTCGGGTAACTGGCGGTTTGACAACGTCATTATCTCGGGTACCTTCAGCGGCTTCACCGCCGGGAATCTGGTGCTCTCGCGCAGCGTTTATGCCGGCGATGCGACCAGCGTGGCAGTAGGCCAGGCGTTGCCGCCCGTCTGTCCGGCGAGCGCCAACACCGCGTCGCCTGGCGCCTGCCAGATCGCGGCCGTCTCTAACGGCGCGTACGCGTCCACCACCAGCACCAGCAACGTTTTTAACAACAACACCGTCGACGGAAGCTTCGGTATCACCTCGCCGATCTTTCTCGATCAGATCACGCCTACGGGTACGTTGGTTAACACGTACGAGGTGCCCAGCAGCATGATCGTCACCAGCTTCAGCTCCAAATCCGAGCTCGGGCTGAATCTGTCAACGGATGGAAGCGTGCTCACCTTCATGGGCTATGTAGCGTCGCCGAACACGGTGGACGTTTCGAATTCCAACACGCCTGGAGTCTACGATCCAACCAATCCGTCCGGAGGCAGTTATTTCCGGGCCGTCGCCCAGGTGGGTGCCAACGGGGCGATGCAGGTTACACCGACTAATGCCTATCCCGGCAACAACGGTCGCGCGGCAATTCTGGCCAGCGGGCAATACTACATGGTCGGCAACGCCAACAACGGAACCGCGACACCGGCCAACGTCATCAGTGCGACCGGCGTCGAAATCGCAACACCCGGGCAGGCGGCGAACACGACGCCGACAGAGGTCGGAAACTTCAGCATCGCTCAGGTAACCAATCCCGCCACGGGCAGCCCTTACGCCGCGGATAAATTGGGCAAGGACAATAATTTCCGGGGACTCACCATCTTCAACAACACGATCTACGTCACCAAAGGGAGCGGCAGCAACGGCATCGATACGGTGTATCAGGTGGGCAACGCGGGCAGCCTGCCTACGCTGGCGAACGCGGCCACGGCGCCCATCACGGTGCTGCCTGGATTTCCGACCGCTTCAGCCAAGACCGCTGGCTCCACTAACGACTATCCATTCGGGATCTGGTTCGCCAACGCGAACACGCTGTACGTCGCCGATGAAGGAGACGGCGTATTGGCCGACGCGGCCGGCAGCAAAACCGCCGGCGTGCAGAAATGGATCCTGTCAGGCGGCACCTGGACGATGGCCTACGTACTCCAAAACGGCCTGAACCTGGGCACGCCCTACTCAATCACAAATTACCCCACCGCGCTTAACCCCGCCACTGCGGGTCTGCGCAATCTCACAGGTGTTGTGAACTCAAACGGCACCGTGACCATTTACGCCCTGACCTCAACCGTCAGCGCGAACGGCGACCAGGGCGCCGACCCCAATAAGCTGGTATCCATCACCGATACGCTGGCCAACACCACCGCTTCGGGCGCGTCGTCGGAAACTTTCACTACCTTGCGTACTGCCAATGCGGGCGAGGTCCTGCGCGGCATATCGTTCACGCCCAGTTCGACCACGATGGTCGATGTTCCTTTGATTCTCTCGGCGGCAAGCCCCAGCGTGACTTCGATTGCGCAGGGCGGACTGGCGTTCGCAGTGGGCCAGAATCTTGCGCCTGAAGCCAGTGCAACCGTGGGGACTCCGCCCAGCGGCTTCGGAGGGACTTCGGTTTCCATCAAGGACGCGGCCGGAACAACTACCACCGCGCCACTGATCTTCGTTTCGCCAAGCAAGGTGGCATTTGAGGTTCCCTCGACCGTCGCAGCCGGAAAGGCTCAGGTTACGGTGACCTCGCCCGGATCGACTCAGACGGCAAGCAACATCGTGATCGCCCCCGTGGCGCCGGCACTGTTCACTGCGAACGGGAGCGCTCTGTTAGTTGGCTGGGCTGTGAGCGTCTCGTCGAGTGGTGCGCAAACCGTGGAGTCGGCCCTTGTGGCGAATGCGGACGGATCGTACACAGCTGCGCCGGTCAGTGGCGTGGCGACGAACAAGGTGTACCTGGCGTTTTATGCCACAGGCGTTCAGGCGGCAGGACCAGCAAACGTCACGGTAACTGTGAACGGAGTTAACGCGCCGGTTTTGTACGCCGGCAATGGAGGCTATCCCGGCATTGACCAGGTGAACGTGCAGTTGCCTGCATCTCTGGCGGGCGCGGGAACTGTGACTCTGCAGCTCACGGCCTCAGGCATCGCCGCAAACGCGGTGCAGGTCGCGATTCAGTAGAAATTCCGGGGATGTGGGGCAGGATGTTTCTCCTGCCCCTGTCTTCCTAACCCAACGGTCTTTCGCGAGAGGAAATCCTGCCGGCGGCCACCATGCGCGCGGACGGGGACTGATGGCCGCTCTTGCAGGTAACAGATTACTTTGAATTCTGCGGCAGTGGGCTACCCCACAGTTCGGCCCCGAAGACTGGCGAATCGAGTTTGAGAAGCTCACAAGCCTCGGCCATGGTCCGAACGAGTCTTGGGAATACCCTGCTTGATTCGGCGTGAACTCCGAACACCCGGAACATGCCGTAGATCGCGGGTTGCGGGGCAACAACAGTGCGGGGTTTAGTTGGCGCGACGATCTCTCGCGCATTCACGTAATCGCGCATGAAATCCATGGACACCTGAAAGGCTTCAGTTTTCGATAAATCGATAATTGCACCTTCCATCCCCTGCGTCCTGACAAACCCAATTCCCTCAGAAAGACCCGCCAAAAACGAGTCATTGGTCACGACGCCGAAGAATGACAGAAGGACAACCTGGCGTCTGATTTCAAAATCAATCCGGTGGCTCATAAAGCGCGCTGGTCAATCATACTGCAACTCCGCCGCTTGTCTCTCCGCCCTCCGTCCGCGGCTTTTCCAAAGGCCGACTGCCCGACCACTGACAAATACCTGGCTACCTCGCATTCGGCGCATTCCACGAGGAAACGGTATCAAAGAAAGTGCTGACCAGACGGTTGAGGCGGAAGGGGGATCATCGGCACACGCTGGCCCCGAACCATGACGATCAACGCTGCTTTCGGATCGACAAGCGGCGATTCGCAAACGTCAGTGAAACAATACCCAGCGCCAGTAAACAAGCTGACCGGGGTTCAGGCGTTGCAGCCGACTGATCTGAACTCGCGGATGCTCCAATCACCGCGCCTCCATCGATGATTTGCGCAGCCAATTGCGCACCCTGGACAAAATTGGTCATGCCGACCGGGGCGGAATAAATGTAGTTTGCACCTTGCCCGTATTGATAGAGTTCGAGCTCGGACCCAACGATCGCGGCACCGGCTATGCCGGTCACACCGGTACTGCCCAGGTCGGTAGCTAATCCGGTCAGCACGTTCAACTCGTATAGCTCGTCATATGCGCCCGGGGCCCCGACGGTGTAGTACAAAGACGTACCGCTGGCAGCGAGGCTCGTGTCGTTGCTGCCGTTATTTGCGGCCAGCCCGGTTGCGCCTATCAATTCGGCTGCACCCGTTGTCGGATTGATCGAGTAGAGGTTAGATCCATAGTCCACCTCGTAGAGGCCATCTGAATCACCCGCGAATGCTCCCGACATGGCGCTCAGACCGGTCGGGCCGACACGACTGGAGAGTCCTGTGACGGGGTCAACTGTATACAGGTTCGTGCCCATGTCCTCCAGATAGAGGAGTCCATTCATTGAAGCAATACCACTGGATGCCGAAACAGGCAGCGTGCCTACCTGAGTGTAAGCGCCGGTGGCATCATTCAGAAGGCCGAATTGATCGTTATAGAAGACAACGGCGACACTTCCTCCGGATGCGCAAACGGCATTCAGTGCAAGAACGCTCGAAACCAGGACGGTGGGCAGATGAATTCGCATGGAGAAGAATCTCGTTTACTAAGACTCTTATCGGCCGCAATCCGGACACTTACGGGCGGCGTGGCAATGCCTGGATCCACCGCCATCAAAGTGATCCAGGACTTAGCCACCTACGAAAGCTGGCACGCCTATTTAGCGGCGTGGTAAACCCAGTAAAGGCCGGCGGGGAACGAGACCAATCGGACGGAATTGTGGTTTTCCCCCGAATAGATCGTGAAGCGGTAGTCGAGGCCTTTCGGCTTGAGCTCATCGAGGACCCGGGCAAATTTGGTGGTGGTCTCAGTGAACCCGAGTTCATCGTCGCTCCCCACGGAGAGGCCCGGGTGAACTGTTGCAGGCAGGACCCGGAGGGTATGGCCTTCGGGCATATCGTCGGGATGGTTTGGATTTGTAGTGTATTGATTCGACTGTGGGTTGAATCAGATTTCGTGGCTGCCAGCGGCCTGGCGGTCAAATTGAAAACCGTCGGATTTCAGTTTCCGCACGATTTCACGATAGCGAAATCCGGCGAGCCTGCCCACTTCAGGCAGCAACCACGACAGTGTATTCGCGTTTTAGTGGCGACGCCGCCGGGCAACGGTGCGCTGCCGTCGCGGTCGCGCCTGACCTCGATCAGTTTCCGCGCAACATCGCGGGCAATATCGAGTGCTTGCGCGACTGTTCGGCCCTGAGGATACTGTTGGGAAGAACCCGCATGCCTGAGATCAGTCGTTTCTTCGGTTTCGTTGTGCAGATGTACTATATTCCGATCATGATCCGCCACACTTCCACGTCCGGTATGCCGGGCAAAAGGCTCTTATAGCGATTGAGACGCTTGCGGTTTTGCGTGGAAGTCTTTCGCCGCGCTCTGGCTCTCGTGACCGAATGGGCCTCATTGCACCGTGCTGAATTGATGGAAGATTGGGGCTCGCCCGGAAGGAAGCGCAACTCAACCCGATTGCGCCGCTGGAGTAAATCTTATGTTGAAAGATATCGTTTTTGCCAGTCCACTTGACGGTCACCGGCTGCGCATACGCTATGAAGATGGCGTCGAAGGAGTAGTCGATCTGGGCACAATCGTCAGTTTTCGTGGGGTGTTTGCCCCGCTCAAAGATCCGGCCTATTTTTCACAGGTTCGGGTCGATCCCGAACTCGGCACTGTCTCGTGGCCCAATGGGGCAGATCTTGATCCGGATGTCCTCTACGGGCGCCTGGTTCCGAACAGCGATGAACTTGTATCTCGCTGAAGTAAAAACCCGCGCTTTTCTGTGGCTCCCCAGTTTGGACACGTTTCGAACTTTTCAGCCCCAACAGCGCGGTGATCGAACCCCGTGACACGTATTGTTTTCAGAGTGATTGATGTATCCGCTGACGGCTTGTCCGGACCGGGCACGCAGACTGGACACGTCTCGAACTCGCCAAGGGAACCCGTAATCTTCGGATGCGCCGTAATATGGGGGCAGTAGTGGGCTGACCACTTCGGCCGGATGCCGACTTCTCAGTCACTTGGGTGAGTATGATGGTCGGCGGCAGGAGTTGCAAGATTGTGACTACCCGAGCGCTCGCGGCCGCGCCGTGATTCACACGGACTGCTTCCTCTTAACCTTGGATAAGCGACGCGCCTCGCGCACTTCCTCGCGTGGATAGCGTCCGGCGCACCGTTCAAACATCTCCGCCAGCTTCCTCAGGCCGTCGGGAGATGACGCGTGCGACTTCCGAAGCTTAAACCCGTCTTTTTCCTTCTCTGCCCAGATGACGCGTTGCATCTGGACTACCCTGTAGAAACCTGGTTGGCCCAGCTTGTCCAGAGCCTCCTCGGCAGCGGTTAGAGTGGCGCCGAACGGCAACTGAAGGACTACAACCCAGGCAGCCGGTGCGTCCTCAGCGGGGCGCACCCACTGCTCGACTGTGTAGTACCCTTGTGGCACTTGGGCATTATATCGCGAAGTCGATATGCTCCATGCCGCCAGTCAGGACTCGAACACGAAAAGAAAGGGCTTAACCCTTGCGTCGTCATTTAAGTCCAATATTTTCAATGTGTTGAAGTTTGGCTCCCCTTCGTGGGCAACTATCGAACTTTTCTGGTGGATACTGAGATGC
Source organism: uncultured Acidobacteriia bacterium (assembly GCA_903825445.1). Lineage (GTDB taxonomy): Bacteria > Acidobacteriota > Terriglobia > Bryobacterales > Bryobacteraceae > BOG-234. The sequence goes on from CAIKAS010000277.1 coordinate 10,456, forward strand.
TGGATCTGGAAGAACTCGCGAAGCTTGCCGCGTAAAGCGACTCCCGTTTAGGTCTGATACTGTTGGGAAGTAACCTGCATGCCTGAAATCAGCCGTTTCTTCGGAATCGTGGTTCAGATGTATTATGCCGATCACGACCCGCCGCATTTCCATGTCAGGTATGCGGAGCAGAGAGCTCTTATTGCGATTGAGTCTCTTGAGATCCTGCGTGGCAGTCTTTCGCCGCGTGCTTTTGGACTCGTCACCGAATGGGCCACGATGCACCGAGCTGAATTGATGGAAGACTGGGCACTTGCCCGCGCTGAGGCGCAACTCAATCCGATCAAACCACTGGAGTAGATTTATGTTGAAGGACATCATTTTCGCAAGTCCGCTGGAAGGTCACCGCCTCCGAATCCGCTATGAAGATGGCGTGGAAGGTGTAGTCGATCTGGGCACACTTGTCAGCTTTCGCGGTATCTTTGCCCCGCTAAAGGACCCGGCCTATTTCTCCCAGGTGAAAGTTGACCCGGAACTCGGTACCGTCTCGTGGCCGAATGGTGCGGACCTTGATCCCGACGTCCTGTATGGCCGTCTGGTTCCGAACAGCGACGAACTTGTATCCCAATGAAGCCGTGTAGAGCCTGAGTTTTTTCGCTCCCCACTATGGATTCGAACTCCCAAGCCCAATCCCGTTTTGACACTCAAACGACGGGCCCGCACGATCCGAAACGATCCACCTACCCAAACGGCCAGACACGTTCAATCGTCTTACTCAGCATCCATCGCTTATCATCTTCATTGAGGAATTTCATATCCTCGCGCACGACCTTCAGCGCCTTGTCATAGGTAGTATTGGAATTTTCGATGATCGGCCAGTCCGTGGCCCACATCAATCGCTGCGGCCCGAACGCGGCGTGCAGCCGCTTCACGTGTTCCTGCGCATCCAGCCATGGATACTGCTGCTTCGAGAGCGACCACGTGTGGGACACCTTCACGAACAGGTTGGGATAACGCTTCAGCGCGATCAGCTTGTCGAGTTCCGCCGGTTGATCCACCGGGCAATCCGCCATGTGGTCGATGACCACCGTCAGATCGGGGTGAGCTTCCAGCAGTTCACCCACACGCGGCATGCGCCCAATGGGCGACAGTACCGTCATCGGCACCTTCAGTTCGTAACACCGTTTCCACAACGGCGGCATCAGCGGACCATTGAACCAGTCGCCGGAAGCGTTCGCCGCCGGACTGATGCGCACACCGCGAAAACCTTCGGCCGTGTGAACGGACAGGTGGTCCGGCGCGGAGGGATCGAGCGGGTCCACGCGGCACACTCCCTGGAACGTGCCCGGATATTTCTTCAGCACCGAGGCGAGAAAGCGGTTGTCGTACTTGTAATGAATGACCTGGATGATGACGGTTTTCGAGACCCCATTCGCCTTCATCAGGTCCAGCAGCGTTTCGGGCGCGGCATCACGCGCCGGCACGTTCGCACCCGGCGCAAAAGGAAAGGCCGGGTCGTGCTTCCAGGTGTGGACGTGGGGGTCGATAATCCGATAGTCGGCTGGCGCGTTCTGCGCTTCCAGCGTTTCAATTCCTGGCATCAAAGTTCCCATGGCGGCCGCACCCAACAGAGTACGCCGAGAGATTCTATACATAAACCGACTCAAGCTTGTTCACCACATATTCGCCGCAGCGTTCGTAGCTGGCCCGCGGACCCTGGCGCGCGATATCCAGATCCACAATCAGCGGTCCTTTAAACGCAATCGACTTCAGAACGCGGTGGCAGCCGGGGAAATCGACCTCACCGTCGCCGAGATCGAAAATGCTCTCGCGATCGAACGTGTCGGGCTTGGCGTTGGCCAGCTTCTTCGCGTCCTTATAATCCGCCATCATCAGGCGCGACTTGTGTTTATCGAGCGTCGCGACCACATCGCAACCGGCAAGATACAGGTGTGCGGTATCGGGCGAGAAGTGGAAGAGTTTGGGATCGGTCATCGCCATACAACGGTCTACTTCTTCCGGAGTCTGCACGATCTGGCCCATGTGATTGTGCAGGCCGGCGCGAAAACCCATCTCGCCGGCGGCCATGCCGATCTCGTTGAAACATTCGCACATGGTTTTGAAGGCGCCCGGGGTAGCCCCGTTCGTGCGGTTCGGCGAAAACACCACCAGACGGCTTGCGCCAAACTCTTTGAGGAACGTCATCGCGGTTTTTGCGTTGGTGATCACCTCGGCCCGCCGCGCGGCATCATGGGATGGCGGACTGAAGGATATCGTGACGATGTGACAGCCGCGTTTCGAAACTTCCTGCGCCATCTGCGCCGTGGTGATGTTGTAGGTCTGCAGAATCTGCGGGAACTGGGTAACGCGCAGCGCCGTGAAACCGGTGTCCTTCATGACGTCCAGAATGTCGGTGAACGGCACGCGCGGGAAGTAATTCCAGAGATTGGAGCCAAGCCCCCACTCGATATTCTTATTCACGGGCAGGCGACCGGCCGCACGGGCCATCGAGGCCGCCATCACGGCCAGCATGGTTCGCCGGGACATAGCGCTGTTGATCATGCTGGAAATGCTATCAGATCCGGGCGGTGCGTGGGGCCCGGTCTGTTATCGACGGGCTACCGGCTCGCAGTTTTGCGGCGCCGAAGTATCGCCATGCCGCCAATTCCAACTCCGAACAAGGCAAGTGAGGCGGGTTCAGGTGCCGCAGCGGCGAAATTAGCAACATAAAGGTTGTCCTGATTTCCACCCTCCGTGAGAAGCAGGTTGGCGTTGTAGACATTACTGGGATTCGCAAGAAACGAGAGAATGGCGTTCGGATCGCCGACGAGCGTCGGGGCCCAGGCGTTGTTGCTGTAGAGGGTGTTCTGAATGGACTGCGCTGAATCGGAACCGTAGAACCCGAGGCCGGACGGTGCTGTGGCTGGAGGGAGAGCCTCAAAATAATCGACGTACGAGTAGCTACCGGTGGGATTTGAATATGCGAACGCCTGCGAATTGATAGTGACGCTGGCCATCATGCTGCCCGGGTTGCTGCCGCTGGAATCGAAATAACCGTCGGCGGTAGTCAGGTTGAGATACGTGTTCGAAGTGTCGTAACTGAAGGTATAGGAGACGCTCGCGCCCGTCAGATCAGCCCCGGCGGTCCCAAAAAAACCGCCCGCATCGGTGCCCGAAAATACCGTTCCGGTGACAGTCTCAGAAATAATGTCTGCTTGCGCCACGCCCGTGCCGATGATGGCCGTGGCCATGAGCGCGGTCAAAATCCCCATCTTCATGCGTTTCATTCCTCCTTGCCGGAAGATCCATGCGCCGTTGGGCAAGAAACCGGACCTTGCGTCAGTTCGTAATATCATAGCGTCAAACTGATCGAAAAATCCTGCGATTCGTACTGGTACCTAAGCTCCCAGTTCGGGGAAATCCGATCTGCCGCAACGAAGATAGCGACAGGGACGGCTCCCATCGCTGCCGTCGCGCGACACTGGGAGTTATGAGTTTCCTCGATAACCTCGAAAACAATCTGAAGGCGCTGGAGTCGCTCGAAGCGGGCGGCATCGACGATCGCAAGAGACGCGAGGCCGAACGCGCGCGCGATATCGCCTCAGCGCCCTGGGCCGAACGTCTGAAGAACTCATCGTACGTCGGTAAGTTAATGCGCGATGCGACACGGGCTGGTTTCCCGCGCCGCATGAAGGTGAACTTCGTCTGGATTGGCCGCACATTGCGTCTGGAAGCGATGGAGCAGCGGCTTGAGTTTCAGCCAACGCCAACCTGCGTGGAAGCAGTCTTCGCGGATCGCCGCGTACCGGTGAACCTGGATTCCGAACCTGGCCCCCTGCTCGAAGAATGGATGACGATGCTGGACCGGCGACGTGAGGAGCTGGCAGCTCTCCCGCAGACCTTCGAAGACGAACCGGAAGAAGAAAAAGAAGAAGTGGCCTAGCATTCCAATAGAGTCCGGGGTGCGCGGAGGCGGCATTCTTCAGCCCCCGCCTTTATAATCAAACTATCCCCAAATTCAAGGACTCCCGTGACCGGTAATCAGATCCGCCAGCGTTTTCTAGACTTTTTCCAGGCCCGCGGCCACCGCATTGTGCGCAGCAGTTCGCTGGTACCCGGCAACGACCCGACCCTCCTGTTTACCAATGCAGGCATGAACCAGTTCAAAGAGGTCTTTCAGGGTCTGGAAACCCGCGAATACACGCGCGCCACTACATCGCAAAAGTGCGTCCGCGCGGGCGGCAAGCACAACGATCTTGAGAATGTCGGCTACACACGTCGGCACCACACGTTCTTCGAAATGCTCGGTAACTTTTCTTTCGGCGATTACTTCAAGGCCGACGCGATTGAGTTCGCCTGGGATCTGGTCACCAAAGAATACGGTCTGTCCAAAGACAAGCTCTATGTGACTGTCTTCCGTGAAGACGATGAAGCCGAAGAGCTGTGGCAGAAGGTAGCGGGCGTCCCCAAGAGCCGAATCTTTCGTCTCGATGAAAAGGACAATTTCTGGCAGATGGGCGATACAGGCCCGTGCGGTCCGTGCTCCGAAATTCACTACGATCTTGGCCCCGAAGCCGCCGAACCGGGACGCGAGAACGAGGAGTTTCCGCTGGATGGTGGCGGGCGGTTCGTTGAAATCTGGAACCTGGTTTTCATGCAGTTCAATCGCGATGCGCAAGGCAATATGCCACCACTGCCGCGTCCGTCCATCGATACCGGTATGGGCCTCGAGCGCGTTGCGGCTATCATGCAGGGCAAGCTGACGAATTACGAGACAGACCTGATTTTTCCGATTGTTGAGCGTGCGGGCGAACTCTGCGGAGTCGAATACGGGATCGACGCCCGCATCGACACCGCCCTTCGCATCAACGCGGATCATGCCCGCGCCACTGCGTTCCTGGTGAATGACGGCGTCCTGCCCTCAAACGAAGGCCGTGGCTACGTATTGCGCAAGATCATGCGCCGCGCGATGCGAAATGCGCGACTGATCGGCAAGCAGGAACCGTACCTTTACGAACTCACTGGTTTTGTCGCCCAGCATATGAGCGTCGCGTATCCGGAGATGCTGGAGTCCGTGCAGCGTGTGGCTCGCATCGTCAAGGACGAAGAGCATCGGTATGCCACGACGTTTCTGGTGGCGGAGAAGGTATTCCACGACGAACTTGCCGGCCTCACGGGCACCGCCGTTCCTGGTACGGTTTCGTTCAAGCTCTACGACACGTATGGCCTGGCACTCGACGAGCAGGAAGACATGGCACGCGAGCGCGGTTTTGAAATCGACCGCGACGCTTTCGAAACGGAAATGAAGCAGCAGCGCGATCGGGCGCGCGCCAGCTGGAAAGGCGCGGATAAAGGCGCTATTGCCCCCGCTTATCAGCAACTGCTCACGAAGGGCCGCACAAAGTTCCTCGGCTACAGCCAACTGGATGCCACGTCGAAGGCCGTGGGCCTGCTTATTAAACAGGAACAGGTCGACATGCTGCCGGCGAATATCGACGCAGAGATCGTGCTGGATCAAACTCCGTTCTACGCCGAAACCGGCGGACAGGTTGGCGATCACGGTTCGCTGTTTGACGCGATAACGGGAGAGAAAGTCGCCACCGTCACGGATACGTTCCCCGGTGTTCCCGGTCTGACCATTCACAAGATCCATACGCTTGCGAACATCGCGTTTGGCGACGAACTGCGCGCCGAAGTGGCCGTTAGCGAACGCTTTGCCACCCAGCGCAATCACACCGCGACGCATCTTCTGCATGCGGCGCTTCGCCAGGTTCTCGGCCCGCATGTCAAGCAGGCAGGCAGCGTAGTGGAACCGCCGAGACTGCGTTTCGATTTCAGTCACTACGCCGCCGTCGACCCCGCGGAGATCGCCGAAATTGAACGGCTGGTCAACGAACAGATCCTGCGAAATACCGAAGTCACCACGAACGTGATGGCGCTCGATCAGGCCATCTCCACCGGTGCAATGGCACTGTTCGGAGAAAAGTATGGCGCCGACGTTCGCGTTGTAATGATTCCGGATTTCAGCAAGGAACTCTGCGGCGGCACGCATGTCCGGCGAACCGGTGACATCGGCCTCTGCAAGATTGTGTCGGAGAGCAGCATTGCAGCGGGAGTTCGACGCATTGAAGCAATCACGGGCGAGAACGCCGTGCGCCAGTATCAGCACACAAGCGACGCAGTGCATCGTATCTCAAATATGCTCCGTGTTTCCGAACCTGAACTGGTGGATCAGGTCACGCGCCTGCTCGATGAAAAGCGCGAAAACGAGCGACAGATCGGGCAACTGAAGACGAAGATCGCTCAATCCGCCGCCCGCGATCTGGAGTCGCAATCGAAGGAGAAGAACGGCGTCCGCTACCTGACCGCGAAGACGGAAGGCCTGGACCGACAGCAGATGCGCGAGCTGGCAGACGCGCTGCGCAACAAATGGAAGTCGGCGGTCGTCATCCTGACTGGCGTGGATGATGGAGCAGTCTCAATCGTGGCGGCTGTGACGAAAGACCTGACTTCCAGGCTTCAGGCAGGCAAGCTGGTTGGCGCGCTGGCGCAGGCGATGGGCGGTAAAGGCGGAGGCCGCCCGGACATGGCGGAAGGTGGCGGCAAAGACGCGTCGCAACTCCCGCAGGCGCTGGCCAACATCACGACCGAAGTAGAAAGCAAACTGTAATCGCGCCAGCGGTGTCGACGAGGATCAGCGACTAACATGCCCCCTACCTACGACGTTATTGTCATCGGTGCCGGACCCACAGGTCTCGCCTGCGCTATCGAACTGAAGAGGCGCAATATCCGCGTCATGATTCTGGATAAGGGTTGTGTCGTCAACTCGATCTATAACTATCCGACGCACATGACCTTCTTCACAACTCCGGAACTGCTGGAAATCGGCGATATTCCGATGACGAGCATGAACGATAAGCCGACGCGGACTGAGGCTTTGAAATACTACCGGCGCGTCGCCGAGCATTACAAGCTCGACATTCATCAGTACGAACTCGTCGAATCGATCAACGGCGAAGACAACGCCTTTGTCGTGAAGACGCCCGTCACGAGTTACACCGCAAAGAAAGTCATCATCTCGACGGGCTACTATGACGTTCCTAATATGCTGAATGTCCCCGGCGAGGAACTGCCGAAGGTTATTCACTATTACAAGGAGCCGCACCCGTTCTACGACCATGAGGTCATGGTGGTGGGCGCGAAAAACTCCGCAGCCATTGCCGCGCTGGAACTCTTCTGGACCGGTGCCGGAGTGACGCTCGTGCATCGAGGCCCGGAGATCCACAGGCACGTGAAGTACTGGATAAAACCGAACATCGAGAACCGCATTAAGAACGGCGAAATCAAGGCATACTTCAACTCGCGTGTCGCCGCGATCCGCGAGAAGTCGGTCATTCTGGATACTCCGGATGGCCGTATCGAAGTGAAGAACGACTTTGTACTGGCGATGATCGGATACAGCCCGGACATGACCTTTCTCAACGCCACAGGCATCACGCTTGATCCGGTGTCTCAAAAACCGCGCACAAATCCGGATACACTGGAGAGCGAGCGAAAAGGCATCTATCTGGCGGGCGTTATCGTGGCAGGTATGCACACGAACGAGATCTTCATCGAGAACGGTCGCTTTCACGGCGCGCAGATCGCGACTGCCATCGCCAGGGAGTTAGGAAAATGAGATCACTCGGCATTGCCTTCGGCGTCGCTCTCGTTTTGGCGGCCGCCTGCGTTGCGGAGGATTCAGTTACGCCTCTGACCAGTAATGTGCAGGGCGCGCAATATCCACAGATGACTCCGGATCGCCGCGTGACGTTCCGCCTCCGCGCGGCGGATGCGACTAAGGTGCAGGTGCGGGTAGAGATGCCGAAGCCCATCGTGCTGGACCTCAGCAAAAGCGACAACGGCTACTGGCTTGGCACCACCGATCCTATCGCGCCGGGCTTCTGGTATTACTCCGTTATCGTGGACGGCTTCACCACGCTCGACCCATCGAGCAAGACGTATTTCGGGTATGCGCGCGAGTGCAGCGGGATTGAGATTCCTGGCCCGGATTCGTTACTTTCAGATGCCGTGGATGTTCCACACGGGACGCTGAGAGACGTTTGGTATTACTCGGCATCCACGCATGTGTGGCGTCGCGCGAAGGTTTATACGCCGCCGAACTATGACAAGCAGTCTGCTGTGCGCTTCCCCGTACTCTATCTGCAGCATGGCGCGGGCGAGAACGAGACGAGCTGGAGCAACCAGGGGCGCGAGACGTTCATCATGGATAACCTCTACAGCGTTCGTCCCTCGACGAAGCAGATGATTATCGTGAACGATAACGGTATAGTGCCGTCGCTCACTGCGTCTTCGGCTGGTCCTGCACGGGGAGCGGGTGGCGGTCGGGGTGCAAGTGGCGCTTTCGGCGGCAGTGGACGCGGCGGGCGTGGTCCGTCCCGCTCCATGGCGGACAACCAGTTCGCGGAGTTCGGCCAGATTCTGGTCGCTGAACTGATTCCTTACATCGACAAGAACTTTCGCACGATTGCCGATCGCGACCATCGTGCGTTCGCGGGGCTATCGATGGGTGGGGCGCAGGCTTTTCGGCTGGGTCTGGGCCACCTTGATCAGTTCGCCTGGCTCGGGGCTTTCAGTGCCGCGGTTGCCAATCTCGATTTCGCGAAAGACTATGACGGAAAGCTCGCCGATCCTCAAATCAACAAGCAGCTGAAGCTGCTCTGGATGGGAGTTGGCAAACAGGACGGCCTGCATGACGGACTGCTGGCCATCCATCAGAATCTGGAAAAGGCCAACGTCCGGCATGTCTGGGTGGAAGGGGAAGGCGGCCACGTTTGGGGCGAGTGGCGGGGCTATCTGGCACGGTTCGCGTCGCTGCTTTTTCAGGACACGCCACCGAAGGCGACTCGACCAGCTTCCCCGCCCGCTCTGAAGTAAAACCCACTTACTGAGTTGCGCCGTTGTGCTTATCAGCGTAGATCTGCTTGCTTAGTTTATTCTGCTGGTGGTTGACCTGCGCTTTTTCGATGGGTGTCAGCTTGCCACCGTTGGCAGCGCGGTCCGTGCGGGTCTCTTTGTTCACCGCTGCTTCTTTGGTCTCGAGTTTGGCAGTTTCGCCAGCGGTCAGTTGGCCAGACTTCACACCCTGCGCGATCCGATCCTGCTGGTTTTCCTTGCGCTGTGCGATGGTGGCGGGTTTCTTCGCGGGCGTTGTGGCGGAAGCGGCGGATACTGTGGCGGCAAGAAATACACCGCAGATTGCAATACCGGTAAGTAACTTGTGCATGACTTCTCTCCTCGTGAGGGCCTTTCGTTTCTACTGCGCCCTTCATACGATTAAACAGAACCACCTGCCGGAAGTCGCGGCAGGTGGAAGAAACTTCATGTTAATGGTTGTTCAGCCGGCGTGAGCCAGCGATGCAGCGCGAGGCGTGAGTGGTGGGCGGTTAGCCGACCTTCTTCGAATTCGCCTTGCGGGCGGCGCGGCGGGCCTGCGCTCTCTTGCCATTCTTGCGGGCCTTCGCCGCGCGCTTATTGGCAGCCTTGTGATGAGCCTTGGGGCGGGCGCCCGCCTGACTGGCGAAGGCGCTGCCTGGCAGGACTACGCCAGCAAGAAACATGCAGAGTACGATGGAGCCGAAGATTTTTTTCATAGGGGTATCTAGTGCGATATTACAACACTTTTTCCTCAACGTGTAGAAAAATCATGCAACGCAATTAAGATCTCTTTTCCGAAAGATTGAGCCTTCCGCTCGCCAATTCCGGTGACTTCCAGCAGTTCTTCGAACGTAGCCGGTTCCTTGCCGCAGAGATCGGCCAGACTGGCGTCGTTCAGGATCATGAACGCCGGAACGCCGCGCTGTTTTGCAAAGGCCCTCCGCCATTCACGCATATGCTGCTGTAAAGCGGAATCCGGAACGCTCGACATTGCGCGTCGCGGACGTGGGGATTCGTTTTTCGATGCCCGGCCAATCCTCTGCGGGCCATTCCGTTGCGCGACGGCCGACAGTACCCACTCCGGTTCGGTGGTGCAGATGTCACAGGCATTGCACTTTTCCCACTTTGGCGTTTCGCCGAAGTGCAGGCAAATCTGACGGTGGCGGCACTCTTCGGATTCCGCGAACTTACGAATCGAGTGATATGACTGCCACGCACGATCGCGTTCCTGCGCATCGGCGATCTTGCCGTTGAAATATGCCAGGAGACCGGCATCGCGCGTTTGCCACAACAGCACGCAATCAGCCGGATCGCTGTCTCGACCCGCTCGACCAGCCTCCTGGTAATACTGCTCAATCGATTTCGGCAGCGCCAGATGGATGACGGCGCGCACACCGGGCTTGTTGATGCCGAGACCAAACGCGATGGTCCCCACCAACACACGGACCTCGTCTGACATCCAGCGTTCCTGATTCTGGCTGCGGTCGGCCGCATCCATCTTGCCGTGATACGGCACGGCTGCAATTCCCTGCCCGCCGAGGAACGCGACCGTTTCTTCCACGCGGGCGATGGTGGGCGCGTAGATGATCATCGTGGATCCGGAATAGGCCTCGACAGCCGCTGTCAGCAGCTGTTGCTGCAACGCCCCGTCGCAGGCGCGAACGAAGTAGTTGAGATTTGGCCGGTGGAAACTCGCGATGTACTTGTGAGGATCGCGCAGGCTGAGTTGCCGCAGAATGTCGTGCCGGACACGCTGGGTTGCACTTGCGGTGAACGCGGCGATGGGCTGATCGGGGAAAAGTTCGCGAAGGCGCCGCAGTTGACGGTACTCGGGGCGGAACTCGTGGCCCCATTCGGATATGCAGTGGGCTTCATCGATGGCGAAGAAGGCCACCGGCACGCGGCTCAGGTAGTCGATGAATTCGTCGCGGAGCAGGCGCTCGGGGGAGACGTAGAGCAGGCGGTACTCGCCATTCACGGCGCGTCTCATGACGTTTTGCTGTTCCGACCAGGGGATCTGGCTGTTCAGTGCCGCAGCGGGAATGCCCATCTGCTCGAGTTGCGCCGCCTGGTCCTGCATGAGGGCGATCAGCGGCGAGACGACTACGGCCGTGCGCCCGGAAACTACCGCCGGCAACTGGTAGCACAATGACTTTCCGCCGCCAGTCGGCATGACGACGCAGACATCATTGCCGGCGATGAGACTTTCCACGATTCGGCCCTGCAAAGGCCGGAAGTGATCGTAGCCCCAATACTTCCTGAGGACGGCGTGAAGATCTGGTGTCACTCGCGGGGTTATCGCTTCCCGGGCAAGGCGAGCCACAGGCCGAGGCCGGCGAAGACGCCCCCGGTCATCCAACGAAGAACAGGCACTCCGGAGTCACGGGACTCCATGCGGCGGCGAAGAGCGCCGCCCACGGCACTGGCCGTAAAGGCCACCAGAATATTGAACAGGGTGCCGGAGACATCGAAGATGAGACCGAGCCGGACGGTCTGCCCGAAGGCTCCGCCCTGAGGCGAGATGAACTGGGGGAGAAACGCGAGAAAGAAGAGGGCGACCTTCGGGTTGAGAATATTCGTGAGGGCGCCCTGCAGGAAGATGCGGGAAAGACTTGTCCGGGCCAGCGCCGGCTCGCGGGTTCCGGCACCGTGCGAAGTAATGGTGCGGTAACCGAGATAGATCAGGTAAACGGCGCCCGCATAGCGAACTGCGTTATATGCCGCCGGGACTGCACGGAGCAACTGGGCCAGGCCGAAGGCCACTGCGAAGATGTGAAAGAAGCAGCCGGCACCGATGCCTATAGCGGAGGCCAATCCTGCTGCCCTGCCCTGACCAATCGATCGGGCAATGATGTACAACATGTCAGGGCCAGGGGTAATGAACAGAAGAACCATTGCCGCGTAGAACACCGGCAGCGGAGTCATTTCGCCGCAACCGGCAGGGGTCGCCGATGTACTTTGGACGGATCTTCGGGGGCGGCCAACATGATGCGCAGACGCTCGACGGCGTCGAGAACTATTGGCGACATAATGCGGTAGCCACGGGCGTTAGGATTCACGCCATCGTCGGAGAACTCGGGCTTCATCATGCCTTTGTCGTCGGCCATGGCGGAGAAGTAATCGATGTAGATGAAGTTCTCGCGAATGCAGTAATCGCGGATCCAGGTGTTCACCTTCTTGATGGCCTCGGGGGTGCGGATCTTTGCGGCATCGCCGCCGACCGGCAGCAGGGAGGCAAACATCGGCTGGACGCCATGCGCCTTCGCAACGTCGCCCATCATGACGAGGTTATCGGCGGTTGCCGACGGGGCGATGCCACGCGCGACGTCTTCCGACCCGGCGAGGACAACGACGGCGAGCGGGCGGAGAGCCACAACGTCAGCCAGAAACCGGGTCAGGATCTGATTGGTGGTTTGCCCGGCGATGCCGCGACCCACGAAGTCCTGCAGAGTGAAATACTCGTTGAGACGCCAAAAGTCCGTCGCGGAATCGCCGAGGAATACGTAGCGGGACTTCGATGCTATGGGCGGGGGAAACTTCGAATTCACCGCGGCATAGCGCTTCAGGTTGTTGGGATCGGCTGCGGTGGCACGTATTTCCGCCTGCGCGGCGCCGAGCAGGACAGCGAAATGGCGATCCAGCCGCTGCAGGTTGTCGCGCAACTCGAGGAATTGTTGGGAGGCTGTGGGCGGAAAGAAGTCGGGGCGCGGCAAGGTATCTGCCAGCGCAAGATAGGCACGGATCTGATTACTGAACTGGAGGGTTAGGGAGGGGTCGCGTTGGGACTTGCCGAGGGCGGTCGCGGTGGCCTGCGCATTCTGCCGGAGCTGTTCGCTGGCGCGAACGAGGCCAGGCACCGCAACCGCAGTCGACTCCATCAACTGCATTACCCGCGTGGCCGTGAGCTGAGTTTCCGCGGGGCTGAGCAGAGCATTGGCCGGACTCTGCGCGAAAGCGGCGGTGGAAAAAAACTGCAGGAAAGCCACCGCTAAAACCGGAGCTACTCGGGTGCGTCGCATATCTCTATTTTGCACCCGGAACGGGCACGGCGGAAGGGGGTTTTTCCATGCGAAAGGTAATAGTGCCGATGGCGATCTGAAGGCGGACCTGGAGCTGAATGGGCAGGCGCTTGTCATCGTCGGTAATCCAGACGTGCAGATGACCGGACCGCCGGAACAGCACGTTATCGAAAAGATAGATTTCGTAGAGGATGGTGTTGACGGTGCCGAAATCGGTCTTGAGGGCCTCGCGGCGCTGGGCCTCCACTTTGGCCATGACGAACTTCTTGCCGTCACTTACCGGAATCAGAGCGGACTTGCCGGGATCGAGGCGTAGATAGCGGAGGGAGATGAGGCCACCGATCAGATCGTGAACGCAGCCGGGGATCGTCACTTCCTGAGTCACGGTGGAGTTCCTGGTCAGGTCCTTTTCGAGGTAGCTTGCTTTGTGGGCCGCCGAGTCATAGGTGATGCGGGTCTCCTTATGACGGCCACCTTCCTGCGCCTGAATCAGGGAACTTTGGGCGCAGAAACCAGGCGCGAGGGATGCGGTGTACTCGTCGTTGACCAGGTAGAGTCGCGAGACAAGACCGGCGGATTCGACGTGGAGGCGGACATCGCCCGCCTCAGGACCGGCTGAAGGGGAGGCGTTCCATTCGAGGTGAGCCTTTCCTGCTGTGATCAGACGCCATTCGATGGCGTAGTCGAACGCTTCGTGAGCGGGAGGAACGAGGGCAGGCGCGGCGTTAAAGGCTGCCTGCGGGGTGGCTAACGCTGGAAGGAAGATTGCGATGGCCAGCAGTGGCGCGACGCGGCGTGTAATCGGGGGCCATCTGGACATCCAATGGTTCAGTTTCTCATATTGCGATCAGTTCACGGGGGTGAGTGATCCAGTAGTCGGGAGACCATTTTGCCATGTCCTCGCGGTTGCCGTAGCCGTAGAGGACGGCGCAAGTGCGCATTCCGGCGCGGCGACCGGCTTCCATGTCGGCGGCGGAGTCACCTACGAAGAGGCAGTCGTCGGGCTTCGCGCCCACTGCTTCCATGGAGCGCAAGAGGACGTCCGGTTCGGGCTTGCAGGGGAAACCGTCTGTGCCCTGGACGTGATCGAAATGGGGCAGGAGTCCAAACATTTCGAGGACAATGCGGGTGGTGGGAGTGCCTTTGGTGGTGGCGGTAGACTTGCGGCCGGGTAACGCCGCCAGCGTTTCCTTCACGCCGGGGTAGAGTTTCGTGGAGGCATGTCCGCGACCCGTATAGACTGCGCGGTATTGCTGGATGAGGTCGTTGAGCTGTTCGCGATTGAAATCCGGACGGACTTCCTGGAAGCAGACATCGAGGTGGTAGCCGATGAAGCTGCGCAGGTACTCGAATTCGAGTGGCTGCGGAGCGTGTGGAGAAAGCACCTGGTGGATTGCGCCGCAGATGTCCGCGGCGGAATCGAGCAGTGTCCCGTCCACATCGAAAATGTAGACGGGGAAGGCAGGGATATTTGCGGTCGACAAGCTAAGCGGTCTGTTCGCCTTCATTCAGGCCAGGCAGGCGGCGTCCGCCGGATTCCGGGCGGATGACCTGCTGGGTGTTGTGATCGGCGGTGTCGCGTGAACTGCCGCTGGGGGCGGGCGGCAAATCATCGCCGTTCATGATGGAACGAACTTCAGCTCCATCCAGGACTTCGCGCTCCAGAAGCATTTCGGCGACTTTCACGAGTTCCTTCGAGTGAGCTTCGATGATGGCGCGCGCGCGGTTGTAGCCGTTGGAGATGATACGCTTCACTTCTTCATCAATACGGATGGCGGTCTCTTCGCTGTAATCGCGATGCTGCGAGATCTCGCGGCCGAGGAAAATCTGCTCTTCCTTCTTGCCGAAGCTCAGCGGACCGAGTTCGCTCATACCCCATTCGCAGACCATCTTGCGGGCCATTTCGGTGGCACGTTCAATGTCGTTGCCTGCGCCGGTGGTTAGCTGGTTGAGGTAGATCTCCTCGGCGATGCGACCACCCATGAGGATGGCGAGCTGATCGTCACAGTAGGTCTTACTGTAGTTGTGCTTGTCGTCAGTCGGCAACTGCATGGTGATACCGAGAGCCATGCCGCGCGGAATGATGGAGACCTTGTGGAGCGGATCGGCATTCGGAACCTTCACGGCCACAACGGCGTGCCCAGCTTCGTGATACGCGGTGGTGCGCTTCTCGGAATCAGTCAGGATCATCGACCGACGTTCAGCCCCCATCAGGATTTTGTCCTTGGCGAGTTCGAAATCGATCATCATCGCGACTTTGCGATTCTGACGGGCGGCGTAGAGGGCCGCTTCATTCACGAGATTGGCGAGTTCGGCACCGGCGAGACCTGGTGTACCACGGGCCAGAACAGAGAGATCGACATCGTCACCGAGCGGAACCTTCTTGGTGTGAACCTTGAGAATCGCTTCTCGACCGCCGACATCGGGGCGTCCGACCACGACGCGGCGATCAAAACGACCGGGGCGAAGCAGCGCGGGATCGAGCACGTCGGGGCGATTGGTGGCAGCGACGAGGATAACTCCCTCGTTCGATTCAAAACCGTCCATTTCGACAAGCAACTGATTCAGGGTCTGCTCACGTTCGTCGTGACCACCACCGAGACCAGCGCCGCGATGACGGCCGACTGCGTCGATTTCATCTATAAAGATGATGCAGGGGGCATTCTTTTTGCCCTGTTCGAAGAGATCGCGGACGCGGCTGGCGCCGACGCCGACGAACATTTCGACGAAATCCGAACCTGAGATAGAGAAGAAGGGCACGCTGGCTTCACCGGCGATGGCGCGGGCGAGCAGCGTCTTACCGGTGCCGGGCGAGCCAACCAGCAGCACACCTTTGGGAATGCGGCCGCCGAGCTTCTGGAACTTTTGGGGTTCGCGGAGGAAGTCGATAATTTCCTGGAGTTCTTCCTTGGCTTCTTCCACGCCGGCGACATCCTTAAATGTCACTTTGCGTTGCTGGGTGGAGTGAAGGCGAGCGCGGCTCTTGCCGAAGCTCATGGCCTTATTTCCTCCAGACTGCATCTGGCGCATCATGAAGATCCAGAAGCCGACGACGAGGATGATCGGGGAGAAATTCACGATCATGGAGAGCCAGCCGTTGGCGGAGGAGTCCGAGATGGTCATCGTGACGCCTCGGTCCTTCAGTTTCGTGTAGAGATCGGAGTAGGTGGCGGGTACCGTCGTGTGGTAGAGATCGCGGCCATTGACCTTGTCGCCTTTAACGGACGTACCGTCAATGGTGGCATTTTTGATATTGCCCGCATCCACTTCATTGAGAAACTCAGTGAAGTTGAGCGCAAGATCGTTCTTGCCGTGGGTATGATTAACGACGGCCCAGAGCAACCCGGCCATGCAGACGACCACTACCCAGAAAATAATTGTTTTAACGTTTGAGTTCACAAAACCTCATTTACCGATCTCGTCTATTACGCCCGAACAGCTGTACGCCGAATAAGCCCTGCAATTTCAGCGCCGCTTGACATCAAAAAAGACCCGCGCTATTGGTTTAGACGTTTCGGCGGACCGATTCGATTCCAACTGAAGCCAAATCCCGTACCAAAAGGATAGATTCGCTATCCGTCGTTGCAGCAAAATTCCTGTTTGCACCAAATCTTCGGGTCCAGACGATTGCGTCTCCCATCACAATGACGGGCCATCTGCGCCGTTCCCAAAGTGGAATCCGGAAATCCTGAAACAAGGTCTTGATTTTGACCGCTCCAGGATGACCGTACCGTTCGAACTGGTCTCCGGGGCGCCAGTTGCGGAGGTGCAATGAACCAAGGCACTTTGCCTGGTCCAAAGCGTTCACGTCACTATTATATACGCCATCGGGGGTGACGAGTTCCATCTCAATGGTTAAGCGGCGGTCCGGGAGGCTGGTGAGGCCTGGAACGGACAGGGGAACTTCGAAATTTCGCTCTATCCGGGCGTCGAAACCCTGGGGGGCGAGGCGGAGCTGGTCGAAGGAGCGGTAGACGTCGAGATCCGGCAACTGGATGCGACCGCTGCCTTCGCGGGTGGCCATGAGGGCGCGGATACCCTCTATATGGTGGAAGCCGATGGCCCGGAGGTGGCCGCGGACGCGTTCGACGGCGCGGCGGAGCAGGCGGCGCTGGGCGGCGAGAGGAAGTTCGACGAAAGGCTCGATGTTGAGCAGGACGGTTTCGGGCGCGGTTTGGAGATACAGAGGTTCCAGCAGGTCGAGTTCGGTAGTCCAGTAGTCTTCTTCGGCGCGCGCCCATTCAGCAGTGGAGGCGAGGACTTCGGGAAGCGCGGGGTTCAGCTGCGTGAGTTCCGGTAAGATGTTGTGCCGGATACGGTTGCGCTGGTAGTCGGTATTGGCGTTGGACGCGTCTTCGCGCCATTCGATATTACGGGTCTTTAGGTATTCGCGAATTTCGGCGCGGCGGATGGAGAGTAGCGGGCGGATGGTGCCGGTGGCGGTTTCGGGGCGAATGCCGCTGAGGCCGGCGGAACCGGAGCCGCGCAGGAAACGGAAGAGGACGGTTTCGGCCTGGTCGTCCAATGTGTGGCCGGTGGCGACGGTGTCGCAGATGCCCTGGCTAATGCAATCGGAAAAGAATTGGTAGCGCAGGCGGCGGGCTTCCTGTTCGGTGTTGCCCTCAGCGGGCGGGAGAGTGGCCACGTGGCAGGAGAGGTCTGCGGCGGCGGCGAGGGCGCGAACGAAGGCTTCATCGGCGTCGGATTCGGGGCCGCGAAGTTTGTGGTTGACGTGGAGGATAGCGGCGGCGACGTTGAGTTCGCGGAGGACGGTCAAGAGGAAGACAGAATCTGCACCACCAGACACAGCTACGCCGATGCGTTTGTGGTCGGCGACGGCAGTGGAGATGCGGGTGAACACAATCTGATCTTAATAGCCGTCGACAAACGCCGATGGACGCCGATAGCGCAAAAAGCTAGGCGGCATGCTGCATTGGGGCCGCGTTTTTTGCGTCGCGGGGCGTTTTACAAAACGAAGCCGATTCGCTGGATGACGGCAGTGGGGCGGCGAGCATGGCGTCGATTCGCAGCGTTTCCCGGAGCCCTTCGAGGCGGAATTCAGCTGCGGATTGTTGGGTGAGTTGCTTTTCGATGGATCGCCAGTCGCAGATGCCCATATAAGAGAGATCCGTGCCGTCTTCGGTGGATTCGTTGCGGTAGAGGCGATCGGTCTGGAGTTTTCGGAGTTCGGCGGTGCATTTGTGCATGAGGCGGTGGGCCTGGGAGCGGGCGCGGTCGACGGAGATCTGGAGTTTGGCCTGGGATTCTACCTGCATGGGGTCGGGGATGTTGCCGGTATCGTCGCCTGTTTCGTGGTCGGTGGGGACCATGCTGGCTTCGACGAGACCGCAGCGGCGGAGACGCCACATGGCGCGGCGGATTTCGTTGACCAGTTCGTGTTCGAGCATGCCTTGCGGGGCTAGGTCGTGGTTAAGGGCCTTGTCGAGGTCGGCGTAGGCGGATTGCTCGGCGGGGCGGATGAAGTCGTGGTCGGTGAAGAGGCCGTGGGTGGTGGCGTTCTTCGAGGATGTTGTTTTGCCTTCTTCGGTGCGGGGTCCGGTGGAGGATCGGGCGTTGATCGCGTTGGCGATGCTTTGCGCGGGACTGGACATTTTCTGGTTCCTTTTTTCGGCGTGAATTGGGGAGCGAATGCGGCGGCTCTCCTGGAGACAGAGTTGCATGCTGGAAGGGGGTCGAAAGGCGGGAGGGCGGTAAGGTGATGAAAACAGGGTGACGATATATTTTGAAATCTGTGACTCACCCACGACCGGGCTTCGCTCCGGCCACAACGAGGGCTGACATGGGGATGAGAGGACGCAGCTATGGAGTGCGTAAAGGGTAGTTCCGCCTAACGTGTCTTGACCAAAGCTTATGGACACTAACGCAGTCAGCCAGTTCTGTATCTACTGAAGGGCTCGGCGATATAATTAACAATCTCAGATAGCACAACCGCCGCCGTCATACCTGCCGTCGTCATGCATAACGTTTCGAGATCATCCTCAAGGTAAATTCCAGACCGAGGGTTAACCAAACAGACTGTTTTAATATCGTATTTCTTTATGCTGAAATTAAGAGCACAGTAGCAAAGCAACTGTCTGATATCAGCGCCGCGAAATTGCCGTTCACCGGCCTTCACCTCGAAGAGTGTGTAATCTCCGAGCACATCGCCTACCGCTTCGTCGAGCCACCCACATCCGGGAAAAGACGGCTTAGCAAGAAGGTTTCTTATAGGGCGGCCAGAAAAAAATGCGCTTAGACTCTTTGCAACCGTTGCTGCCTCGCGTAATCCATATTTACCCATCGGCTGCGGAGGCAGTCCAGAAGAGTGCGGCATTTTGGCAATGTAGGCCAAGGCTTCGCTCGCACACTGGGAGATAAGATTCTCGGGAAGATCTGGCACTGGGACTGATAGCCGCAGTGATGCAGCGAATAATAGAAAAGCACATTCGTTAACCAAACCCCTCTGGTCAGGCGGAACCAGCGAGTACAGGGGAGCGGCAAATCGGCATAACCTCACGTTGCGCGTCCGAATGTAAGGCTCCTCCATGGGTAACAGGGAGTTCCAGAAGGCAGAATGGGAAAGAGAGAAGCGCTTTTCGCTTATCATAATGGCAAATCCCAGGTACGCCCATTGTTCTTCTCACCCACCCACTTCATGAACTCCGAATCGGTTTCGCTGAATTCATCCCGAAACCTATGCCTCCAGTGTCTTCCCTCATCCCCTAAGATGTACGACGCTACGATTAGTGCCCGCTTTTCCCAAGGCGTCAGGATCGCAAAACGTTTCAGCTGTTCCGAAAGCCAATAGTCCACGCGTCGGCGAGTCATCGCGAGTAATACATCCCGTTTCACCATCATGTCGGTCTTTGGCCGGTGGTAGACGTCGATGAGCAATGCGTCTGTTTCCTCCGCGCGATCAAACGCCAAAATGTGAATTGCAAAACTGAGGTTCGCGGGAACCAAAAAAATATGCGAATTCTGGACGATAAGGTTACGAATCGTTTCAAACACTTCGAGCCTGATCTCCTCTGATAGCTCGTCTAACAGACGGTGCAACACGATCGCGACGCTCGGGAAAATAGGATACAGTATCCGGAGGTTTCGTACTACTGAACGCGCTGCCGCATCACGAAGCAGTGGAGGAAGGAAGCGAATTGACTTCACGAGTTGGCGTGTGAGGCCTTCATCAATCCTGCTTTTGTTTAGCTCCCGCGACAGCATGCCCGTAATATCAAAGCGTGCAAGCTCCTCTCGGAGTTGCTCGTATTGCGCGTCTGCGGTAGGTGAATACGGATCGTACGCCAAGCGAAGGCCTAGGAACTCTTTTGCCGTTGCCTCATCTACAGAATCGGCCGCTACTGGTTCTGCCATCGGCGATGATCGGGTGAATTCAGCCTTGGACATGAGCCGTGTCTTAGCCCGTGCGAGCGTGAGACCCTCATTGGCCAAGAGAACCTCACTAAGCTGTACGAGCGCGCTCTGTGCGGATGTGGCAGAATCAGCAAAGATCAGATAGTCATCAACAAACCTGCAAAAGCGAATGCCCGCGGCAAGTAGTAACCGATCTGTTCTGTTGAGCAGGAGTTCCGCGAGCAGACGAGCCGCGTTACCGCCTACGGGCAGACCGTAAGACGGGCCACCGGACAAACGCTTCAGGATTTCCATGACTCGTTTGACCGCCTCAGTCTCCGTCGTAGCCTGCTTGAGCGCGTTCTCTAGTCGATGATGATAAATGCGCGGATAGAAGTCTGATATGTCGGTCGATATAACGAACTCAGCTGAATTGACGTATTCGAGAGCCGTGCGATGGAACATCGCCCAGCCGATTTCAGGATTGAAAAGTGTGTTGCGTTCATTAGAGAGATTGAATCGGTACGAGAAAATGATCTTTTTTTCGACTGGAAGTCGAGCTTTCTCAATATCGCTCCCAATTTCAATGAGTAACGCCAGAAGATATGCATTCCATATTGGGTCAATTTGAGACGCGGCACGAAATCCGTGGTAGCCGACACTCGCCAGGCCTGTGGAAAAATTTACGGGATACGTTCTTAGCCAGCGGTCAAAGTCCGCATCCAGAGACATCAGGAGCCGGGTAACAGCCTCTTCATCATCGTGAAACCAATGGTTCTCAAGCGGAAAGGGAAATACGTCCGTGTCGCCGTGGTGGGCAACGTTACGAACGGCAAAAAGGGCGCTCTCTTTGCTTATAGCCATCAGGTCGAGTTCCTTCGGTTCGAACAACTGGGCCCCGTATTTGCAAGCTGCTCCAAACTGGCGGGACCGCGACGCTTTTGCTAGTTCATCTAACCGATCATAGCGACGTATTCGGCGGTCATGTCTCCTATCCCATTGAACTTTCAGGAAACGGGACGACTGCGTCGCCGGGAACGGTTTCGACAAGCGGACAGCCCGACCAGTTCACATCCATGTGGCTCCTATTCTGCGCGACGGCGGCGACATCGATCCATGGCGGGTGATTCGTTCAAATCGACGGTATTGGGGGTACATGGGGATTTGAAGACGCTCTGGACTATCGAGTGTAACGTTAACTATGTCCCCGGCTATACATGACGCGTACCGACCGGACAAAAAGTGGTACCGAACGGGGACATAGGTGAGAGGTAGTTCCGAAGCGGGCCTCAGACTGGCAGTGCCGACCCCGGCATGGGTCACGGGCTGCTGGACGGTTAAATTATCATGAGACAGTGAAACTTTTGATTTTTTCGGATCTCCATGGCGACACTCTGGCGCTGAAGCGACTGATGGCGACGGAGGCCGACTATTACTTCTGCGCGGGGGATTTGGTGAATTTCGCGCGCGGGCTGGATGCGATGGGCGAGATTATGCAGGCCCGGGCGGATCACGTGTATGTGCTGCCAGGCAATCACGAATCGGCTGCGAACGTCTCGGAGCTCTGCGAGAAGTTCGGATTTCACGATTTCCATGGCGGGCGGATGCAGATCGATGGTTTCGAGGTGGTCGGGCTGGGGTATTCGAATCCAACACCGTTCGACACGCCAGGAGAGTATTCCGAAGAGGAACTCGAAACGCGCCTGCATGCGTTCGACGGGCTGAAACCGATGATCGCGATCTGCCATGCGCCGCCGTTCGGGACGTCGCTCGACCGGATTACGAATCTGAAGCATGCGGGAAGCCGCGCCGTGCGCGAGTTTCTGAAGCGTGAACAGCCACGGTACTTTTTTTGCGGGCACATTCACGAAGCAGCGGGGGCACAGGACAAGCTGGGGGACACCTCCGCGATGAATGTTGGGAAGAAGGGCTATCTGCTGGATCTGAATCAACAAGCGGAATGGGGGCAAATCTGACATGGCGACGCTGGGACTGGTGGAATATGCGGATGCGGGACCGGAGGTGCGCGCGGTTTACGACGACATCATGGCGACACGGAAGGTGGATTGGATCAATAATTTCTGGAAGGCGCTGGCGAATGATCCAGTGACGCTGCGGCGGACGTGGGAGAGTATCAAGCAGATTATGGGGCCGGGTGCGCTGGATCCACTGACGAAAGAGCTGATTTACGTCGCAGTGAGCGCGACGAATCAGTGCGGGTACTGCATTGCGTCGCACACGGCGGGGGCGCGGAAGGCGGGGATGACGGACGCGATGTTCGCGGAACTGATGGCGGTGACGGGGATGGCAAACGAGACGAACCGGCTGGCGAGCGGGTATCAGGTGGAGATCGACGAGAGGTTTCTAACGATTGGGTCGGCCGCTGGGGGGCGGCCTTAGGTAAGTGAAAGACGGCATGTTTTCGGAGATGCTGGCGCAGGTTCGGCGCATTCCGAAAGGACGAGTTTCCACGTACGGCGAAGTGGCCGCGGCTAGCGGGCATCCCGGCGCGGCGCGGCAGGTGGTGTGGGCGTTGCGTGCTGCAGATAATGCTCCGTGGCATCGCGTGGTGGGCGCTGGCGGGCGCATACGGCTCACGGGCGAGAGTGGATTTGAACAACGACTGCGACTGCGCGCGGAGGGTGTTGCGATCGCGGGCGACAAGATCGACCTGCGGAGCTACGGCCATCAGTTTAAACTAAAAAAGCTTGGAAAATCGTGACTTTGCACGCGTCCTCTATGAAACCGCCGATCTGATGGAGATCGCCGGCGATGACAGCTTTCGTATTCGCAGCTATCGCAACGGCGCTTCGACTATTGAAGGTTATCCCGAACGCATCGCGGATATTCTGGCGAATCCAGAGGCGAAGATTACCGATGTGCCGGGCATTGGCAAGGGCCTGGCTGTGGTGCTGGCCGAAATCGAAAAGACTGGTAGTTGCGAGCGCCGCGACGAACTGCTGAAGAAGTTTACCCCCGCCGCGCTCGACTTCCTGAAGATCCAGGGGCTTGGGCCGAAGACCATCGCGACGCTGATCGAACATTTCCAAATCACCACCATCGACCAGTTGGAACAGCTTTGCAAAGATCAGAAGCTGCGTGAACTGCCGCGCATGGGCGCGAAGCTGGAGGAGAAGGTGCTTCGGGGGATCGCTCAACTGCGCGAGCACAGCGGACGCTTCCTGTTGAACTTCGCGGACAATGCGGCGCGCGAAATCATGGAGCATCTGCGCGCGCTGGAAGGATTGGAGCAGATTGCGGTTGCCGGAAGCCTGCGGCGAGGGAAGGAAACCATCGGCGATGTGGATCTGCTGGTGACGGGTCCAAATGCGGTGGCTGCGCTGGAGCGCGTGGCGACTTATCCGCGCGTGCATGAGGTGCTGGGCCGGGGCGCGAATAAGACGAGCGTGAAACTGGGCCGTGAAGGGCTGCAGGTGGATGTGCGCGCGCTGGAGCACGAGAGTTTTGGCGCGGCGATGCAGTATTTCACGGGCAGCAAGGAGCACAACATCGCGCTACGGCAGCGCGCGTTGCGGTTGGGGCTGACGCTCAACGAGTACGGTCTCTTCCGGCTCGATGACAACACGCGTGTGGCCGGTGAGACCGAAGAAGGCGTCTACAAGGCGCTCGGACTCGACTGGATTCCGCCGGAGCTGCGCGAGAACCAGGGGGAAATCGAACTGGCGGAGGCGCATCAGTTGCCGGTGCTGGTGGAGCAGCGCGACATTCGCGGCGATCTTCACATGCACACGACGGCGACGGACGGTCGCGCGACTCTTGAAGAGATGGCGGAGGCGGCGCGGGCGCTCGGATACGAGTACGTCGCGATTACGGACCACTCGAAGGCGCTCTCCATGGCTTTTGGACTGGACGAGAAGCGCGTGACGGATTTCGCGGGCACGGTGCGGAAGATCAACGAACGGGGCGAGCTGGGGATTCGGATCTTCTCGGGACTTGAGTGCGACATCCTTAAAGATGGAACGATGGACATCGAATGGGATGCACTGGCCGAGCTGGATCTGGTGATTGCGAGCGTCCACAGCCATATGAATCTGGAACCAGCTGCAATGACGGACCGGCTGCTCCGCACGCTTGAATGCCCCCAGATCACGGCGCTGGGGCATCCGACGGGACGACTGCTGCTGCATCGCGACCCGTTTCCGTTCGATTTCGACAAAGTGGTGGATGAGGCGGTGAAACGCGGGGTCGCGATGGAGATCAATGGCAGCCCGGAGCGATTGGATCTGAGCGCGACGCATGTGCGGGCGGCGAAGGCGAAGGGCGCGAAGTTCATCGTGTCGACGGATGCGCATCATCCAAAGCACCTGGACAACATGCGTTATGGAATCCTGACGGCGCGACGCGGAGGACTTGTGGCTGCCGATATTTTGAATACTTACGCGACGGATCGATTCGCAAAGTCGCTTCGCGCGTAGACGAGAAACGGAGATTGTTCCCTATGAAGATTGTGTCGTCCAAAGAAGTGTTCGCGTGTAGCCTGTTCCGCGTCACTGAAAACGAAGCTACGGATAAGACCGGCTTTAAGATTCGGCGGTTCGTGGTGCGCCACAACGGATCGGCTGTGATTATGCCGGTGGATGCGAAGAACCGCGTGCTGCTGGTGAGGCAGTATCGATTGCCGGCGGACAAATACTTGTGGGAGCTTCCCGCAGGCAAGATCGACGACGGAGAGACGGCGCTGCAGGCATCGAAGCGCGAACTGGTGGAGGAAACGGGGTTACGGGCGAAGAAATGGAAAAAACTGGCGATGTTCTATCCGAGCCCGGGCTTCCTGGAAGAAGCCATGACGATCTACCTGGCCACTGAACTCACGGTGGGAGCAGCGCAACCGATGGAAGATGAACGCATTGAAACGCGATGGTTCGGGAAGAAGGAACTGCGGGAAATGATCCGGACGAATGCGATTGCGGATGCCAAGACGATGATTGGATTTCTACACTGGGACAGGCTCTGAAGGCCTGATTGGCGGGCCTGAAACGCATATCCGAGGATGGCCTTAAAAGCAAAAACGCAGATCCGAAGATCTGCGTCATGAACATCAAAAAGAAAAAGGGCAGATCCGAAGACCTGCCCTGGAGGCTACTTTTTCTTTGCAGCCTTTTTCTTTGCGACTGCCTTCTTAGGGGCGGCCTTCTTTGCGGCTTTCTTTGTTGCCATGTTGTTAATTCTCCCGTCCTCTATTATGTAACATCTTTGGCAAAAGTAAAACAAAAAAATGCAAAAATGTTTTGGGGGTGGTACCATGCGCCGCGGGTGGCCGGATGGTACAAGGGTACTCAGTGAAGAAAATTCAACTCATAACGGATGGTGCGTGCCTCGGAAACCCGGGACCTGGAGGATGGGCAGCCATCCTTTTGCATGGCGAACATCGCAAGGAATTATTCGGCTGCGAAGCGCACACAACAAACAATCGAATGGAGCTCACGGCTGCGATTGAAGGGCTGCGCGCGCTGCGCGAACGCTGCGACGTGGAAGTGGTGACGGATTCCGAGTACATGAAGAACGGCATCACACTTTGGATCACGAACTGGAAGAAGCGCGGGTGGATGACGTCGCAGAAGAAGCCAGTGGTCAACCGCGATCTGTGGGAATTGCTGGATCACGAGACGACGCGCCACGCGACGCGATGGAGTTGGACGAAGGGGCATGCGTCGCACGCGGACAACAATCGCGCGGATGTACTGGCATCGCTCGCCGCGAAGGAACAGCGTTCGTCGGAGTGAGTTCGGCAGATTACGCCGCGAGACGCGCTACTGCTGCTTCATTCCAATCCACGCCTCCGCCAATTGCGCCGTCGACGCTGGCCATCCCGTTTGCGACCTGCAGCGGTTCGGCGACGATCGGGTTCCACCAATCGGCGTACTCGAGATAATGAGCGGTTGGGGTGGCGCACATCAACTGCGCGCTCAGTTCCGGCCACAAATGGTTTGAGACGGGGATGGAGTGCGCTTCAGCCAGTGCGGTGGCACGAAGCCAACCGGTCACTCCGCCGATCTTCATCACATCAGGCATGACGTAGTCCGAGGCGCGTGCTTCAATTGCCTGTCGCATATCCTGCGGCCCCCACCAGTTTTCTCCGCATTGAATGGGAGTGCGGATGGCCTGCGCAACGGTTGCATGCCCGGAGTAATCGTGCGCGAGGACGGGTTCTTCGATCCATGTGAGGCCTTCGTCGTCGAGTTTGCGCAGTCGCTCAATGGCGGTGGGCGGAGTGAGCGACTGGTTGTAATCGACCATGATGGCCAGTTCACCGCCAGTTGCCGTGCGAACGGCGCGCACCACGGCCAGGTCTTCGTCGGCGGCAGGATAGCCGATCTTGATCTTGACTCCTTTGAAGCCGCGCTTTGCCCATTGCTCCGCGACTCTGGCGGAACCGGCAACTCCGTCATAACCTACAGCTCCGTAGGCGAGAACCGGTTTTGGGGCACTCCCGACCAGGCGCACAATCGACGTCTGGTGAATCCGGGCGAGTGCATCCCACAGCGCCATGTCAATGCCGGCTATCGCCATGCCGAGGAGCCCTTTGGTGCCGAGAAGCCTGAAGCGTGAGGCGAACCTGTCGAAGATATCGGCGGGGGCGAGCGGTTCCCCCTGAATTGAGAGCAGCAAACTACTGATCAGATCGGCGGTTGGCTTCAGAGCGATGGCTGTGTAGGTAAAAGTGATGCTGTGACCGACGACACCCTCGCTGGTGACGATATCGGTGAGAACGAGGGGCGATTCGGTGACGGAGCCACTGGCGGTCCGGTGCGGTTCTGACATGGGGACGCGGACTGCGCGGACATTGAAACCGGTGATTGTTGCGGGCAGACGGTGTGTGCGGGAAGGATCACTCATGTGGCGATGATCGTATGCCGGAGGACCTTTGTAAACTCACTTGTGGGTATACATGCCCAGACAAAACAAAAATATGCGGGCAGTGATCGTGGACGCGGCCTATCGTGTGTTCTATAAGGAAGGCTTCGGACGCGCCCGGCTGGACGTTATTGCCGAAGCTGCGGGTGTGTCAAAGCGGACCCTGTACTATCACTTCGACAGCAAGGATGAGTTGCTTGCCGCAGTGCTGGAAGCGCAGCATGAACTTGTATTTGCAAGCGTGCGGGGCTGGGCCGATGGTCCCGATGTGGCGCCGGAGGATCTGGTGCGCCGTTTGTTTGACAAGTATGGCGCCTGGAGTCGTCAGCCAGGGTGGCAAGGATCAGGATTCACGCGGTCGGTGATGGAACTGGCGGATTTGCCGGGTCATCCGGCGAGGGCTGTCGCGCGTCGGCATAAAACGGCGATTGAAGACTGGCTGACACACCAACTGACCGGTTACGGCGCAATGCGACCCGAACAGGTCGCACGACAGATTATGTTGCTCATTGAAGGATGCCACTCGCTGATCCTGATTCATGGCGATTCGGACTACGCAGAAGCGGCGTCGGATGCCGCGGTGCTTCTGGTACGACAGACATGTCTGAGGAAAGACGGCGCTCAGACTCCACCCGCACGCTAAAATTGCTTTATGGCAACTGAAACGTACGCGGTGTTCGACACAACTGAAGGCCGCTTCAAAATTAAGCTTTTCGACGACAAAGCGCCCAACACCGTGAAGAACTTCACCGATCTGGCTGAAGGCATCAAGACGGGTAAGCCTTTTTACGATGGACTCGTCTTCCATCGCGTGATTCCGGACTTCATGATTCAGGGCGGCTGCCCTCAGGGCACAGGCCGCGGCGGACCCGGCTACAACTTTGCGGACGAGTTCCACCCTTCGCTGAAGCATTCGAAGCCGGGGCTGCTCTCTATGGCTAATGCCGGCCCCAACACGAATGGCAGCCAGTTCTTCGTCACCGTTGCGGCGACGCCCTGGCTCGACAACCGGCATACTATTTTCGGTGAAGTCATCGAAGGCTACGATGTGGCAGAGAAGATCTCCAAAGTCCCGAAGGATTCGTCTGACCGTCCGAAGAAAGAAGTCCGGATCAACACCGTGACCATCGAACGGGTTTGATTCCAGCTGCAACAATGCCGGAAGCCGACTCCGGCAGCGCGCGACCTGACTGCGGGAAGCAACCGGGCGCTGTTGCCGAGAAGCTTGACGCCGCAGGACCCACCGTCCGCGCGCTGAAGGCACATACCGCGCTGTTTGGCGGCACGTTCGATCCGATTCACAACGCACACCTGGCGATGGCACGCGCCGCGCGCGATCAATTCGCGTTGCGGCGCGTGCTGTTTGTGCCGGCGGCAAATCCTCCGCACAAGAGGGGCAGTTCGATGGCCGCTTACGAAGATCGCGTGCGCATGGTGGAACTGGCGTGCGCGGGGGAACCGTCGTTTGAAGTTTCGCGAATCGAGCAGGATGCGGTACCCAGCTATTCGATCCTGACGATCGAACGTCTGCTGGCATCCGGGGCAGGTCCGCTGGCATTCCTGATCGGCGCCGACGCATTCGCCGAAATACGAACGTGGCATCGATGGAAGGACGTGGTGCGACTGGTGGAGTTCATTGTTGTTACGAGGCCCGGGTCGGAATACGAGATTCCGGAAGGTGCGCGGGCTTATCAACTGGAAGGGCTGGAACTTCCGGTATCGTCGTCTGAAGTGCGGGAACAGATTGCGGGCGGTGACAGCCAGGTGGCGGTCCCGGAAGCTGTGTTTCGCTACATTCGCGAGAACCGACTCTATCAGTCACAACTTTCGTAGAAAAATCTTACGCCTAACCATTGCATTGAGTTAGCGGCAAACCAGCCAAATTTGCGCGCCGGATTTGCGGCGCGGGGATGGTACTGCTGTTGCCAGGAGCAGCATGCGATCTCAAAGAAAAAAACTCACATTGCTGGGCCCGGCCATCATTCTTGCGTCGGTGCTCTGCGGAACAATCTGGGGCCAGAGCGCCCTCACTACAATTCAGGACACTCTGTTCGATGCGGACGGCCAGCGGTACTATGGCTCGCTCACTATCCAATGGAGTACATTCGACACGAACAATCCGGGCACTATCGTGCAGCAGAGCCGAACTGTTCAGGTGGTCAACGGCAATCTGCTGGTTCAACTGGCGCCGAACAGCGCAGCCACGCCACCGGCAAACGTCTACTCAGTCCTTTATCAAAGCGACGGAGATCAGCAGTACACCGAGACGTGGACGGTTCCGGTGAGCGCGACGCCACTACGAGTGGCGCAGGTGAGAACGGGAGCGGGCGTAGCGGGCTCGGGATCAGCAGGCGGGCTAACGGGCGGGAGTACAGGAACGGTGACGGAAGCGTCAGTAACCAACCTTGTATCCGACCTGAATGCGCGGCCGATTAAGGGACCGGGTTACGGCACGAATGCTGTAGCGGTGGTCGACCAGAACGGACTCCTGGAAACAGCGGTGGGCAATCTGGGTGACTGTCTATTCGTCGATGGGACGACAGGACCGTGTACCTCCGGGCTCATACTGCCAACGTTCATTAACGGTGAGGTGCCTGGCGGCCTGGTGAATGGATTGAACGCCACGTTTACGCTGGCGAACACTCCTAGCGGAACCAGTCTTCTGCTGTTTCGCAATGGCATCCTGTTGCAGGCAGGAACAGACTATGCACTCACAGGCTCAACTGTTCAGTTTGCGAGTGGCGCGATTCCACAGCCACAGGATACGCTGATGGCAACTTATCGACTCGACTCCGGTTCGAGTGGCAGTTCCGGGAGCCCGGCAACAGGGCCGAGCGGCGTGCCTGGCATCAACGGATGCGGCGCGGTGGGGACGGCGAGCAAGAGCGCAGCGTACCAGATACAGGCGTCGGACAACGGCTATCTGCTCATTCAGACTACGAGCGCCGGTTTCGCGCTTCCCGTGACAGTTCCGGCTGTCGGCTGGTGCGCGGTGTTGCTAAACACGAACTCCGGCAGCATTGCGGTTAGCAACAATGGCAATGCGATCAACGGAGTGGTTGGAGCGTACGCGCTTGCGTCCACGAACGCGGTCGCTATGATTTCGGACGGGACGCGCTATTGGACGTCGGGCGCGAATGGACAGCAGGGTCCAACGGGCGCCACAGGCATACAAGGTGTGGCGGGGGCAACGGGGCCAAGTGGCGCGCAGGGTATTGCTGGTCCGACTGGCACTGCGGGTGCAGCTGGGGTTGCCGGCGCCACCGGACCACAGGGTGCGGTGGGAGCTACAGGGCTGAGTGGCGCGCAGGGTATCGCTGGTCCCACCGGCACAGCAGGGACCGCCGGTGTTGCCGGTGTTGCCGGTGCAACCGGACCACAAGGCGTAGCGGGAGCTACGGGATCAACGGGCGCGCAGGGAATCGCTGGTCCTGCTGGCACCGGGGGTGCGACCGGTGCGGCAGGTCCCACCGGATCAGTGGGCGCAACCGGCGCTTCGCTTGTTTCACCAACTGCCAATCTGTTTACGGAAGTGACTCCGACGGTCCGCTACGTTGCATCGTCACTCACGTACGCCAATGGCTCAACCGTGAGTACATGGTCGGATTCCAGCGGTCATGGAAACAACGCTTCGCTTACAAGCGGTGCACCGGTGATGAATCGCCAGACCACCAGCGGGGTTCCGGCGGTACATTTCGGTGGGTCCGACTGGATGGGGATTCCCGGCAGCGCGAGTTTCAATCAGCAGTCCGCAACGGTGTGTACGGTTATCGAGAACATCAATCCGAGCAGCGCGACGATGGTCTACCTGAACCTTGGGTCGGGCGGCTCGGGTCCGGCGGACTGGTACCTGCAATCGGAGTCCAGCGGGCTTTACACAATTTCCGACGAGTATATGGCCGGAGAGAACACGGTGGCTTCCCTCGGCGTGCATCCGGCAGCGATGAGCGCGAGTTGCACGGCCATGAGTTCCAGCGCGGTAACTGCATACCGGCCGGACGGTTCGGTATACACTGGATCCGCTCTTGCCTCTGGCAGCGTAACGGGCGGGCAGATCGCCTCATGGACGACGGGCGGCAGCTATCAGTATGCGGGCAACATGTACGAGATCGACGTCTTTCCTTCAGCGTTGACCTTAAATCAGATTCAGGAGTGGTTCGCTTATTCGCGCGCCACTTACGGAACACCGCAGTACGGCGGACAAGTCGTAAGGATAACTAAAACCGGCGACTCCATCACGGCTGGCGTCAACAGCACACTGGAGCTGAATATTCAGAATCAATCCTACCCGAACTGGAAATCAGGCCAGTTTATTCCTGTGGAACTAAACTATGGCCAGGGCGGCCAGACGCTTCAGGCGGTATCGGCTGGCACGGTGGCTGCGATCACTGCTGCATACAATTCCGGCTATGCGCTGAATGTTCTGGAGATCAGCTACGGATTCAACGATATTGTGCTGAACGCCGCCACTGCGGCAAGCGTGGAAGGTTACCTGAATACGTACATCTCGTCCATTCATACAGCCCAGCCCGGATGGATGATCCTGGTTGACACGGTGACGCCGTACAACGTGGCCGGGTGTGCTACCGATTCGATTCGAAATACGTTCAATTCGTGGCTTTTGGCCTCCCTGCCTGCGAACGTGAACGGGATCGTTAATTACACGGTGGATTCAGTAATGAATACATGTCAGGCGACGAACTCCATGTACTACACCGGCTATCATCCGACGAATTCCGGGTACGAAAGACTGGCGAGGATCAGGCGTAATTATTTGGATCTGTTTATTGCCACGCACTAAGGTTGCGTGTGGAACGAATAGCTCACCGTTCGGATGGTTCCGCGGGGGGACCATCCGACGGGGCTTCCTACTCGCTTCCGCGCACAACAACGTAAAAGGAGGAGACAACGTGGATAACACACCTGGGTGGAACGGTTTTGGATACTGGATTTTAGTTCATCTGAGGGCTGCAGTGGCTACCGTGGGATTAACCGGGTGCGGGGTTGGTTTCGTCAAGTTCCTGCGCCACGCGCCGGCACCCCGAAAAGGCTCAGTCTGGGCGGGTTGCCTTTTCGACACGTTTCAGGATCTGGCGAGCAATGATTCACGCATCGGCGAGCGCCGCGATGAGAGCGGACGGGCAGCGGCGTCCGAACCGACCCCACAGTATTCTTCAGGGCCAGCGCCGCCTCCACGGCAATAGACCGTCAGGGACCGTTTATATTGGTCGAAGGAGAAAATGCGATGGCTGGCGGTTTCAAACAGTTCTTGTTACGCGGGAATGTAGTGGATTTAGCAGTCGGCGTTGTGGTGGGGGCAGCATTTGGCGCCGTCGTGACGGAGTTCACGAAAGACCTGCTGACACCGCTGATCGCGGCGGTAGTTGGTAAGCCGGACTTTTCCAACATTCACTTCGAAGTGAATGGCAGCAAGTTCTTGGTGGGGAGCTTTTTCAATGCGATTATCTCATTTTTACTGATATCGACAGCGGTCTATTTCTTTGTAGTGCTGCCGGTTAATGCGCTGATGACGCGCGCTAAAAATGAACCGCCCCCGCCCGACCCCACGACTAAGAAATGCCCGGAGTGTCTCAGCGAGATTCCCATCGCCGCGAAACGCTGCGCTTTCTGCACCTCGCAGATATAGAAACAGTGTGGCAATGAGTGCGCGCGTGCCCGAAATTTCGCGCGACTGCCTGCACGGTGTGTTACGGTAGTGGTTTCCACCCGGCCATGAATTTCGACCGCAGTATCGCGCGTCTTATCGACCACACTATTCTCAAACCGGAAGCACTCCGGAACGATGTGAAAACCGTCTGCGATGAGGCTCTGCGGTTCGGTTTCGCGAGCGTTTGCGTAAACCCGTTCTGGGTGCCGCTGGTAGCGGCGCAACTCAAGGGTTCTGTAGTTCGCGTTTGTACGGTTTCTGGATTTCCGCTCGGCGCGACGAGCACTGCTGCCAAGACTGCCGAGACGATAGCCGCGTTATCGGATGGCGCGGAGGAAATCGACATGGTCATCAACGTGGGTGCGCTCCTGGGGGGCGAAACCGCCGTGGTGGATTCGGACATCCGGGCCGTGGCGGAGGCCAGTCACGCACGCGGCGCCATCCTCAAAGTAATTATCGAGACCGCGCTGCTCACCGACGAAGCGAAGGTCCTCGCGTGTCGGATTGCGCAGAGCGCAGGGGCAGATTTTGTGAAGACCTCGACTGGTTTCAGCAAGTCCGGCGCCACGGTTGAAGATATTGCCCTGATGCGCAGGACTGTTGGACCATCAATGGGCGTGAAAGCCTCGGGCGGAATCAGAACGCTTGAGGATCTGAAGGCGATGGTGGCAGCAGGCGCCACCCGCGTGGGAGCGAGCGCGAGCGTTCGGATCGTCGAGTCCACCGCGGTTTCCGGCGGCGCCAAAGCCGCAGACGGCGGAGCGCCGTCCTCTTACTAGCATGCGTTCGCCCAGCGCCAGAACCCAGTTCCGCGAACGCACGGATCTGCTTGATTTCCTTCTGGAAGTTTCCACCGTTATGGCAGAGACGCTGGACCTGGACGAATTGCTGGCCAGCGTGGCGGGCATCGTCCAGCGCGTCATACCGTACGATCTGTTCGCCATTCTGCTTTACAACGATAAACGTCAGGACCTTCGAATCCGGCGCGCAGTTGGCCATCGCGAGGACGTGGTTCGAAATCTTTCGCTGCGACTCGGTGAAGGAATTGTGGGAACGGCCGCGCAAACACGCGAACCGATTTTGGCGACAGACACTTCTCTGGATCCACGATATCTGCCAACATCCGACGTCGTGCGATGCGAACTCAGCGTGCCTATGATCGCGCGGAAGCGACTAGTGGGCGTAATCGACGTTCAATCGGCGCGGCCGGGCGCATATTCCGATTACGACAGAGCGCTCTTGCGGCTGATTGGTAGTCGTGTTGGCGCCGCTATCGACAATGCGCAGTTATATCGTCGGGCCGAACGGCAGTACAGAACCATCCGGGCGCTCTCACGCATTTCTCATGAATTCTCTTCAATCCTTGATCTGGACGAACTTCTTGGCAAGATCGCGTCGAGCGTGCGCACGCTGATCGATTACAGTGCGTTCAGCATACTGCTGGTGGATGAAGAGCGTAAATTCCTGCGCCATCGGTTCAGCCTGCGCTACGACGAGCGAGTGAGCATCGACAATATTCCGATGGGAAAAGGCATCACCGGTGCAGCGGCGGTGGGGCGGGAGATTGTACGGGTTCACGATACCGCCGTGGACCCGCGTTACATCGCGACGGATTCCGGTATCCACAGTGAGCTTGCCGTGCCGCTGATGGTGCATGACGTTGTGATCGGCGTGATGAATCTGGAAAGTGAACGCATTGGATTCTTCACCGAAGACCATGCACGCACGATGAGCCTGCTGGCACCGTCGGTTGCTATTGCGGTCGAAAATGCACGACTCTATCAGGAAATTGGCGAGCGCGAGCGGCTGATGCAGGAGGATCTGCGCGCCGCCTTCGACTTGCAGACTGTGCTTCTGCCGCAGGAGGCACCGGAAGTTGAGGGACTGGAGATAGCGATCGGCCTGCGGCCGGCCCGCGAAATCAGCGGAGATCTTTACGACTTTTTCGGACACAACGACGGGCAAATGCAAATCGCGTTCGGCGATTCCAGCGGTAAGGGAGCCGCTGCTGCGCTGTTCGGCGCCATGGTCAGTGGACTCATGCGCACATTGGCGCCCCGCCGCCGTAAGCCGGCGGAACTGATGAAGTCCCTGAACGAAGCGCTGGTCAACCGCAAGGTGGATGGCCGCTATCTGACGCTGCTCATGATGTTATGGGATCCCAAAACGATGGCGTTCACGATGGCGAATGCGGGTGGTTCACCGCCGATGATTTGCCGGGGCGGCGAGATCATCAACCCGCACCTTGAGGGCGTACCGCTCGGCCTGTTGCCAGATCGCGATTACGAAGAGCAATCCTTCGACACCCGGCCCGGGGATCTGGTGGTTTTGTTCTCCGACGGCGTTTCCGATCACATATCAGGAGCCGGCGAAGACTACGGGTCGGTGCGACTCGGCCGGATCCTGCAACGTTACAACAAGCTCACGCCGCGGCAACTGGTAAAAAAAATCTTCGCGGATCTGGACGCGTTTAACACGGTGCGGTTCGACGACCAAACCCTGATCGTGATGCGCGTGAAGCCGCCGACAAGCCCCGAAGCAATAAGGATCAGGTAAATGTATCGGTACGACAATGGCAGTTTGTTTTGCGAACAGGTGAATCTTGAGGAGATTGCCCGCAGTGTGGGCACGCCCTGTTACGTTTACTCTTCGCGTTCGATATTGAATGCCTGGCGGGCTTATGACGAAGCATTCGGCGACATTCCTCACGTGGTTTGCTATGCAGTCAAAGCTAACTCATCGCTGGCGGTTTTGTCGATGCTTGCCAAAGCAGGCTCAGGCTTTGATATCGTTTCGGGCGGCGAGTTATTTCGTGTGCTGAAGGCAGGAGGAGATCCCGCGCGCGTCGTGTTCTCCGGGGTCGGTAAGACCGCGACCGAAATCGAAGCAGCGCTGCGGTCCGGTATTCGGAACTTCAACTGTGAATCCGAAGGCGAACTGAATGAGATCGATTCGGTAGCCGGGAAGCTCGGCGTAACCGCGCAATTCTCTTTGCGCGTGAACCCGGATGTGGATGCCGTCACCCATCCTTACATCAGTACGGGGCTGAGGGACCACAAGTTCGGTATCGACATTGCCGCCGCATCCGACGTGTACCGCCGGACCCGCAGCCTTAGCAATGTTCGCGCATCCGGAGTTAGTTGCCACATCGGCTCGCAGATACTGGATTATTCTCCTATTTTGGAGGCAGCCGGCAAGGTACTTAACCTGATCGAATCGCTGCAGGCAGAGGGCCTCCCGATCGATCACGTGGACCTCGGCGGAGGACTCGGCATTGCGTATCAACCGGGCGACGAAGCGCCGGGAATACGGGATTTCATCACGGACATGCGCGAGCGGATCGGCCGCGCCCGGTTGACGGTGATGATCGAACCCGGACGGTCTATCGCGGGACCGGCTGGCGTTCTGTTGACGCGTGTGTTGTATCGCAAGAAAAGCCCGGCAAAAGAATTTATCGTGGTGGATGCCGCCATGAACGATTTGATTCGCCCGGCACTCTACAAAGCGCACCATGAAATCAGGCCCCTCCGGCAAACCGAAGGCAAGACTGTCATTGCCGATGTGGTGGGTCCAGTCTGCGAAACAGGCGACTTCCTTGCCCGTGATCGCGAAATGGCCGACGTACAACCGGACGACTGGCTCGCAGTCTCTTCGGCCGGAGCATATGGATTCGTGCAGGCGTCCAACTACAATTCGCGCCCACGCGGCGCCGAGGTATTAGTGGAAGACGACAAGTGGCGGGTAATCCGCACGCGTGAGACGTACGAAGACCTCATCCACGGAGAAACGATGTGAGTTCGGCTACGAAGCGGCGCCCTGGCGGCGATCCGCGATATCCGATCGGATGCTTTCAGTTCCCGCAATCGGTATCGGCGACTGAACGGGAAGACTTTCTGCTGCGTCTCGTGGGGGCGCCGGCGCGGCTACGGGTTGCCGTCACAGGACTTTCGGAAAAACAACTCGAAACACCGTACCGGGAAGGTGGCTGGACCGTGAGGCAAGTGATCCATCATGTTCCGGACAGTCACATGAATAGTTACGTACGCTTCAAGCTGGCGTTGACAGAAAACGAGCCGACGATCAAGCCTTACGACGAGGCGGCGTGGGCATCGCTCAAGGACAGCGCGGAGACTCCCGTGGAAACGTCGCTGCTCCTGCTGGAATCGCTGCACGAGCGCTGGGTGACGTTATTGCGCGGCCTTACGGAAGAGCAGTGGGCGCGGACGATGCGTCACCCTGAAATCGGCCTTCTTCGGCTCGACCAGGTATTAGCCCTCTACGCGTGGCATGGCGATCACCACACCGCTCACATCCGGAACGCCTTTTAGCTCAGGGAAGGATTTCAAAAGACGCCTGTGTGCGGCGCCATTCGCCGTCACAGAGGCGTATGCGGCGCACCTGTACGACACCGCGTTCAGCGTCCTGCGTGATCGTTGGGTGGCACCTTCCATCGGCATCGAGCGTGCACCAGTTTTTCCATATTCCGGAACGCGCTAATTCGTCATCCGGAAGTCTGTACTCAACGTCCAGACGGCAAGAAGGAAACCCCGGCACTTCAACTGAGACCTGTCGGCTACGATTGACGCTTTGCGGAGTAATAGCGATTCTCGTCCAGGGATTCCGGGATATTGGTACTCCTGGCAAGACGCGTATCGGAACCGCCCCGGCGTGAATGACGACGGCATATTCGGAGAGATCCGTGGTGTCAAACGAGCCGCCTAACTGGGACGGACGATCCACCCAGAGCGTGGCATCACGCCACGCAAGGCGTATCAGAAACAATTGGGTCCATTCAACAGAAGGCAATTGGTCGTCGGCAACCAAGACCCGGCTCCCGGACTGAAGGTTCGGATTGGCGCGCGTCAGCGCATCTGCAAGAGCACGCAGCCCGTGTTGCTGTGGAAGCAGTGAGTCGCCCATATGGGCTGCGGCGTCACGTTGCCCGGCATAGAGACCGACAACAAGGACGACGAAACACCAGGATGCCGCGGTTTCCCGCCGTCGGCAAACTGAGATGTCACCTCCGCCGAATCTCTGCGCGCTCAAGTCGATAACTCGAGCAAGAAAGGCACCCGCATAGAGCGACCAGCCCAGCCAGGGTATGTACCAGACGAAACCGAATCGACCGGGGATGACTAATAGCGGCAGCAGTGCGATATTCGCAAACAGGATTCCGAAGACCATCGGCCGGCTGCGTAGCAGGATTCCGACCAACAATAAGAAGGCAAGACAGACCAAGAGATACCCCGTATCGATCACCATGTTTCTCAAGAGGATCGAATAGTAGTGGTTGAGTTGCTGACCAGCGTAGGCCAGTGACATTCGCGGGACATAATCCGGAGTAATGCTCATCTGGTTCGGCACCTGCGTCTTCACAAGGCCGTAGAGGATTGCGATCACGGCCGCGACGGCGATGGGGATCGATCGGGCTCGCCACCGATTCAGATGGCAGTGGAAGACGATCTCGTAAGCCGCAAGCAACGCGGGCCATGCGACCGCCATTTCCTTACTATCGAGTGCGAGGCAATAAAGTGCGAGGAAGACCGCGAGGTGGCGGCCGTTGAGGTCTGCGTCATGACTACGTACTCGGACGTAGACAATCAGCGCGGATATGCCGCACGTAAAACAAAGAATGTCATAAAGAGTCCCTGTGTTGAAATAGAGTCCGCCCATGCACGCGTTGACAGCACAAATCAGCGCCGACAGGGTCGCGGTGGTGGCGGATCTTGCCACGTTCCTGACCAACAGCCAGGCCAGAGAAAGATTCAGCAACAGGCAAAGATAGCAAAACACGCGGAAGGGAACGGGGTCGAGCCCGAACGTGGCGAATAGAATCCGATAAACAACACCGCCGAACGGGCGATACTCCGGAGTGACCACCACGGCGGTGTGTACCAGCAGCATCGCCAGAGAACGCTGTCCAAAACCGTGAAGAAACTGAATATTTGTGAGGTCGTCGCCAGTGAAATACGCGGTAAGACCCCGCCATGTCAGCGCCAGAAAGTAGGTCGCGATCAGAGCAGTTGCACCTATGAGCTTTTGAACGCGCGTCATGGCCTGATCTATGTTAGTCGCTCGCGTCGCGTTACGAGATCAGCACTAAGTATGACAGCCGTCTCCGGCAGTTCAGGAGGGACCGTCCCGGTCTAGTTCCAGCCGTCGTCATCGTCGTTATCGCCATCTGATACAACGGGCTTGGCTTTCACCTTTTCCGGTTTGGCTTTTGGCGGCTTGTCTTTCGATTTAAAGCGCGAGAAGAAACCACCCTTGGGTTTTGCAGGTTGTTCGCCCGCCTCCGCAGCAACGAAACCGTCACTCCTGCTACTCGGCCCGCGCGGCGGCGCATCGGTAGCTTCTTCGCCTGTCGCAATTTTCGGAAACTGCTGAGCTCTCTCGTCATCATCGGATTCGCCGGCAATCTCAGGTTGGGCTTCGGCGTCGACGGACTCAACTCCAGCACGCTCTTCGGCCTCACCAGCGTCGTCCGTTTCCTCGCGCCCATCGTCGTCTTCGTCTTCGGCAGGCACATCGTCAACGTTCTCGGACTTCGTGTAATAGTACGTGTACTTGCTATAAAGTTCGCCGGCACGAGCGCCGTTCGCGACGATTCCCAACACGTTGTTTTCGCAAAGTGTCTGAATGGCGCGCACAACACTGTCGTAAGTGGTGGAGCCGATGCGCACTACCAAAATGATGCCGTCCGTGATGGTTGCGAGCAGATTCGCGTCCGCCGAAAACAGCAGGGGAGGCGTATCCAGAATCACCCAGTTAAAAACCTTCCGGAACGAATCGAGCGTGTAACGCACCGGTCGCATGTTCAGAAGTTCCAGGGGATTTCGGACGGCCGAACCGGCGGGCAGAATGTAGAGGTTGGTACCCTCGACGTGTCGAATACACTCTTCGAGCGATTTCTCACCGAGCAGGAAGTCCGAAAAACCCGGTGTTCGCTCACACTGGAACTGCTGATGCACAACGGGGCGACGAAGATCGAGATCGGCCAGCAACACCGGAAGTTCCAGTTGAGCCTGCGCCAGCGCCAGATTACACGCGGTGAAAGTCTTACCCTCGGCGGGAGAGGCACTGGTACAGACCACTACGCGTAGATCCTGCTGCGCCTGCATATGATTGAGCCTGGTGCGCAGGCTGCGGAACTCTTCGGACGCCCCGTCGTGCGGTTCATCCGGATTAATGAGGTGAGCTTCTGGTGCGGGACGGAACGGAATTGTCTTGCAGCGGGCGAGGAAGGCGCGCGCGTCGATCTGGAGGCCGCCAGTCTCCGGACGCATGAGTCCTCGAGATGGTGCGGAGGGCGGCACTTCAACCGAATCGGCACCTGCGAGTCCACCTTCTTCTTTGACGACAAGCGCACGCCCGTCACCTTCAGTCGACGGCGCGTCAAGCGTCCCTTCCAGCATTTGCTCCGCACGGCGAAGCGCATCATGTACGCGGCTCATATTTTCCTTAGGTCTTCAGCGTGACCGAGTAGTAATAAACAACCGCCCCGGTGACGG
This sequence comes from uncultured Acidobacteriia bacterium, assembly GCA_903825445.1. GTDB lineage: Bacteria > Acidobacteriota > Terriglobia > Bryobacterales > Bryobacteraceae > BOG-234. The sequence goes on from CAIKAS010000277.1 coordinate 50,796, forward strand.
CCGCCGCACCGACAATCACGGCTGCCGACCATGCAAGGTAAGTCAGACGCCGCTTTCGCTTGACCAACATCGTGTTTTCGAGAAGAGGAATGCTACAGAGAACGGGAAGGTTGGTGTAGGCACGTACATCTTTCAGGTTCTTCAGCGACGTATCCTTGGCTTCCTGCAATCCTGCCATACCGGCGCCCAGAATCAACGAAAGTGCAAATCCCGCGCCAATGATCATGTAGCGGTTCGGCTTAGTGGGCTGCATCGGCAGGGATGCGTTATCGAGGACATCCAGGTTTTCTCCGGCTTTCCGTTGCAGCAATTGGCTGTTGGCATCCGCGATGTCCTGCTTATGCAGCAAATCCTGGTAGTTCGTGTCTTTCATTTTCTGCGTCTGCAGCAGGTCCTGGTATGGCGCCTCCAGGCCCGTGCTGTCTTTCAGCATCTGGTTGAGCGCGTCGCTTTCCTTCTTGTAGTCCGCGACTTCCTTTTCGTTGCGTTCGATGTCGGCCAGGATCTGCTTCTCCGCGGTATCGATCCGCGCCAGGTCCATATTGATCTCCTGACGCTTACTCTCCAGCGCAAGATTCGGCTGTTTCTTGGGAGCGTCCTTCGGCTTGGCTGCTTCTGCCTCGGCCTTAGCTCGCAACTGCTCTGCCAATTGGTCCCGTTTGGCTTTATAGAGGTCCAGTTGATTCTTGAGGTTTTTCACCTCCGGGTGTATATCCGAATATTGCTTGCGGGCTTGCTGGAGATTGAACTCTAACGCATCGACGTCTCTGTTGAGCTTTAGCAACTCGTCGTTCTGTTTGGCCGCGGGGCTTCCGGGCATCGCGGCTTCCACTTCACTATCCGACTGATCGAAAAAATCGAGCCGGGCTTTCGCAGCAGTCCGATTAGAGGCAAGTGTGCTGAGGGCATTCTTATCTGCGAAAATTCTGTCCGAGTCGGCCGAGATCTTGGTCGTCAGCGCGGCCTCGCGCGCGATATTTAGCTGTGTTGACTCCGGCAATTTGCCGACATTGGCTTCTTTGAACGCGGTCAGCGCGTCGTTCGCAGCGCCGAGATCGGCCTTTGCTTTGTTCAACTCGTCGCCCACAAAACCTTTGACCGCATCCTGCTGTGTCTTCTGAGTGCTGAGGTTCACTTCGTCGAACTTATTCATCAGGATCCCGACGGTCTGTTGAGCCTTAAAACGATCCGAATAAGTAAAGGAGATATCGAACGCCGATGCTCGTTTGCCCATAGCGCCAGGCAGGGCCACAATATCAATTCTGATTGCTTTCTTCATGTCCTCGATAACGTCTTCGAGGGGTTTGGTTTTGAGATCCTCTTTATAAAGCAACAGACGCGGGTCGTTAATGATAGAAGAAAGTTCCGTACGGCTCAGAATCTGCGTCTGCATTTGCATGACACGCTCGTTGAGCGCTGTACTGACTGTCGACTGAACCATAGCTTCAGAGATCTGCGCCGGCGTGATCTGCATCGTCGCTTTCGATGTGTACTCGTTCGGCAGCAAAAAGGCGACGCAAATTGACACGATGATGCCGAAAAACGTAGGGCCTGCGATCCAGCCCGCGTGTCTCCGGCCGATATCGATGTAGTCTTCGACATCCAGAGTGCGTCTTGAAATGCTGAAAGATTGTGTCGGTACCATCGCTTACTCCGCTACTCTCCGGGCACGAAGATGATATCCCCGTCTTCGAGGGTGATGTTCTGTTCCATGTGCTGGCCCTTCATGACCTCTTTGTTGTTGAACATGAATGTTTTCTTGCCGCGCATGATCTTCACTTTCGTCTGCTTCGCGAAATCTCTAAATCCACCTGCCATAGCTATCGCGTCGAGCATCGTGGTTTCCTGCAAAAGGGGATAAGGTCCTGGCTTATTCACGGCTCCCACGAGGGTATATTTTTTGCTGTTGTTGCGCAGCAACTGAACGTTGACGATCGGCTCGTTGTAAAAGTCCTTGAGCTTCGCTGTGATCAGATCTTCGAGTTGGGGTATCGTGTACCCGGTGGCCTTGAAATCGCGTATCAGCGACATGGACATCCTGCCATCGGGCCCGATAGTATAAGTACCGGTAAGGTTCTTGTCACCCCAGACACTAACGCTCACCACATCGTTCGCGCCCAGTATGTATCTGGCTGAGTCTCCCTTGGCTGCCGCGGGCTTTGCCGACCCGGCACTTGTCGCGCCCGGCGTGCTTTTCTCTTTCTTCTCATCGGTAACATCCGTGGATTTTGCAGTTGTTGCAACAGGTGCGGCCGTTTGCGGTGCGGGGCGCACCGGATCCGGGACGAGAGCCTCCGGCACTTCCGGCGTGGTGAGCGCCAACCCGCTTGGCTTCACATCGACCGGCGCGACCGGCGCAGTGGCAGGGGTTTGCGCAGCCGCCGGTTGTGCAGATGGTTGCACGGCAGTTTGGCCGGCGGGTTGCGCCGGCGGTGAAGAAGGAGCCAATGGGGAAGCCGGCTGCGCAGCGGCAGACTCACCAGCAGCGACTGGCACCTGGATAGCTGGCGGATTATTCGATGGCGGCGCGGTCTGAGCGACGCTAAGGCGCACCACCACCACGAGCGCGGTGGCAAGCCTGGACCACAAATTCATACCCACTTTATCAATCGTAGCAAGACCATAACCACTCAGATAATATACTTCGGTAAATGAGACATGGTACTCTACCCAGACGTTCTTGGTTCCTCGCAAAAACCGACCCGGAAACGTACTCAATCGAACAGTTCGCAAAAGAGCGACGAACGGTGTGGGATGGCGTTCGCAATCCGCAGGCGTTGCGGGCGATTCGGGAGATGCGGTCAGGCGACGGGGTATTCATTTACCACAGCATGGGTGATTCGGCTGTAGTCGGGCTCGCGGAAGTCATCGGCGATGGCTGCCCCGACCCGTCGAATCCGAAATTGGCCGTTGCGGAGTTTCGATTTGTTTGCCGCATCGAGCCGCCGGTCACGCTGCGCGAAATCAAGGAGAGCGGGGAGTTTGCGGACTGGTCCCTGGTTCGGCAAAGCCGATTGTCGACAATGACGGCTCCTGCGGAATTCGTCGAGTGGATCCGCCGGAAACGCCCTGAAGTTGAGTTCTAAACATAGTACTTGTGGGTCGCGCCCCTGACAAATATTCCAAAAATGGAATATTTGATAAATGCTCGCATCCTAACATCCTTGTTTTCAGTGGTTCTTCCTCATCGGATATACCGTCCTCTGGCATCTGAACTGCACGTAGAATAATAATGTGCCAGTGTCTCTGAAGTTCTGGCGCAAACGGCACTGCCATGCTTCAGGAACTGAGATTCCAGCTTTCGACTGCTCTTCTGACGGTCATCACCATCGCGGCGGCGATCGCTGCCGGGGTGAACTATGAGCTGAATCATAAGTTCAGATTGCCGGATGACGGCGTCGTATGGGCTGATCGCGCCGACGGAGTGGTGGCGGCAAAGGTGGTGCCCGACGGTCCCGCTGACCGGGCGGGCATTAGGACCGGCGACGTTCTCGTATCGATTCAAAGCGGTTCAATTCTCCATGCCGACGACGTTCCGCGCACGCTGGCGGCGATCGGAGCGTGGGGGAAAGCGGTTTACGACCTTGGACGCAGCGGAGTGGATATAACCGCGACCGTCTACATCGGAGAAGTGGCGCGTGGCGTTCCGCTTTCGTACCAGTACCTGGTGGGCGCAGCTTATCTGGCCATAGGACTTTTTATTTATTTCCGGCGCGGCAGCGCTCCGAAAGCGCGGCACTTCTACATTTTTTGCCTCGCCTCTTTTGTTTTTTCATGCTTCCACTACACCGGCAAGCTGAACGCATTCGACCAGGTGATGTACTGGGGCAATGTCGTAGCGAACTGGCTTGCTCCAGCGCTGTTTCTGCATTTTTGTCTAGGCTTCCCGGAGCCGCGTCCGTGGCAGCGCCGGTGGATGCTGGCAGCGATCTACTCTCCGGGAGCCGTGCTGACGCTGATTACCGCGGGATTCGCATCCGGTGTTCTTTCCGCGCCCGGTTTTGCCGCGGTGGAGGTGAGATACACACTGGATCGATGCTGGATGAGTCTGCTGACGTTCGCCTACATCGTGAGCGGCGTGATTCTGCAGAGCGGCTATATGAAGGCCGAGGATACCGTAGTCCGCCAGCAGATCAAGTGGCTGCGCAACGGAGTGCTGTTCGGATTCGCTCCCTTCGCGGTGCTTTATGCTATCCCGTGGATACTCGACATGCCGTTCAGCCCGTACCAGAATTATGCGGTACTCACGCTGCCACTGATGCCGCTGACCATTGCGTATGCGATCGTCCGCTACCGACTGATGGACGTGGACGTAATTTTCCGTCGCGGCTACGCCTACACGCTGGCCACCTTGTGCGTGCTGGCGGCATTTTACGCAATCGTGCTGGGCGTGAGCCAACTGGTGCGAGTCAGCATCAAGGACGTGAGCAGCACCAACCTTGTCATCGTGATGCTCATTGCGACGTTCTTATTTCAGCCGATCCGCACCTGGATACAGGAACGGCTGGACCGCTACTTTTATCGCGACCGCTACGATTATCGGCGAACACTTATTGAATTCGCCCGGGAACTTAATTCGGAATCCGACCTTGCCCCGATGCTGCAATCCGTCGCGGACCGGCTAATGCAAACTCTCTCAATCCGCCATGCGGCGTTTTTTTTGGCAGAGGAGACGGCGATCACCACGGGCATTGGCGAGGGCAACCGAGACAACAGCGGCGATACTGCCCCGGCAGAACCGGAGACTCGCTGGCAACTTCGAATGGCCATGGGCTCCGGCGCACGGGCCATGGAGTCCGGCGAGCCGTTTGACCTGAGCTTTCTTAGCTGGCCCCAAAAAGGCCCGTACCTGTTTTTTGAAAGAACCCGCTACCATCTCGACGTCATTGCGAGCGGCTGGCCTGCTTCGGTTCGTAAAACCATCGCAGATCTGGATCTGAATTATTACCTTCCGTGCTCGGTGCGTGGCAGGACTATCGCCTATATGGGTGTGAGCCGCACCGAGACCGGAGAGTTCCTTTCGAGCGATGACGTGGAACTGCTGCTGACCCTTGCCAATTACGTCGGCATAGCCATCGAGAATACCAATCTCTACAGGTCGCTGAAAGAGAAGGCCGATGAGTACGAACGACTCAAGGAGTTCAGCGAGAACATTGTCGAATCGATCAATGTTGGCGTACTCGCAGCCGATCTGGAGGACCGCGTGGAAAGCTGGAACACGCAGATGGAGCGGCTGAGCGGTATTGGACGTGCGGATGCGCTGGGACGGCGGCTCTCGGAACTGTTTCCCACCGCGCTGGTGGAGCAACTCGACCGGACACGGGGAGAAATACGCATTCAGCACCTCGATAAGTTCACGCTGGATTCCACGCATGGCGAGGCGACGGTGAACATCGCCATCGCACCGCTGGTCTCGCGCGATTTGGAACAAATTGGCCGTTTGGTAATTTTCGACGACATTACCGCGCGCGCCGAACTGGAGCGCAGACTGGTTCAGGCGGATAAACTCTCGAGCATCGGCCTGCTGGCAGCGGGCGTAGCGCACGAAGTGAATACGCCTCTCGCCGTGATTTCCAATTACGCTCAGATGCTGACCAAGCAGGTAGCGGGCGATGAGCAGAAGTCGCGGATGCTCGAAAAGATCTCGCGCCAGACGTTCCGAGCCAGTGAAATCGTGAATTCACTCCTGAATTTCTCGCGCACGTGGACGACGGAGCTGGCTGAAGTCCAGGTGAATGCCGTGATTCAGGAAACGCTGGCACTGCTGGAACACCAGTTGCGCAAGGCCGGTGTGGAGGTGCGGACGGATCTGGACCGCACACTGGAACCGATCAAAGGCAATCAGGGAAAGCTCCAACAGGTATTTCTGAATCTGTTCCTCAATGCGCGCGACGCTATGGAGCCATCAGGCGTTCTCCATGTGATCACCCGCCGGAACGATAAGGGCATCGAAGTAGACGTGATCGACACGGGGCACGGGATCGCGCCAGAGCATATGGGCAGGATCTACGACCCCTTCTTCACGACCAAAGGGGTCAAGAAGGGCACCGGCCTCGGCCTGTCCGTGACATATGGCATCATTCAGGAGCATGGTGGCGCCATTGAGGCAGTTTCAAAACCGGGCGAAGGAACCTGCTTCCATTTGGAGTTTCCCGTTGTCCGGAAGGCGGTGAATGCATGACGCCTGGGCATGAGATTGACGAAACACCGGATGCGGGCAGCGCCGCAGGGGGCAATACGCAGATTCGACAAGGTGGTCCCGCAAAGGGCCGAATTCTTATCATTGACGACGAACTCGAGATCAGGGAGAGTCTGGAAGCGCTGCTGACATCGGAAGGCTATGAGGTTGTACTCGCCCCCAATGCTACCGAAGGCGAACGTGAACTTGAATCGCGGGCCTGGGATCTGGTGTTGCTGGATCTGATGATGCCGGACAAATCCGGTATGGAAGTATTGCGCGACGTCCGCGAGCGCGACCGCCATACGCCGATCTTCATGATCACGGCCTGGGGCAGCGTGGAAGCGGCGGTACAGGCAGTTAAGCTCGGCGCTAACGATTATGTGTCGAAGCCGTGGGATAACGACAAGCTCGTAATCGAAATAGACCGCGCCATATCCGGCCAGCGGCTGATCGATGAAAACACGCAACTCAAGCGCACTCTGAAACAGCGCTACAGTTTTCCCAACATCGTCGGCAAGAGTGACCGCATGCTGAAGGTGCTGGATCTTGTCTCGCAGGTGGCGTCGAGCCGTTCCACTATTTTGATCACGGGCGACACAGGCACAGGGAAGGAACTCATAGCTAAGGCAATTCATTCCAATTCGCCCCGCGTGGACTACGCTTTTGTGGCGGTTAACAGCGGTTCGCTGCCCACCGATCTGCTGGAGTCAACTTTGTTCGGACACGTGAAGGGTGCGTTTACCTCGGCGATCCAGAACAAGAAGGGCGCGTTTGAGGTTGCGAACAAGGGCACCATCTTCTTCGACGAGGTGGGAACGATCGGGCCGGAGACGCAGGCCAAGCTGTTGCGCGTAATTCAGGAAAAGGAATTCACACCACTCGGATCGAACGAAGTAATGAAGGTTGACGTCAGGATTCTGGCTGCGACCAACGCCGATCTTCGCAAGATGGTGGAAGAGAAAAAATTCCGCGAAGATCTTTACTATCGGCTCAACGTCATCAACATCAATTTGCCGCCCCTGCGGGAGCGCCGCGAGGATATTCCGGCGCTGATCCACCACTTCCTGGAACGGTTCTGCAAAGAGAATGAGAAGTATCTCGACGATGATGGCCGAACATTACTGCGCTTTGAACCGGAAGCGATGCAGTTGCTGCTCGACCACAGCTGGCCAGGGAATGTTCGCGAACTGGAAAATGTGGTGGAACGTGCGGTGGTACTCGCGTCGGTGCCCTTGATTACCGTGGACGTTCTGCCCGACTATCTGGTGCAGGCCTCCGGCATCCGCACGCGTCCAAGCGAGAACGGCGCGATGCCGGCAGACGCATCGTTGTTTGAGATCGTGGCTGAATTCGAACGTCGCACGATCACGGAGTATCTGGACCGTTTCAATGGCAGCCAGACAGAGGCGGCAGAGGCGCTGCGCGTACCGCTTTCCACCTTGAACCAGAAGATCAAACGCCTGAATATCGACGTAAAAAAGCGCGGCGATAAAGCGCCAGCTGCGTAAATGCTACAGCCGGTGTTCGGGCTCTCGCTACAGTAGTAATAGTGGCTTCACCGAGGGAATTTGGCTCACGATTCTGGGCTCTGATAGGCGCGACATTTCTGGGGTTTGTGGGAATGGGTACCGTGTTGCCCGCGTTAGCGCCGCACGTCCGCTACGACCTGGGCGGCACCGATCGCACGGTCGGTTTTGTGATCGGCATCTTTTCCGTTGTGGCGCTGGCCGGGCGTTTGTTTTCAGGGCCGCTGGCCGATGGTCGCGGCCGCAAGGTCGCTTTTCTCACAGGTCTCGGCAGTTGCACACTGGCGGGAGCGATTTATTTGCTGCCCCTCGGTCTGACCGGCATCTGGATCGGGCGCTGCTTCCAGGGTCTGGGCGAGGCATGCCTGTACACGGGTGCGGCAGCATGGGCAGTGGAACTCGCGGGCACGCACCGCAGCGCGCAGGCGCTGGGTTATCTGAGCAGCGGCATCTGGGGAGGCTTGTCCGCCGGACCCGCCCTAGGCCAGTGGCTCGTGACCTTTCAACACGCGGCAATGTTCCAGTTGTTGGCGGGTGCAGCGGGATTCGCGATGCTCTGGCGAATACCAGAGCACTTCACTCCGCACAAGGACGGAGGTAACTTCAAGTGGCCGTCGCGTTCCCTCATCATGCCTGGACTCGCCGTAGGCTTTGTCAACGTGCACTATCCGGTGGTCGTCGGCTTTCTGGTATTGCATCTGGCGCACTATGGAAATTCAGGTAAAGCTGCGCTGAGCGCGTACGCCGGCGCCATGCTGTGTTCGCGATTCTTCCTGGGAGGCCTGCCGGATCGCGTGCATCCGCGCATCACCTATTACTTTGGGTTAACCGCAATGGCATCGGGCCTGTTGACGCTGGCCTCTGGACCGCGACCCGCTATTGCCATCGCAAGCGCGGCGCTGCTCGGTCTCGGATTCTCGTTTCCGTTTTCCTCCATCGCGTCGACCGTCATGCGGCGGGCGCCGGATCATGAGCGAGGTTACACAGTAGGAATTCTGAGCGCGTTTTACGATTTCTTCGTGGGAAGCGGCTCGTTTGCGGCTGGCGCGATATCCCATCGATTTGGGTATCCGGCGGCATTCGTGATGGCGGCCGCAGCGCTCGTGGCATCTGCGGGTTTTGCATGGTTCGTGCTGCCTGCTACGAACGAGAGTAGCCTGCTTCAGCCCAGCAATGCGGTGTAGACACGATGAAAGTAGCCATCGGTCATGCCTGCTATGTAATCGCAGACGGCCCGATGCCGGGGCGTTGTCTCTGCGCCCGACTCTGACTCCACGCCATCGCCGTGTGGCACGAGTTCCGGATGCGCCATCAGATGTGCGAATAAGAGAGCAAGCCTTTCAATCGAGTGCCTGCGATCCTCCGCCAGGGCGTGAGAGGAGTACACATGCCGGAGGAGGAAGCTCTTGAGTTCGCGGCTGGTCGCGGCCGCAACTTCGGTAAACCGAACGACGCGCGCGGGTAGCCGGCGGACTGCTTCCACGTCCTTAGCACCCGAGGCACGGGCACAACTCACGGTGCCTTCGATCAGGCCGGAAACCAGGCCATCGATCAAATGGCGAACCGATTCCTGGAAACGCTCGCGTTCTGTTGCACCCGGAAAGCTGGTTTCCACTCCATCGAGGATCTCGGCGTAGACGGGCACGGCATCCGCAATTTGTCCGGGGCGCAGCAAGCCAGCTTCGTACGCATCATCCAGGTCTGCGGCGTTGTATGCAATTTCATCGGCAAGATCGATGAGCTGTGCTTCCACTGGCGGACGGAGGCCGGGGAGGTATTGATCGAGCGTGGAGGATTCACCCGGGATGAGGTCGCGCGAATGCTTAACGATGCCTTCGCGGACTTCAAAGGTCAGATTGAGCCCCGGAAAACGCGGATAGCGTCGCTCGAGTGAATCGACCAGACGCAGCGACTGCACGTTGTGATTAAAGCGCTCGCCATACTTCCTCATCTCGTGATCGAGTGCGTCCTCGCCTGCATGGGCGAATGGTGGATGACCGACATCGTGCACAAGGGCGAGAGCCTCGGTGAGATCTTCGTTCAATCCAAGTACGTTTGCTACTGTGCGCGCGATCTGGGAGACTTCGATCGTGTGGGTCAGACGATTGCGGAAGTGATCGGACAGGCCTGGCGCGAAGACCTGGGTCTTGTTCTCAAGACGGCGGAACGCGCGGGCATGGATTATGCGGTCGCGGTCGCGCTGAAAGGGATTGCGATAGGAGTGCTCAGGCTCAGGATAGCGGCGGCCTCGTGAACGTTCGCTCGAAAACCGGAGGTGGCTGAGCATATTCTGTGGCGCCGCGCGGCGTCGAAAGGGATCCGGACTACTTTGCCTGAGGCAACTGCGCCATCAAGGTCACTGCTATCTGGCTCACATCGCTTGACTGGGCACCCTGCGCCGCTATGGGTATCAGGAGCTTACGCGCTTCTTCCGGCTGCTTGTCGGCAATGCCTTTAGCAAGAACAATGGCGGCCTGGTCTTTGGAAACCATCGCCGTCGGATTGGCCATCAGGTCTTTCAGTAGCGCGCTCGCGCCATCGGGGTTGCCAAGGGAGAACTGCAGTTGGGCCTTGGCGAGCTTGGCCAGCGACGCATAGTCCGCGCCAGCGTTGGCTGCAACGTCGTCGTACTTCTTCGAGCCATCGTCGAGCTTGCCATCGGCCACGTCCATGCCGGCCAAATAGTACTCAGCTGCGTAAGCTTCGTTCGATCCGCCGTTCTGGCTGACAATCGTATTGAATGCCTTACGGACGGCCTCTTCTTTGGCGGTGTCCGTAGTAAAGCTGGGGCCGCCGGTCGGGTTGTCAGCGCCGACTGGGGCGCTCTGAAGCGTGATAGCGGACGCCAGGGCCTGCTCGCGCGCGTCACGACGGGAACTGATGAAGAACCACGAACCGAGACCGATGACGAGCACAGCAAGGACCGCGATCCCGCCGCGAATCGCCTGCGTGCGGTGGGTCACGAGAAAATGCGCCGTCTCTTCGACTTTAAGCGCAACATTATCCTGCTTTAACTCTTTACGGCTCAGATGATCGGACACGGAAACCTCTGGATGGACTTACCTCATGATATTAACATGTGGGTTAGGCCATGCCCCACGTTCTGCTGACCACATTCGGCTCCCTTGGCGATCTGCACCCCTATATCGCAGTCGGTCTGGGCCTGCGGAATCGGGGCCATCGGGTGACCATCGCGACCTCCGAGGGGTACCGCGCGAAGGTGGAGGGCGAAGGCCTGGGTTTCCGTGCGGTGCGGCCCGACATTGGCACGCTAATCGCCGATCCCGAGGTAATGGCCCGGGCTTTTCACCCGCGCACGGGTACCGAGTATGTGATCCGGCGCATGTTTCTGCCGTATCTCGAACAATCTTATAGGGATCTTCTGACGATCGCGCGGGAAGCCGACCTCCTTGTCGGGCATCCGATCGCCTTCGCCACACCGATTGTTGCCGAACAATTAGGGAAGCCATGGGTTTCAGTAGCATTACAACCGTCGGTGATGCTCTCAGCTTTCGATCCCCCTTCGATCTCAGGCCTGCCGTGGCTGGAATCGTTTCGCGGCTGCGGACCCGGCTTTTGGCGTCTGTTCTTCGGACTTGGGAGGCGAGTGGCGAGGGAATGGGGTACGCCGATCAATGAGTTGCGTCGGAAGCTGGGGCTGCCAGATTCGCGCGATCCAGTACTTGACGGCATGTTCTCGCCTTTTGGGACGCAGGCCTGGTTTTCCCGCGTCATGGCCCGGCCCCAGGCCGATTGGCCGATGAAAACCGCAATCACTGGATTTCCGTTCTACGACAAGCTCACGCCGGGACAAGGGCTATCCGCCGATCTGGCCGGGTTCCTCGACGCCGGACCACCACCTGTGGTCTTCACGCTGGGATCAGCGGCCGTGCGCCATGCAGGGAAGTTCTACACAGAGAGCGCGGAGGCCGCGCGCACGCTGGGTTGCCGGGCTGTGTTGCTGATTGGCAGAGATGCCAGAAATGCGCCAAATGTCGCGCTGCCGGATGGAGTGATCGCGGCGGAGTATGCGCCGTATTCCGAGCTGTTTCCACGGGCAGCCGCCATCGTGCATCAGGGTGGCGCCGGGACTACGGCACAGGCATTAAGGGCCGGCGTGCCAATGTGCATGGTGCCCTTCAGCCACGATCAGCCGGATAACGCTCGTCGCTGCGCCGGACTGGGCGTGGCCAGGATCATCCCTCGAAAAAAGTACCGGAGCGCCCGGGCAGCGAATGAGCTGGGGCGGTTGCTATCGGATGGGAACTACCGGACGGCGGCCCAAAACGTTGCCCTGGGATTGGCAAGAGAGGATGGTATTTCGGCGGCTTGCGATGGAATGGACCGGACGCTGGGTGATTTCTTCGGGCAGGCATAGCTTAGAGTAATGACGTGGGCCGCATCCGCGTTCTTTCCGACAACGTCGCTAACAAGATTGCCGCCGGTGAGGTGGTAGAGCGCCCGGCGTCTGTCGTCAAGGAACTGCTGGAAAATTCACTCGATGCTGGTTCTACGAATATCCGGGTAGAGATCGAGAACGGAGGGCGGCGGCTGATCCGCGTCGCTGACGATGGCTGTGGCATGCTGCGCGATGATGCGCTGCTCGCCTTCGAACGCCACGCGACCAGCAAGCTCCACGATGTGAGGGATCTGCTTACCATCGCTACGCTGGGGTTTCGCGGCGAAGCGTTGCCCTCGATTGCTTCCGTCTCACGACTGCTGCTGGAAACACGGTCGCCGGATGAGCAGACCGGCACCCGGGTCGAAATCGCTGGCGGCAAGATTCTGAGCTGCGAGGAAATCGCGCGCGGCAACGGGACTGCGATCACGATCCGGGATTTGTTCTTCAATGTACCCGCTCGCAAGAAGTTCCTGCGATCGGAGCAGACCGAGATGGCGCATATTGCGTCGCTTGTGACGCATTACAGCCTAGCGCATCCGGACAAGACTTTTGAACTATGGAACGGCGGCATGAACCTGCTGCAGGCGACGCCGGTGGCGACACTGCGAGAACGCGTTTTTCAGGTATTTGGCAGTCAGATTCTGGAAGATCTAATCGATCTCGGCGAGCGAGAGAAGATTGTGCAGGCCGAGGACCCAAACGAGAATCCGAAGCGGTTCGCTGTACGCGGATTTGTGTCACGGCCGCAGGTGCAGAAGAACAACCGCAATTCGATCTTTATCTTCGTGAACGGTCGACTGATACGCGACCGGCTCATTCTGCATGCGCTTTCAGCCGCGTATCACAACCTGATGCCTTCCTCATGCTTTCCCTTCGCGCTTCTGTTCATCGAATGCGATTGCGAGGAGGTGGACGTGAACGTACATCCTTCGAAGACGGAGGTTCGGTTTCGACATCAATCGTGGGTGCACGATTTTGTGCGGGATTCAGTACGCGATCAATTGATGATGTCCCGGCCAGCACCTAGTTTCAGTCCGAATCCACAGGCTGCGGCTGCGCTGCCCTATTCGGATTTCTCGCAGATGATGCAGAACGACGCGGCCGCGCCGGAGTTTACATTGCATACGGTCCCGCCGCCGAACGCCCGCTTCGATTTTGGCGATGCTACCGTACCGACCACGATGCAGGCGCCGCCGCCCGTGGCGCGCTTGATTGAAACTTCGACATCGGCGCCTTCTTCGACTGGCTCGACGCTTAAGCTGCGCGTGCCGGATACACACGGAGGATTTCCACTGAACGCGGGGCCACTTGAAAACTCGATGGCGAACATCGGCGACCTGCGGCCATTGGGGCAGTTGCACAACAGCTTCATCATTGCGGCCGGGCGCGACGGGCTCTGGATCATCGACCAGCATGTGGCGCACGAACGCATACTGTTCGAGCAGGTTTTGACGCAACAAGCCGCGGGGCGCGTGGAAACCCAACAATTGTTAATGCCCGCGATTCTGCAACTGACACCCGAGCAACAGATCGAGTATGCGCGGATTGAGGATGAGTTGCGGGCTTCAGGCTTCGACACGGAGCCGTTCGGCAACCGGACCATTGCCGTGAAGGGCGTGCCGGCGGCGCTGGGACACGGCGACATCGAGCGGGTAATCTTCGAGATTCTGGAGATCGCGGAAGTAGAGTTGCGCGGAGTGTCGGTGTCGGATCTGCGGCGAGGAATTGCGGCGTCGCTGGCGTGCCGGGCGGCAATCAAGATCAATACACCGCTCGACCGCACGAAAATGGAGTGGATGCTGCGGGCGCTGGCGGCGACGGAGTATCCGATGGCTTGCCCGCACGGCAGGCCGGTGGCGCTGCAATACGGGATGCGCGAGATTTTACGGGCATTTCATCGGATCTAGAAAACTCTGGACAGCGCGTGTTAAAAAGGTCTGTTGATGCCAATCACCGACGAAGTGCGCGGACGCGCAGCCAAAATCAAGATACTGCTGATGGACGTGGACGGCGTCCTGTGCGACAAGATGTACTTCATGCCGGATGCCTCCGGCAAAGTGATCGAGTTCAAAGGCTTCGATGCGCAGGACGGCATTGCGCTGCAGTGGTGTCAGTGGAAGGGCATGCGGACCGGCGTCATCAGTGGGCGCGACTCCCCATCAGTAGTCGAGCGCGCGCGGCAGTGCAGGATGGATTACGTTTATCAGGGCCACATCGAGAAAATTCCGATTCTCGAAGAGATCATGGCCGATGCGAGGGTGACGCCGGAAGAAGTTGCGTTCGTCGGCGACGATTTGACGGACATCGTGGTGATGCATCGCGTGGGGCTGGGAATTGCAGTTGCAAATGCACGCGCCGAAGTGAAGGGCGAGGCGCATTACGTGACGGAAGCGCGCGGCGGACAGGGAGCGATCCGTGAAGTGATCGAGATGATACTCGAAGCCCGCGGGCAGTGGCGAGAGATTCTGGATAAGTACGAAGTGGGCCGCGGATAAAGGTACCGATCCGGCCAGAGCGGAACTATATTTCTTCGTCGGTGACGCAGCCGTTACTGGCGCTTTTCACCAGCCGGATGTATTTGGCCAGCGTGCCTCGGGTCGCCTTATAGGGCGGCATCTTCCAGGCCGCGCGTCGAGCTTTCATTTCCGCTTCAGGAACATCGACATCGAGAATATTCTTCGTCGCGTCAATGGTAATGATTTCGCCATCGCGCACGAGGGCGATCGGCCCACCTTCCTGCGCTTCAGGTGTGATGTGTCCAACGATGAAGCCGTGCGAACCGCCGGAGAAACGACCGTCAGTAATGAGTGCGACATCTTTGCCGAGACCCGCACCCATAATGGCGGATGTTGGAGTAAGCATTTCGGGCATGCCGGGCCCGCCCTTGGGGCCTTCGTAACGGATGACGAGCACGTCGCCCTTCTTGATTTCGCCACGTTCGAGCGAGGCGAGCATGTGCTCCTCGGAATCGTAAACGCGGGCTGGGCCGGAGAAGCGGAGACCTTCTTTGCCGGTAATCTTGGCAACGGCGCCTTCCGGCGCCAATGTGCCATGCAGAATCTGAATGTGGCTGGTGGCCTTCAACGGGGCCGAGAGGGGATGCACGATCTGCTGGCCCGGGGTGAGGCCCGGGAGATCCTTCACGTTTTCGGCGTGGGTTTTGCCGGTTACGGTCATGCAGCTGCCATCGAACATTCCGGCCTCGATCAGCATCTTGATCACGGCGGGCGTACCACCGACAGCGTGGAGATCCTCCATCACATACTTGCCGGAAGGCTTGAAATCCGCAAGGAACGGCGTGCGATCACTGACGCTCTGGAAGTCCTGAAGTGTCAGGTTCAGACCTACGGACCGCGCCATTGCGATGAGGTGCAGCACGGCGTTCGTGGAACCGCCGAGCACGCTCACGATGACCATCGCGTTTTCAAAAGCAGCGCGGGTCATAATGTCGCGGGGTTTGAGATCGAGTTCAAGCAGGTTTCGCATGGCGGCTCCGGCGGCGAAACATTCTTCGAGCTTCTGAGGATCCACGGCGGGGGTCGATGCGCTATACGGCAGCGACATGCCGAGAGCTTCAATCGCAGAGGCCATGGTGTTCGCGGTGTACATGCCGCCGCAGGCGCCCGCGCCCGGGCATGCGTGGCGGACGACGTCGCAACGGTCTTCTTCAGTCATGTTCCCGGCAATGAATTCGCCATAGCTCTGGAAGGCGCTGACGATATCCAGCGTTTTGCCCGGATTTGAACCAGCGTGCGAGTGGCCGGCGCGGATGGTGCCGCCGTAGACCATGATCGACGGACGGTTTTGCCGGCCCATCGCGATCACGCAACCAGGCATGTTCTTATCGCAGCCGGGCAGCGAGATGCAGCCGTCATACCACTGCCCGCCCATGATGGTTTCGATGGAATCAGCGATGAGGTCGCGGGACTGGAGCGAGAAGCTCATACCGTCCGTACCCATGGAGATTCCATCGGAAACACCGATAGTGTTGAAGCGCATGCCGACCATACCGGCGGCCTGGACGCCTTCACGAACCTTGGCGCCGAGGTCGAGGAGGTGCATGTTGCAGGGGTTGCCTTCGTACCAGACGCTGGCGATGCCGACCTGCGCCTTGTTCATGTCTTCGGGGGTGAGGCCGGTGGCGTAAAGCATGGCCTGCGAAGCGCCCTGCGACTTAGGCTGCGTGATACGGGAAGAAATCTTATTAAGTTGGCTGGACATGGGAATTCTCTAGTATATTGCGGGGGCTGAATTCTCGATTGTGCCCCGTCTTCACCGTATCTGGAATAGGATCGGCGCGAGACGGTAGGATAGATAAAACGATGAGCCGGTTCGTGGTGGTTTTGGTTTGCGCCGTTGTTGCGCTGACTGGTTGCGGGAAGAAGAGGGCCAGGGTGCCTCCGCCTCCGCCCGCTCCGGCAGGAAGCCCGTCCACTAACCCCACGGCCACTCCATCGACGAGCCCCACAAGTCCAGCGGGTCCGGCGCCTTCGCCTCCCACAACATCTCGTTCGCGCACGCCCGCGGCTCCGGCCATTCCGGCACCTGCTGCAGGAGCCACGGAGCGCGGGGTTGCCAGCTGGTACGGACATCCGTATCACGGCCGCCCAGCAGCCGATGGCGAGATTTACGACATGGAACAAATGGTCGCGGCCCATCGTACGCTGCCGTTTCAGACGATGGTGCGGGTGCGCAATCTCTCAAACGATAAGACCGTGGACGTGCGGATAATCGACCGCGGCCCGTTTGTGGGAAACCGGATTATCGATTTGTCGCACGCGGCGGCGAAGGAAATCGAAATGATTGGGCCGGGCGTGGCGAATGTGGAACTGACGATTCTGTCGTCTCCCGCGGGAATGGCACCAGCGGTATTTGCCGTACAGGTCGGGGCCTTCCGGGAGAAGGCGAATGCGGACCGGATGCAGCAGCGAATGACGACGGAGTATGGGTCGGCGAAGCTGGTACTGCGACAGGGGGATCCCCCTCTCTGGCGGGTACTCGCGGGGAGGGAGGCGACGCAGGAGGCGGCTGAAACGCTGGCGCGCCGAATCCGCCAGGAACAGGGTGTGGGTGCGGCGTTTGTGGTGCGGCTGGACCCATAGCGGGGTCGCCCCCGCAGGCGTTCGCCACATTTAAGTTGAGAAGATTTTCCCGTTTTGGCACTACTTGGCCAGCTATGGGACTTCTCGGTCGTTCGCAGCGCATTGTACAGATTCGTTCCCAACTGGAAAGGCTGGGGCCGAGCCGCACTCCTGTCCTGATTCAGGGCGAGAGTGGAACGGGGAAGGAAGTAGCGGCTCGGGAGTTATTCGACTCCGCTCCACGGGGCCACTTTGTGCCGATCGATTGCGGATCGCTGGTAGGTCCGCTGATGGAGAGTGAGCTTTTCGGGCATACCCGCGGTGCGTTCACGGGTGCGGGCGAGGCGAAACGCGGGCTGATTGAATTGGCGAACGGAGGTACGGCATTCTTCGACGAAGTGGGCGATCTGCCGATTGACCTTCAGGTAAAACTGCTCCGGGTGCTGCAGGAAAGGGAGTTCCGGCCGGTTGGGTCGCTTCAACGAATCCAGGTCGACATACGGATTGTGGCGGCGACGCACAGGGACTTGCAGCGCGAGGTAAGGGCGGGCCGATTCCGGGAAGATTTGTTCCATCGCCTTAACGTGATCCGGCTCACGCTGCCGCCCCTGCGGGAGCATAAAGAAGATATTCCGCAGCTTGCAGAACGTTTTCTGGATGCCACCGGACAACGCTACGTGATTGCGCCACCTGCAATGGACGCGATAATGGACTATGACTGGCCGGGAAATGTGCGGGAGCTGAAGAACTGCGTTGACCGGATGGTGGCGTTCAATTCGGGGCCTTTGCTGCACTTCGCCGACCTGCCGACCGCAGTGGTAAACAGCGTACAGGTACAGCAAAGAGGAGGACTGGCCATGGCAGCGGTAGCATCTGGCAGTTCGGGAGTCCGGTCGGTCACGGGCATCCGCTCGTTTCAGGCAATATCGTCGCAAACGGGAGTGTTGACACTGCACCAGGTGGAGAAGCGCGCGATTGAACAGGCGTTGAATTTCACTCGGGGCGACCGGACCACCGCCGCGCACATGCTGGGGATCGGCCGTACGACGCTCTACCGAAAGCTGAAGGAATACGGGTATCCGCCGGGAGGGCATGGTTCGGCGGACGGAATGGCGACCGCATTACAGGGAGTCGGCGAGCGGCCTTCTGATATTCCGCCAGCGGCCTGACTGCGACTGAATGACCTGATACGCTCGGTACTTGAGAATCGCTCTTGATGCCACCTATAGTTCGGGCGACGGACTTTCAGGCGTTGGAGTCTATTCACGCGAACTGATGAACGGCCTTGCCGCCAGCGGCTTCGCGGAAGGTTGGGATTGGTTCTACCGGTCACAACGGTATTGGCGGGCGCCTCGTCTTTCACTGCCGCCCAACGTGCGGATTCGTTTGCTTTCTGACGGCAGGGGTGATCGGTCGGCGGGACTTTTTCACGGCCTCAATCAGCGACTGCCGGAGCTGCGGTTCCGGAAACAAATTGCAACTTTTCACGATCTCTTCGTACTTTCCGGCGACTACAGCACCAGGGATTTTCGCGACAGGTTCGCGGCACAGGCGCGTGAGGCAGCGGCGGCGGCCGATCTAATTATTGCGGTGTCCGCGTTCACGGCATCCCAGGTGGAAAATTATCTCAATGTGCCTGCATCGCGCATCCGCGTGATTCATCACGGTGTTTTGCCGAGGCGTATTCCGGACCTGCCACGGGAGAATGTGATCCTGTGCGTGGGCGCTATTCAAAAGAGGAAGAACCAAGCCGCTTTGGTGCGGGCGTTTCGGGCCGCGCCAAAGGACTGGACATTGGTCCTGGCAGGTTCGCGCGAGGGTTACGAGGCAGAGGTGCAGCTGCAAGAAGTGGCCAACAGCCCGATAAACGACCGGATTCAGATTACAGGCTACATTTCGGACGACGAAATTGCCAGGTGGTACGCGCGGGCCAGCATTTTTGCATTTCCGTCGCTGGACGAAGGCTTTGGGATGCCTGCGTTGGAGGCGATGGCTGCGGGGGTACCTGTGATTGCTGGGAACAAGGCGGCATTGCCGGAAGTTTGCGGGGATGCGGCGCTATTGACAGACCCGAGAAGTGACGAAGAATTGACGGGCGCCATTAAATTGTTGACGGAAAATCGCGATTTGCGGCTACGGATGGCAGAATCGGGCAAGCGCCATGCGGATGGATTCCGATGGGAGCATGCGGTGACTGAGACGATTCAGGCTTACAAAGAGCTAGTCTGAGGCGATTAAGCCTCTTCTTCGACAGTGATACGAAGCGCCTTCAGGAAACGCTGGTCCTGCGTTGTGAACCGGGCCTTACCAACCGACGTAAGTGGTGCAGCAGAAACGTTTGACGCCTCTTCGGAGGCCTCACCGTTCTCGAGTTCGTTCCGTTTGTTAAAGCCAATGGTCGCTTCCAGAACGAGGAAAATATCGTACCCGGCCTCTCTGATCTCGCCGATCGCTTCGGCAATGCGCTCGGAATCAGACAGCGACTCGTTGATCGCGTTCCCCAGATCCTGCATCAAGCCCTTCAGGCGTTCTTCCAAATGGGACCCCCTTTCACTCTGGCGATTCCTTCCTTAACAGTTAAGATGCAACTTCGGGGCCAAACGTTCCCGACTTAGCCCAAATTTTACGTTCCGGTTTTACTGATTGTACAAGCGGACGATCCCGGAGACAACAGTCCACCGACGAATTCCCAACGGTCAGTGCGCTTGGTAGGATTAAATCTGTGGATAACGAACAACTTCGGGCGGCCGGGCGGGTTGCCGGAAAAATGGCGCGCCAGGCCGGGAAGGACTGGGCGCCTGCCGTCCGAAACTCCGGCAAATTCGTCAAACACGTGGTGCCGGCAGCGGTCAAACCATTACATGCGCTGTGGCACGAAATACTGGGCTTCGTGTTCCTGTCGGGGGCAATCATGGTGGCCTTTAAGATGTGGCAGGAACGCGCCGATACTACGCCATTGATGATGGGACTGGCCGGATTCTTCGCGCTGATATTGACGGGGTACGGCGTTTCGTCGATTTTGAAGGCCAAGAGAATTACACGGTCGATTTCACGGTCCTAGCAGCACTGTGCGTGTCCGCAGCCACTAATGGATATCCCCCTCAAACCCGGTGAATTTCCTTTCACCCGGGGAATCTACGCCGGCATGTATCGTGACCGTCTGTGGACGATGCGGCAGTATGCCGGATTTGGATCGGCAGAGGAGAGCAACGCCCGCTATCGCTATCTGCTGCGCCAGGGAACTACAGGACTTTCCGTCGCCTTCGATCTGCCAACGCAGATAGGAATGGACCCGGACCATCCGCTGGCGGCGGGCGAGGTTGGCCGCGTGGGAGTTTCAATCGCGTCATTAGACGACATGCGGCGATTGTTCGACGGCATATTGCTCGATAAGGTCTCCACGTCGATGACGATCAACTCGACGGCAGCGATCCTCCTCGCGTTCTACTTTCGTATCGCGAAGGAGCAGGGGGCTGATCCCCGCAGGATCAAGGGTACGATTCAGAACGACATTCTCAAGGAATATATCGCGCGCGGGACATACATATACCCGCCGCGGGCGGCGCTGCGGATCGTGACAGACGTCTTTAGTTGGGCGGTTCGCGAGGTTCCGGAATGGAACACAATTTCGATCAGCGGGTATCATATTCGCGAGGCGGGGTCGACGGCGGTGCAGGAGGTCGCCTTCGCCTTTGCGAATGCGATCGCTTACATCGACGCCGCGATAGCTGCGGGATTAGCGGTGGACGATTTCGCGCCGCGTCTTTCGTTCTTTTTCAACGCTCAGATGGACTTCCTGACGGAGATCGCGAAGTTCCGGGCAGCGCGGCGGATCTATGCGCGATTGATGAGGGACCGGTTCGGAGCAAAAAACGAGCGGTCCTGCATGTTGCGGTTTCATACGCAAACGGCGGGAGCGAGTCTGACGGCCCAGCAGCCTGATGTGAACATAGTCCGCACAACCGTTGAGGCGTTAGCTGCAGTACTTGGAGGGACGCAGTCACTTCATACCAACAGCCGCGATGAGGCGCTGGGGTTGCCGACTGAAGAATCGGCGCTGCTGGCGCTGCGGACGCAGCAGGTGATTGCGTATGAGAGCGGTGTGACGGCGGTGCCGGATCCTTTTGGCGGAAGCTACTATATCGAAGAACTGACGGACCAGATCGAGCGTGAGGCGAATGAGTATATCGAACGCATCGATGGCATGGGCGGGGCACTGACGGCGATAGAGATGGGGTATCCACAGGCGCAGATTCAGAATGCGGCTTACGAGTTTCAGCGGAGCGTGGAATCTGGTGCGCGGGTGGTGGTAGGGGTGAATCGGTTCCAATCGGAAGGGGGCGCGGACGTGCCGGTGTTCCGGGTGAACCCGGAAATTGAACGAACGCAGATCGCTCGGGTGATTGCACTGCGCTCAGCTCGGGATACCGGGGCCTGGCGGGCCAGTCTGGAAGCGCTGGAAGCTGCGGCGCGCGGAACGGAGAATTTAATGCCCCGAATTGTAGCGGCAGCGGAAGCCCTGGCTACAGTGGGGGAAATCTCGGATGCGTTGCGGCGCGTGTTTGGGGAATACCGGGAGGGGGGCTGACGGGCAGGTTACTGTGCCGGAGTTCTGCCTGCAAGCCATGTTTGCGCGACAGAGTCGGTGGGGAATTGCGCGAGTAAGTCCTGCGCGGTGCGCTGCAAGCCGGCGTTGTCGCCCAGATCGTGATAGATCCACATGAGCAGGTAGCGTGCATCGAGATACGCGGGATTGTTCTCGATGTTGACGTTCAGATTCTGGATGGCCTCACTGTAACGGCCACGATCGCGTAACCAGGACGCGTAGAAATAGAGGGCCTGAGCGTCCTGAGGAGCGAGTTCAAGTGAACGAGCAAAGTGGCGCTCAGCTTCCCCATCGTTGTTCAACGCGCCGTTGGCAATACCTAGATTGATTTCCAACACGTAGTAGTCGGGGCTGTACTCCAGAGCGCGGGTGAAGTAGCTGAGCGCGCGAACGTAGTCGCCCTTTTCCATTTGCGTAAGCCCGTAGTTCATCAGGCCACGGCCGTTCCTGGGGCTCTTGATGGTGACGTCGTACCAGAGCGTCTCTTCGTTGTGCCAGACAATATTGCGCAGCCATGTCCCGTGTGCCGCCACTGCCAGAATTAGTGTGCAGACGGTAACCGTGGCGAAACGTCGCTTAGTGGAGCCGAAGGGTCGAACCAGAAGAGCTGCCGCGTAGACCAAACTGAGGACAAGGCCCACAAAGGGGAAGAACATGCGGTGGTCGTTCTCGATTTCGGCGAGAGGGAAAATCGAGGTGGGCAGGAGCGCGAGGAAGTACCAATAGATGCCGAAAGCGATGGGGCGCAACTGCCGACGGCGTCCGCAGGCGATGGCGATTGCGAGCAGCGCGATCACGAAGAGGACGCCCAGCCAGGCGTAGCCGTGGAAAACACTGGATTCGGCAATGTGGTCGGTGTCGGCGGAGAGTTCAAGCGGCAGGAAGAAGTTGCGAAAATAACGCAGAGCGACGAGGGGTTGGGTGATCCGGTAGTCGTAAGCCGGCCATGCGCCAGGATCGTAGCTCTTGGGAGTCATGGCGCCAGAGAGCGCTCCGAGCCCGATCGAAAGCAGCAGGGCCGGCATGGATCGGGCCAGCGCGCGTCCGGGCCGCAGGTCTTCGAACAGGACGAGATACGTGAACAGGATCACTGGAAAAACCAGGGCCGGTGGCTTACTGAGCAGGCCGAGCGCGACGGGAATCAGATACAACCCCTGGTGACGTCGGTCTGGCCACCGGATGTAGATGAGCAGGCCTGCTATAACTGCGAGCGTGGAGTAGATGTCACCACGCTGGATGATGTAGTTCACGGTTTCGGCGATCGCGGGATGGACGCCGTAAAGCGCGGTGGCGAATAGGGCGACGAATCGGTTCTGCGGACCGGGACCGGCGAAATCCAGAAGGTGGCGGAACAACGCGTACATCAGGCATAACTGCACCAGAAACCAGAAGAAATCGGAGGCCTGAAAATAGCCGGGCTTAAGGCCTTTCGCAATGAAATAGTCGATGGCGAGCGAGGTGGTGACCAGTGGGCGCCAGCCGCGATTGGCGGGCAGGGTACTGAAGGTATCGGCATCTTTAAAAATGAGCGGGATGTTGCGGAGGTCGCGAATGTAGGGATTGGTAGTGACCGTGTGAAAATCGTCGAAATGGAAATCGTTGTGGAAATGATTGGCGTAGGTCAACGTGACCAGCACGAGGACGGCGAACAGAGGCAGGAGGACTTTGCGGCTGGGAATCGGCATGCTGGTCAGAGTGCGGGCTGCGTGCGGTGCTTGAAGACGAAGGCGCGCTGAACCGCAAAATTAGCGGCGAAGAGCAGAGTTTCGGCGGTGATTTTGGAAGCGAACACATTCAGAGGCGTGTAGGCGGTGAGCACACGAATCCCGGCGTACGAAAGGGCGGCGTTCACTGCTACCACAAGGAGATAGCGTGGCAGCGCGATCTTGTGGTGCTGTTCCGATATGAACACGGCTCGGTGGACGAGGAAGTAGTTGAACCCAACGGAAATAGTACGCGCCACGATCTGCGCCTCCGCGATGCTTCTTGTGGCGCGAAAAACGAAGTAGAAAATCAGGTTATCGACTGCCGCTGAAAGCAACGAAATTGTACTGAAGCGTAGCAGCACGTGGTGAATACGCATGGAATCGCGCAGACCGTGGAAACGGGCGTGTGGATTGCCGACGGTTTGTAAAGGCCTCGCCGCTGAATTCATCTCGTCTGCACCATTGTCCATCCTGGATTTGTGCGGCGAAAGGATGGGATGCGCGCTTGTATTCTGGTAGGGCATGTCAGGCCAGCGGATTCTCTTGATAGCGGTTGTTTTCGTGGCTTCGATGCTGCGCGTAATCAACCTGGGCAATGTAGTATCGCGTACACCAGATGAGAAGGTTTACACGTACCAGGCGCAAACATGGCTACAGTCGGGGCAAACGGGAATCCGGTCGCTGGTGGCGGAATACAAGAGCGATGCGGAAACGCGGCTTTATCCGCCACCAACGCGAGTGGGAATGATCCAACTGGTGGGGGATTTGATTCGGTGGACAAGCCGGAATGATGAGAGCGCAGGGGCGAGGATTTCGTGCGCGGCGAGTATCGGATCGCTGGTGGTGCTGGCGGTGATCGGGATTCGTATTCTGCCGCCGTGGGCGGCGCTGGCCGGAATGATGTTCTATGCCGTGCTCCCGGCGGAACTAGCGATTGCGCGGCGCACCTGGACAGATGCGCTCGTGGAGTTGGCTGGCCTACTGCTGATCTGGATGGCGTGCGAGATCACGCGGGGATCAAAGAGCTGGATTTGGTTTGCGCTGTTCGCGCTGACCGGGAGCGTGGGACTGCTTTTTAAAGAATCAATGCCGGTACCCTACGGGCTTTGTGCAGTCTGGATTCTCTGGGAACTGGCGCGGCGGCGCGAGTGGTCGAGTGCCGCGATTCTGATTGGGTCGACGGCGGTCGGGATGGGGATGAGTTTGCTCTGGCTCGGAGTGCAGGTCGGCAGTTTGGGCGATTACGTGTCGATTGTGCTGGCGATTCCGAAAGTGAACGCGGCGAATCCGTATGCTCTGGAGTACGCGTCCGGGCCGCGATATTTGATGTTGCTGGCGTTCTGGATCATTGCCCCGGTGACCTCGCTATCGGCTGTGGCAGGACTGTTGTCGTTTTGGCGACGGCATGGGGAACGTGCCATGGCGTGGATGGCGGGTTTCACCGTGGCATACATCGGGATTGCAATGGCAATGCCGCACTGGATCAATTTGCGATACGTCGGAAACACTTTCGGGCCCGTGTGCCTGCTTGCCGGACTGGGGTGCTGGTGGTTGATTACCGCAGTCGGCGGTTGGCTGGACGCGGCGGATCGCAGGCCGTTTGCCGTGGTTGCGATTGCAATCGTGCTGGGCAGTGCGGTGGCTGATTACCTGCGGTTCCAACGATACTTCGTGCGCGATGAAATGGTGGATTTGTCGATCAAGATGTTGATGGACGAGCGGGGAAGCTGAGCTACCTTCGGCTGAAGAGTTCGGCGAGGCTCGCGTTGGCTGTGGCATCATCCGGGGCTATGCGAACGGCGTTATGCGCCGCATTCAGCGCTTCGTCCCACCGTTCGAGCTTGATGCAGGCCCGTGCGAGATTGTTCCATGCATCAAGCAGAGATGGATCAAGCGCCACTCCGGTTCGCGCAGCTACGACAGCGTCGGTATAGCGACCTAGTTTGTAATAGGCCTGCGAGAGCATCGCGTATTCGCTGGCGTCGATCGACCGAAGCGCCGCGTGGTCGTTAGCTGGCGGATAGGTCCGGGCATCAGTGCGGGTGGCTTGCAACCATGCGGGGTAGATGATCAGAGGGATCGCGACGATCCCCAGCAGGATCTGCGTCCGCAGCGTCGGAAATGCCGCTTCCCTGCTCTTCCATCCCGTCCATGCCAGCACGATGACGGAGATCCAGCACAAGGTCAGCGGGTAATCGAGGTGCCCTGCGAAATCACCCACATAGTTGCTGTCGGCAAGATACCAGGGGAAACCGCCCGACCACCAGTTATAAACGACGAACAAGAACGCTCCGCTTGCCAAAGTGAAGAAGGCGACCGGTATGATGCCAAGGCCGATGGTCCACGGAACCAGCCATGCCAGGTACTGCACTCCGAAGCCGTTCGCGACAGCGAGGAAGAAGAAGAACGCGGCGCCGGTTTGGGCATAGAGAGTTGGCTTATCGGAACGGCGATTGATGAGAAACGCCGCGACGGTGATGGTGGCGAGAACTACATACGCGCCGTAGTGCTGGAATGCATCGTGCCAGGAATCGCGGAAAAAAGGCAACTGGCAGACGAGCCATGTGAGACCCCAATGGCCGTAAATGCTTTGGTAGCCAATTACCTGGTGGAAGATCGGAAGCGGGTCGCGGAAGAGGTATGGCGACCAACAGACGATCATCACGGCGGCCGCAGAGGCGAGAAAGACGACTCGACGGCGAAGACCGGAAAGATAGAAGAAGAACACCGGGAGGACGATTAGCGGCAGAATCTTGATACACATCGCAGCACCAACGGCTGCGCCCGGGGCCCAATCCGGAGACCTCTGCTGGATGCAATAGACGGCGAGCAGCAGGAAGAAGATGACAACTGGATCGGTATTCCCGTGGAAGCCTGAGACCAAGATCAGCGTCGGCGAGACTGCCAGTAATAGCAGCGCCCATCTCACGCTTACTTCATTGAGACGCGCCGCAAAGAGTCGATAGACGACCCAGAGGCTGGCAGTATCGGCGAGGATGGCGGGCAGACGCAGCCAGAAGGGAAAGGAGATGCCGGTTGTCTTTGCGAACCATGTCATGGCTGCCAGGACATGAATCATGGACGGGGGGTGGTTGAAGGCCAGGTCGATACTGTAGAGACCCGAGCCAAACAGGGCGGACCAGTGAGCGAAACGCTCCCAAGCATAGACGTCGTTGGTGCCGTAGGTATCGAGTGCCAGGAGGATTTTAACAATGAACGCGAAAGCCGCCGCCGAAACGATGGCTATGCGCCAGCGACGCGGCAGGGCAGGCGTCATGACTTACGACACGGATTGCAGTTCGCGAACCTTACGGTCGGATTCCGCGTGTGCGGCGTCCAGCAGGTACGCCACCGTGGGACGAGGTTTGATGCGCGCGAAAATCTGGTAGCCGAACAGGCCGCGAGATACCTTCATCAGCACCTGATTGATGCCCAGCAACAGGCGGCTCAGCCAGGTATCGCCGAGCGCCAGCGGGAATGGCCCGGGAACGGCTTTCATCTCCACCACGTCGAAGCCGCACTGTTCAAGCGAGCGGCGGAACGACGCAAAGGTAAACAAGCGCGTGTGCGTCACGTCGAGAATGCCGCGCTTACCGTAGTTGAACTGCCCGATGAGCAACATGAGCCGCGGAATAATGAAGCCGATATTGGCTGTGCTGATGATGATCTGGATGTTCGGATTATGCGAAAGGCTCTCGTGCAACTGATCGAGGAAACGCTCAGGCGATGCCAGATGCTCAATCACGTCGAGCATCAGAATAATGTCCTGCTCAGCGACGGGAAGCCCGTCGAGGCCTTCGTTGAGATCGCGGAGATAGAACTCGTCCAGCCGGACGCCT
This sequence comes from uncultured Acidobacteriia bacterium, assembly GCA_903825445.1. GTDB lineage: Bacteria > Acidobacteriota > Terriglobia > Bryobacterales > Bryobacteraceae > BOG-234. Next base: position 78,137 of record CAIKAS010000277.1, read on the forward strand.
TCGAGCGGCCACGCATCGACGCCGGTCACGTAACAGCCCTTGCGTTCTTTCAATGCTGCCGCCATGTAACCACCGGCGCAGCCAAGATCGAGCACCCGGGAATGTTCGGGTACAAGGTTAAAAGCGAATGAATGCGTGCTGGGGTATTCGAACTTCGGGGTATAGTGTTCCAGCGCGGCGGGCGCGCAATCGTAGCGGCGGTCGTAGAAAATACCTAGCTCCTGGAAGCGGGCCTTCAGGGTAGACAGAACCACATTGAGCGCATAACTCATGCCGTTGACACGACAGATCTCATCGCCGTAATAAGTCGGGATAGGCAGTTCGCGTATTTCCCGCTTCGCGAAGAACATCAACTGGATGATGATCTCAGTATCAAAATGGAAATCGTTGGAATTGCGTTCGAATGGCACTGTCTTCAGTGCATCGACGGAATAGAGCCGGTACCCGGAGTGAAATTCGCTCAGGTGGGAGCGCAGCAGGCGGTTCTGCGTCCAGGTGAGAATTTTGTTGCCAACGAACTTATAGAGCGGCATGCCTCCGCGCAGCGCCCCTGTCGGGGTGAGCATGCGTGAGCCGTAAACGGCAGCCGGATTGCCTTCGTTGAAGGCGGCAAGAAGGTCGGGCAGGCACTCGGGTGCGTATTGACCGTCACCGTGAAGCAGCGCCACGTAGTCATAGCCGCGTTCGATGGCGTAGCGATAACCGATTTTCTGATTGCCTCCGTAACCCTGATTGACCGGATTAAAGAGCACACGCACATCGAACGGAATTCCGGCCTGTTGGGCGGCTTCGTGGCTTTTCGCAAACGTCAGGTCGCGGGACGAATCGTCGATGATGAGAACGTCGACGTCGTACGTGTCCTGCAGGCTGGCCGGAATCCGGCGGAGCACGCTGGCGATCGTCGTCTCAGCGTGGTACGCAGGGATGAAGATCAGGACCCGTTTTTTCAAGGATGCAGCCACGTTTACCTAATTTATGATAGCGTTTTGTAACCCGCCGCACTCTATCTGATGCTTGCCAGGCGCAGGGCGTTGCGCATGAGCTTTAAACCTGTGTCGTCATGCGCGGTCAGAATCGACTCCGGATGGAATTGCACGGCTTCGATGGGGAGTTCGCGATGGCGCACACCCATAATCACGCCGTCCTCTGTTTTGGCTGTCACTTCCAGACACTCAGGAAGATGCTCAGGGATGGCGTAAAGCGAGTGATATCGACCAACCTCGATCTCTTCGGGAAGGCCTTCGAAGACGCCCAAGCCATAATTCCGGACCAGCGACGGCTTGCCGTGGACGGGATAAGGCAACACACCGAGTGCGCCGCCAAATGCCTCGACAATCCCCTGTAAACCAAGACACACACCGAAAACCGGAATGCCTGCCGCCGCCGCATGTTGCACCAGCGCCGGAACGCCGAAATCGACAGGCCGACCAGGGCCGGGTGAGATCAGGATCAGATCGGGTTTGACCTGATCCAGAACCTCGAACGGCACGCCAGCCCGATAGGTCACGACTTCAGCTCCGGCCTGACGCGCATAGTTCGCCAGCGTATGGATGAAGCAATCGTCGTTGTCGACGAGCAGCAGTCTCCGCTTCAGTTGTTCCACCGCAGGTGCCGGGGCCGGAACCGCGGGCTTGGCACCGAGCAACCGGAAGAAACCTGTCGCCTTGAGACGAGTTTCCGCTTCTTCGGAAGCCGGATCGGAGTCGTATAGCAGGGTCGCTCCGGCCGGGTAGGTCGCGTAGCCATCGCGCAGATAGGTCGTCCGGATCAGGATGCCTGTGTTAATGTCGCCATTCAAAGAGAGCATCCCGACAGCGCCGCCATACCAGCCGCGCGCGGTCTTCTCGGCGTTCTCGATAGCGACCGCGGCGGCTTTCTTGGGTGCGCCAATCAGCGTAACCGCCCACATGTGCGTGAGGAAAGCATCGATCGAATCGAAACCTGCCGCGAGACGTCCCGTGACGTGATCGACGGTATGGAACAAGCCCGCATAGGATTCGATGAGGCGGCGGCCGACTACCTGCACGGTGCCCGGGCGACAAACGCGGCTCTTGTCGTTACGGTCGACGTCGGTGCACATCGTCAGCTCGGATTCTTCCTTCGTGGAGTTGAGCAGGGCGCGGATGTTCTTTTCGTCCTGAAGAGGGTCACCGGAGCGGCGAGCGGTGCCGGCAATGGGGCAGGTTTCCACCAGATCGCCCTCGACGCGCACGAACATTTCCGGGGAGGCGCCGATGAGTTGCTCCTCGCCGAACTGTATGAGGAACTCGTAGGGGCTGGGATTCGCCTGCTGCATGAGGCCAAACAGGTCCGAAGCCTTGCCGGAGTAAGGCGTGCGGAAGGTCTGACGCAGCACAACTTCGTAGTAATCGCCCTTGCGCATACCTTCGCGCACGGTTTCGACGTTGGCCATGTACTCGGCCTGAGTATGATCTGACGTGATAGGCCCGGGCTTGCGCTTTGGTGCGCGCGGAACGGCTTCGCTGGTACGCGGAAGGCCCCGTGTGGTCAACGCACCGGCGAGGTGTCCCGGGTCAGCGTCGAGGTCAAACTCCCACGAGTAGCGCTCAATCTGTTCGCGCTTCCGATCCATATAGATGATGTCGTCGAACAGAAATAGCTGTAGATCCTTGCGCGCGTTACGGGGCAGGCGAAGGGGGATCGGCTCGAACTGAAACAGCAGATCGTAGCCGAATGCGCCGGCGAAGGCCAGCTTGTCGTCGGCGGCATTGCGAAACTCCTGGGTGAGGGCACGCAGGATGGAAAAAACCGAGGGCTGTTTGCTGCGTTCTTCCTCCGGGAAGATCGTGGGCATGGGCTTCAAAGTGCCGTGCAGTGTCCCGTTTTCTTCGCGGAAATCAGCCCAGTGCGGATGATCGCGCAGCACCGTGGCCAACATGCGGTTGATAGCGACACCGCGGTCGTTCAGAGGGCGGAACGTGACCTCGCGTTGAAAACTAACGAGTTCCAGTGGCGGACGGACGGCGACGATGTCCCAGCGCGAATAGCGCCCCGGATATTCGTAGCCGGAAGAAAGGTAGATGCCGCGATGCCGGTCGAGATCCCGGCGAAAACGGTCAAGTCCCTTCGCGAAGGGTAGTTTAGTGGTGGCGCGCGACACGCGAATGCCGCGCGGCGTCTGATACTGGACTTCCCGCATGATGTGTAGGGGTTAAGTACCAGTATCGCCGATGAGGCGTTTTGGACGGGATTTAGGTATCTCAGCGACCGGGACCAGCGGGACCGCCGACACCGGAAGCGCCAAAGCCACCACGGCCAAATCCGCCCGACCCGCCGCGTCCACCACGACCAGATCCACCGAACGCAGCGCGCGGCGGCGTTGCCAGATAAGTCTCGATGTCGTGGGCAGCCTTAGTTGGCACACCGGGCTTTTGCAGGAAGCCGAGATCACGCATCCAGTCCACCATGCGGTTTTGCCAGGTACCGTAAGGGATGTTGTTGCGATCTGTCAAACCACCGCTCATACTGCTGCCGTCTTCCAGTTTGTCGCCGGGATGTTTACCTTGCGCGTAGAGATGGATTTCGATGTTCGGAATGCTCATCGCTATCATGGCGTTGAAGTAATCCAGCGCCCAAACAGCATGGCCCTGATCGCCCGATGCCGCCCCCGCGATGAAAGCCGGTGGCGTGTTGCGGGGAATCGGCGGAGCAGTGCGTCCGCGTGCGAAGGGCGACGGCCCCGGATAGATGATACCCACGAAATCGGGCCGTGAACTAATTCCGGCCAAAGGGTCGCTGGGATCGTTGTTCTTCTTATCGAAGTCTTCGAAAAGCACAGCGGCCGGCGCGGAGAGTTCGGCGCCAGCCGAAAAGCCCATGATGCCGATCTTGTTCGGGTCGATGTTCCAGTCTTTCGCGTGCGCGCGGACCAGACGGATTGCCTGCTGCGCGTCGTTGACGGCGTCAACCTGAGGATTATAACCGCTGGTTCGGAGGCGATTCCGCAGAATCACGGTGTTCACACCGTAGTTGTAAAAAAACGGAACGAAGTCACAGGCCTCAGAGCCGACGTTGAGCGTGTTGTGCCCGCCGCCCGCTGCGAGGATCATGACCGCACCGGTGTTGATTCCACGTTCCACCGCGTGGAATTCGATTGAGGGGTTATGGATATTGACCACGCTGCCAACCCGGCCGGGCACGGCGCCGCTCATGTTGTAAACCTCCGGCTCCTTTATGCGCGCCATATTCAGAAATAGCGAACCGGGCTGATAGAGCGGAATAACTACTCCACCAGGAAGAAGCGCCAGTGGGGCGTAAGGCTGGTCGGTTGCCGGACCCGGCTTGGGTACGGATTGCGGTGCGGGCAGTGGCGGCAGCGGCGCGCGATTGCCGACGGGCGCCGGCGCGTTCTGCGCAAGTGCAATGCTCAAAGCAATAGCGGCCAAAGGTACAACGGTAGCTGCTAAACGAAATGCGTTCTTCTTCATATGAAGTGACGACTCCCCTCGGGCCAGAAAACGGAATTCGGACAGTTTCTGGCGACGATCGAACTAGATTCTATCACTGCAGACCGTTCCCGATGTCATCGGTCCGACCAAATGAGATTAACGGCCAGAAGGGGATCTTGTCGCGATGATTTTTTCGAGGCGCGCATCTTCCTGGTAAATATCGTCGAGGAAATGCACTTCACCGCTGGCCAGGACGACCGCTGTGGAGTAAACAATCAGCACCGGAATCGGAGAGGAGAGTGTGACCTGGAACGTATCGTTGCCGTTCATGGCGTCGTGGATGCGTTCCGGTGTCCATTCTGGCTTTTCCGCCTGCAGAACCCACGCCGCCAGCCCCTCTGGATCTTCCACACGTATACATCCGTGACTGAAGTCGCGGCGGGTCTTCGCAAATAACTCCGTTGCCGGAGTCGAATGCAAATACACGTTGTGTTCATTCGGGAAGAGGAATTTAATAAGCCCGAGCGCATTTTCGGGTCCCGGCACTTGTCGAACACGCAATATTCCGCTGCGCAGTTGCGCGACAGTAGCGTCTGTCTGGCCCACCACCCCACCAGCGGCGCTCACAAGTTCATACCGGTTCTTTGCCAGATAGGCCCGGTCTTTCTCTATTTTTGGCGCGATTTCCGCCCGCGCGATGCTGAAAGGGACGTCCCAATAGGGGCGAAACACTACATATTTCATGTCCGCGGAAAACACGGGCGTCTTGTGGCCGCCGTAGGCGCTGCCCACGACCACGTTCATTTCCAGGTCCGTCTGATAGGCCGAATTCAGGGTGCGCAAGCGAAACTCCGGAATGTTCACAACTACCGGAGGGCGCGGAAAGCTATGCGGAACCCAGCGCCAACGTTCCATGCTCAACTGCAATTGGAGGATGCGCCGGCTAATCGGAATATTGAGTTGTGCCAACGTCGTTTTCCCCAGACGACCGTCCGGCTCCAGACCATGACGTAACTGAAACTGCTTCACAGCGTCGACTAGCGGACTATCGTAAACGGCGGAACCGTTGGACAGCGTGGTGTTGGCTGGCAGGTCACCAAACCGGAGCAAAATAGCAGCAAGTTGCGCCGCCGCAGGATACGGCGCACCCGGCTCAACGGGTTTGGCGGTGCCTGGCAAGACCGGAAGTACGCCCAGATTCGCGAGCGCAAGATATTTCTCCAAAGCTTGTTGCGTCCGCCGATAGCCGGGAAACGGTGGTTCCAACCCTTCGAGCGCTGCCTTCACATCACTCCCTTCCGCCAGACGCTGACGCAGAAATGTCGGAAGGTCAGCAATTGCTTCGTCGCTATCCGTCGGCTTGTGAAACAATCCGGGATTCGCTCTGCCAAAATGCAGATCGGAAACGTATCGCATGGCGGAAACGGTCAGCGCCAAATCGAAATCTGCAAGAGTGCCGTCGGAAAGACCGTAGAGGCGACCGTCCCAACGCGGGGCATCGTAGTCTTCGGAACGCAGGCCCTTGGCATCGGCACGCCGGAACGCCGCGATCATTGCCTTAGCCTGTTCCGTCGCAGCGCCGTCGCGGGTCCACGCAAACGCATACGAGGAGGGCTCATAGAACTTACGGATTCGTTCGGTGTAATCGGAAAAGTCGGGCCACGCAAGGCTGGCCTGTCGACCGGACGTCACCAAACGGCACAGAGCCGTCTCGCAATTGCCGTTATCAGACGCCGCGGATGCAGGCGTTGCCCATGAAATACCCAATAACATCAAGAGAAATCCGCGATTCACTCATTCGCCTCGTTCAGGCTGGGAGCATTCGGAGATCCAATCGGAAAGCCGCAGCACTCGCTTCTCGATGCCTCAGACGCCAGCGCCCTTGCGCGAAATAACGCAATTTCCCACACAGCGCACCCCAGAATGAGCGCCGCGTGAGCAATATCATGAGGCGCAGCGCACAGGAACATCCGTTCGCCTTTGGCTGTGAACCTGCTAATCCAACCGTAGTATGTTGCCTTTTCAAAAGATACTTTTTCCAGTCGACTACTCCGATCCATGCCGTGCTGTGGTGCCTTACGTCAAGGAACTAC
>CAIKAS010000278.1 GCA_903825445.1 uncultured Acidobacteriia bacterium
CGACAAGGCTCCCGCTTGGACCCGATTTTCAACCCGATCCAGACGGCCCGACTTTCGATCAGGCTTTGAAGGAGCAACTCGGCCTCAAGCTTACGTCGCAGAAAGGTCCGAGCCAATTCCTTATCATTGATCACCTGGAGCATCCCTCCGGCAACTGACGCAAAAACGCCCCCGTCCGGCCCACAGCCTGACGAGGGCGTTTCCCTTACTTAACCGAAATTAATTCTTCTTCAGCCAGATATTCTTGACGAAGACTTCGCCAGTGCTTTCCACTTCGATGCCGATCCTGCCCTTTGCTCGTGCGCGGGACTTTTCGTTATCGATCGTCACGGTCATCAGGTGACCATTCAGAATGTGCGTGAGTGTATTACCCGCCGCAATGATCTCCTCGGTATTCCAGTCGTCCTTGTTGAACCAGGATTTCACCGTAGCCTGATCGGCCAGCGTGGCCAGGAGCTGCTTCGGCTTGCCTTCACGGGTCTCTACTACTTCACCCATCCAGGTGATGATGCCGCGACCAGTCGACTGTTCATACAGCTGGCCGGGGTACTGGCCGTTGTTATCAAAATCATACTGATAACCGCCCATATCCCATTTCGCCTGGCTTGCACGATCCGGAGCCGTTCCGCGAGGCTGGCCACTGGGGCAGGGGCCGGCCTGTCCACGTCCGCCGCCAAAACCGCCCGAACCGCCGCCGGGGCCACGGCCACTTCCGCCAGGCGCTCCGCCAGGTCCGCCGGGGCCACGGCCTGCCGGAGGCGCGGGAGAACCCGGTTCACCGGTGATCCAGCTGCGGTACTGAACACCGCTGTTGATCGAGCCGGTTCCCTTCATCTCCAGCTTCAGATCGAAGTCGCCGACTTCCCCACCCTGCCACACGATGTAGACAGTGCCAGTCGGATGTTCGCACGTCGGGTTGATGTAAATCGACGCGTCCTTAACCGACCACAGCTTCGGATCTCCATCCCAGCCGTTCAGCGTCTTGCCATCGAACAACGACGTGAACCCGTCATGGTCGTTGAAGTCTTCCTTTGCTGCGTGGGTGAAACCGCCACCACCGCCGCGTCCGCCGCGACCGGAACCACCCGGCGCTCCCGCAGGCGGCTGCGATGAAGCAGGCACCACGAAGAACGCCAGAACTGCGGCCGCTGAAAGCGCAGCGGTGAACGCTGCTGTTTTTGTAACTTTCTGAAGTTTCATTTTCTCTTTTCCTTTAACCTGCAACTTGTTCCCACTGGCGCGATTTTGCGGAGGCCAGAACTGCGTCCGTAACGTAGTCCGCGGCAAGCCCGTCGCGGAAGGTCGGTGCTGCCTCTGTGCCTTCGCCCAACGCTTTAAGAAAGTCCGCGACCTGATGCGTGAAGGTGTGTTCGTAGCCAATCTGCAGGCCCGGAACCCACCAGTTCTTCATATACGGATGGTCGCTATCCGTGATGTGAATGCTGCGCCAGCCTCGCAGGCGGCCTTCATCCGTGTGATCAAACCACTGCAGGCGATGTAGATCGTGCAGATCCCAAATAGCCGAAGCCTTTTCGCCGTTGATTTCCAGCGTGTAGAGCGCCTTGTGTCCGCGCGCGTAACGAGTCGCTTCAAAGGAGGCTAGAGAACCATTAGCAAAGCGGCACAGGAACAGGCTGGCGTCGTCGATATTTACTGGCGTCACTTCCCCGGTGAGGTTGTGCTTGCGCGCCTTTATAAATGTCTCGGTCATCGCAACCACTTCATTGATGCCACCGTTGAGCCAAAGCGCCGTGTCGATGTTGTGGGCCAGCAGATCGCCCGTGACTCCCGATCCGGCAACCGAGGCATCCAGACGCCAGAGGCCTTCCCCGCCCTGCGGCAGATCCTGCGAAATAGTCCAGTCCTGCAGGAATTTAGTGCGGTAGTGGAAGATGCGGCCGAGGCGGCCTTCGTCGATCAGGTGTTTGAGCAGAACCACTGCCGGGACGCGCCGGTAGTTGTACCAAACCATGTTCGAGACCTTCGCCGCTTCAACCGCATCCACCATCTCCTTCGCTTCAGCTGCGTTGCGTCCGAGCGGCTTTTCGCAGAGCACCATCTTGCCTGCTTTGGCCGCTGCAATGGCGATATCGTGGTGCGTGTCGTTCGGGCTGGCGATGTCGATGATGTCGATGTCTTTGCGGTCGATCAACTTGCGCCAGTCCGATTCAATCGATTCGTAGCCCCAGTTGGCCGCGAATGCCTTGGCGCGCTCCGGGTTGCGCGCGCAAACAGCCTTGAGGCCGAGCGTATAAGGAACGTCGAAGAAAACCGGTGCCTGCCGGTATGCGTTGGAGTGGGTACGGCCCATGAAGCCGTAGCCAATCAGTCCGATGTTGAGATGTTTTTTTGCCATTTGAGTTTATACCTGAGTTAGTCCCAACCATGGGCGTTGCGGACGGAAATCATTGTCGCCAGAACATCGTTCCAGGTGGATGGCGAACTCATCACCGGGTTCGGGAACATGCAGCCGTCCCAGCATATGTGCTCGGTGGACTTCGTCAACACGCCGTTGTCGTCACGCAGCCAAATGCCTGCCACCTTCGGCACGTTGATCTTGCCATTCGGGTCGTTCGGAAGGCAATGGCGTCCGGTCTTGTCGTGCGAGCCCTGGCCTTTCACCGTCGCGTCATTCTGCGCGACGTGGAAGTCTTTGATCCATGGGCGGAGTACCTTCGCCATCGTCCGGATAGCGTCTTCGAAGATGGAGATATCTTTCCAGTCGTAACCTTCGGGCAGGATGCGGTGTTCCGGCGCGTTGTAGCCGAGCGTGTAGAGCGAGAGGTGCGCCATGTCGGCCTGAATCCCCACGGTCTTCGGGCGACCCGTCTCTTCCATCAATTCGGCAATGTACTTCCAGCTGTGCATGCCACCCCAGCAAATCTCTCCCTCGGCAGCGAGGCGTTCGCCATAGCCTTCGGCCACGTCGGCAGCTTCGCGGAAAGTCGCCGCGATCTTCTTGGTGTTGCCAACCGGATCGGCTGCCCAATCGGCGGGGCTACAAGCGGAATCGATGCGCACGACGCCGTACTTGCGCACTCCAAGCTCGTTGAGTTTCTTCCCGATCGCACAGGCTTTACGAACCTGGCCGATGAAGGCCTTGCGCTCGGCTTCGGTACCCATGGCCGAACCACCGCCGGTGGGAGGCCAGACCGGCGCCACCAGCGAACCGATTAAAAGATTGCGCTTCGAGACAGAATCACGCAGCTTCTTCAAATCGTCGTCGCTTGCATCTATATCGGTGTGCGGAAGCGAAAGGAAGATGTCGACACCGTCGAACTTAATGCCGTCCACTTCCGCGTTCGCGGTGAGGTCGAGCATAGTTTCGAGGTCGATTGGTGGCTCTGCGCCGGGGCCATCGCCGCCCTTCCCGACAAGGCCAGGCCACATCGCGTTATGGATCGCGGGATATTTGTGCAGGTTCTGTGTGCTCATTTGTATTCTCCGTGGAACATTATCTGATACTTACTTCTTCCTTCGCAGCGGTTCTGCGTCGGGGTTACCGGGTCCAAAGTGCTTGAGGATCACCAACGGCTCGGAATCGCTGGTGTTGACCACCCGCACGCCGGCCATTGCCGCGCCGGCAGTCACAAACAATTCATCCTGCGTCATCTCGCCGAAGCGAATCATCGACGGCGTGAAGACGTCATAAATACCAAACTTGCCTATGCCCTGCGTGACGATGATGCCATACGCATCGGCGTCCCGCAGCGTGACCGCACGACCCGGGTATACCGTAAGTTCCTTGGCGGAGTAGTGACCAGTGCCGTACGTAATCCAGTTCTCTCGATAGCCGGCGTCCTGCATTTCCTTGACACCGCGAACAGGTTTTGGCGAACACTTGTTAGCTTCCCCGAACCGCTCATTGACGTTGGCGTCCCAATCCAGCATGCCAGTGAGGTAATCAAGATCACCGTGATACTCGGGCAGCACGTCCTTCGTCATGAGGCTCCAGTCGACTACACGACCCTCAACGAGAGACTGAAACATAGCGAACACGTCGCTCGCCACCTGCGGTTCATAGGTGACCAGCGAGCCAGGAGCATGCAGCACGCCCGGATCGATTTGCCAGCCTTCCCCCGGAATCAAGCGGTATGCACGGGAATGGTTGACGATGCCGTTGTCCCCCTTGTTCCAGTTGGCCAGGCACTGCCGAACATCGTCCTTTGTGGTGCCCGGCTCCAGACCCATGAACGTGTAGGGGAAGTTGTTCTCGATCTGGTTGTACTGCCGCGGGAAGTAATAAGCTTCCGGTTTGCCCTTTTGACCAACGAGTTTCGCAAACTCATCGCTCTGGTGCATGTGATGAGGAATAGGCCCCATGTTATCGAAGAACTTACAGAGCAGATTCCAGCCACCTTCGCGCGCCATGGCCGAACCCAGCAGTTGATCGCCCGCAACCTCGACGGCCTCTTTAAACAAGAAGCGTGAACCGTTGGCGTGCCGGACAAAGCTGAGACCTTCAAATTCCGTGGTGTCAGGTCCGTTCGCCGCGCGCGTCACGGAGGCGAACCAACGTTCATTGATGCCTCCCCGGTGCGCACCGTAAGCGTAGAGGTCTTCGGGATGGAGCTTAAGCCGCCGTCCCGGGATCATAAACGACCGCGGGACCCAGTTCGGTTCCAGCCTGAGGATGCCGGCCCCGTCGCCGATGGCGTCGTGGACCTGGGCTTGAGTCAACATGTGTATTGAAAATGTTCCTTTACCGTGCGCTCACGGGAATGACTATTATATTGCCGGAGTCGTGGAAAATATAGTGCCTTGAAGAGAATAAGTGCAATGTTTACATGGGGAAATGGTCGTACCAAAGGCCAAAGTCGCCTTCCACTGGGAGTCAGCGCTCCTGGTGCGCGTCCAGCATCCTGGCAATCTGGTATCCTGATTGTTTCTAAGCGACAGCGAGGCGCACTATCGGTGTGCCTGTCGCACACAGACGGAGTTCTCTCAACATGTCAGGCCACTCAAAATGGGCAACCATCAAGCACAAGAAGGCTGCCACAGACGCGAAGCGCGGAAAAATCTTCACGCGCCTCATTAAAGAAATCACCATCGCCGCACGCAATGGCGGCGATCCGGACGGCAATCCCCGTCTGCGCACGGCAATTCTGGCGGCGAAAAACGTCTCGATGCCTGCGGACAATATCAAGAAAGCCATCATGCGCGGCACTGGCGAACTTGAAGGCGGCCAGATCGATGAAGTCATGTTCGAGGGCTATGGACCGGGCGGCGCGGCAGTATTAGTGATGGTCGCGACCGATAACCGTAACCGAACCGTGAGCGACATCCGTCACGCATTTTCCAAGCAGGGCGGCAACCTCGGCGAACAGGGCAGCGTGTCCTGGATGTTTGAGCGCAAGAGCCAGATCGTCGTGGAGAAGGAAAAGATCGGCGAAGACGCCATCATGACCCTGGCGCTCGAAGCAGGCGCGGAGGACATCAAAGATGGCGGCGATTCCTGGGAAGTCTTGTCCGAACCGAACAGTCACGATGCCGTGCTGGCCGCAATTCAGAAGGCCGGTCTTGAAACCGTAGCGGCTGAAGTCGGCATGATCCCGAAGAATTTGATGGAACTGGAAGGCAAGAACGCAGCCGGCATGATTCGGCTGCTCGACGTGCTCGAAGATCACGACGACGTGCAGAATGTCTACTCCAACTTCGATTCCAGCGAAGAAGACGTCGAAGGTTAAGGGGCGCCGGCAGTAAACCGGAGATAAAGGACCAGCCGCGATGCGGGTATTCGGAATTGACTGCGGCACCGAAAGAACCGGCTACGGCGTGATCGACAGCGACGGACGTACCCATCGGATGGTGGCTGCGGGATGCATTACGTCATCGGCGCGCGACCCTCTGGAACTGCGGTTGCTGCACATCGCCGCCGAGCTTCGTCGCTTACTCTCGGAACACAACCCGGATTCGGCCGCAATCGAAGAGGTTTTCTTCGCCGTGAATGCCAAGAGCGCACTCAAACTTTCCCACGTCCGCGGCGTCGCCATGCTGGTAGTTGCTGAGGCCACCGTGAAAGTGGCAGAATACTCTCCGCTTGAAGTCAAAAAAAGCGTGGTTGGATACGGTCGAGCCGAAAAGTCTCAGGTTCAACAGATGGTCGGTTCCCTGCTCCGCCTTTCCGCTCCAATTGCCTCGGAAGACGCATGCGACGCCCTCGCAATCGCGATCTGCCATGCCACGCATGCGTTCGTAGCCCAAATGGAGGCGCGCGCGTGAAGCGTTTACTATTCGCCCTTTTTGCCGTTGCCTTGGGTCTGACGGCGGCGGAACCGAGATTAGTCTTCACGAAGGACTTCCCTGGCAGCACGCCCGCCTACGTTGAAATATCGATTGAGAAGAACGGCACCATCGTGTACAAAGAAGCCGTCGACGACAACAACCCGATCACGATTCAGGTTTCGCAGGCCGACAGCGACGCGATTTTCGGACTGGCCGATAAGCTCGATCACTTCGCACACCCGCTGGAATCGCCCCTCAAAGTTGCCTTCATGGGCAAGAAGACATTCCGGTATGAGGGCTGGCCAGAAGCCGAGGCCAGGCAGCCGCATCAGGTTCAGTTCAATTACTCGGCAGACCCGAATGCACTTGCGTTGCTCGACTGGTTTGAACGAATCGCCGAATCCGAACGATGTTTCATCGAGCTGGAACGCACGGTCAAGTACGACAAATTGGGTGTGCAGAATGCGCTGATTTTGGTAGAGGCAACACGAGATCAAAAGCGCCTGATCGCGCCGCAACAGTTTCTGCCGTTGCTGGACCGCGTCATCAAGAACGAAAGCTATCTGCATATGGCCCGCGAACGCGCCGCGGCATTTGCCGCCGAGATTCGTGCGCTTCCCTCAACGGCGGCAGGCCAATGAAATCGCTCATGATTCGTCCCGTCCTGTTCTTAGTTCCGTTGATGCTTGCCGCACAGACTCCGGGAATCCTCAACCTCTATCCTGCGAATCCTGCCGTTGAACAAGCCGAGCTCAACCAGGCGGTACAAGAGGCCAATGGAAGTTCCGTGGATCTGACCCGGGCTCTGGAACAGCATTTGCGAAAATATCCCAACAGTGCGCGGCGGGCCGATATTGAAGCGGCTCTGTACAAGACGGCCACAGATTCGAATGACCAGGCACGTATCGTCCTTTACGGCGAACGGCTGTTGGTCGGCAAACCGAGTAGTGAGCCGGAGATTCTCGATCATGTGATCCGTGCGCTACTCGCTTCTGACGACCCCGAATCAGCGAAGAAGGCGATTGCCTATGTCGCGCGATATCTGGCGAGTGTGGCGGATTTGCGGGCGCGCCCCGCGGAAGGCCACGCCACGGCAGCCCAATGGGCGGATCTGGCCGACCGGGCTTTGGCTCGGGCAACTGTTCTGCAAGCCCGCGCCACTGGAAATCTCGGCAATTTTGAAGGCGCCGTCGAGAGCGCTCAACGCTCGTGGAAGGCGATGCCGACCGCCGAAGCTGCGCACGAAATGGCCCGTTGGCTGGTCAAACTAAAACGCGAAGACGAGGCCATAGGGCACTACGCCGAGGCGGTAACAATCGATGACGCGCGTTCGCCGTGGGCGGACCGGGATCGCGATCGCAAAACCGCTTCGGATCTCTACGTGAGGACCCACGGCTCGACGCAGGGTCTCGCGGAAGTCTTCCAATCGGCGTGGGACCGCTCGGCCCAGGCGCTAAAGGATCGGGTCGCGCGCTACAAGGCCATGGATCCGAATTACAATCTCTCCGACACCTTCGAGTTTGTATTGCCTGCCGTCGGCGCGGCGGCATCCGGAGATGGCCGATTAGAGATGGCGAAACTGCGAGGCAAAACCCTCGTAATCGATTTCTGGGCCACCTGGTGTCAGCCGTGCATCGCGCAGCATCCGTTGATCGAGCACGCGAAACTGAAATACGCGGATTCGCCCGACGTAGTTTTCCTGTCTCTCAACGCCGACGACGACCATTCGCTGGTCGTGCCGTTCATGGCGCAACAAAAGTGGGAGCAGCGCGTCTATCTGGAAGCGGGCCTTTCGGGCTTGCTCAATGTGACTTCATTGCCTACCATTCTCGTGATCGACCCGCAGGGCCGGATTCAGAGCCGTATGACGGGCTTCAATACCGATACTTTTGAGCCTCTTCTGAACGCCCGAATTGCCGAAGCACGCTCGGTTGTGAGCAAGTAGCCCATTCCATGTCACGCCGCCGTTTGATACCGGTATTGCTGGCAGCCCTGCTGATCGTAATCGGCACCGCGTCGGCGCTGCAAATGCCGTTTCGGCAATATCCCGGCATCGAACACGAGAACGATCCGCTGCCGCCAGATTACCTGGAGAAATCGGAGTGGGTCTTCGCACGTCTTATGTACCCGGCGGTGCCCGGTTTCGGTTTCCGTGGCAATCCGGACTGGAAGCATGGCAACGCTAACTGGACAATCGACTACCCTGTTTCGGACCGTCATCTGTCGGCAGAACTCGCCCGGCTCACAAGAATAAAGACCCGTTCAGTGGAACAGCCCATCGATCTGGACGACGACGACGTGTTCAACTATCCATGGCTATACGCGGTCGAAGTTGGCTACTGGAATCTGACCGATCCGCAAATTGCGAAATTCCGCGAGTACCTGATGCGTGGCGGCTTCTTCATGTGCGACGATTTCCATGGCACGCAGGAGTGGGCGGGATTCACTGCCGTGATGAACAAGGTGTTTCCCAATCGCCCCATCGTGAACATTGCCAACGACGATCAGATCTTCCACGTGATCTTCGATCTGGACGACAAGTTCCAGGTGCCGGGTTTGCAGTTCGTCTATTCCCATCGAAGGTATGAGAAAGACGGCTACGATCCGCACTGGCGCGGCATCTACGACGATCACGGCCGGCTGATGGTGGCCATCTGCCACGACATGGACCTGGGCGATTCCTGGGAGCATGCGGACAATCCGGAGTATCCGGTGGAATTCACGCAGTTGGGCATGAGGATCGGGATCAACTATGTCACTTATGCGATGACGCATTAGGCTGCGTTGAAGTGATAGACTTCTTCAATGCAATTCAGAACCATCCTTCGCACCTCGGTTATGCTCGCGGCTCTGGTAGCCAGTGCCGCCGGCCTTTACGCACAGAAACCGGTCCTCACAGAAGACTTTGAGTCCGGCAAGATTGACCCTGCCGTTTGGGATCTCCGCAAGCAGGGCGCGCCCACCATCGGCGTGGAACAGGTGGATGGGGCACACGGCAAATATGCGCTCCACATCCACTATCCGGACATGGAACGGGGCGCCTTCGCCTTCATCGTCGCCACGCATCTGCCCGATTCCGTCCGGACGCACTACTTCGGCCGTGCATACATGAAGATCACTCCGACACTCGCCACCAGCCACAATCCGCTCATCTTTACAGGTGAACCAGGCTGGCCGCTTTCGAAGTTCCAGGAAATCGGAACATCGCAAGCCAAGTGGATGCCCTCCTATCAGGAGAATAAATCACTGGCCGGACAGGGGCGCGGCGAAGTGACCTATCGCAGCGAGGTCACGCCGCCGTATGATAAATGGTTCCTGCTCGAATGGGAGTTCAACGACAATCCCACGTCCATCACCTTGTGGGTAGATGGCGAACGGGTCATGAACACTATGAACGGCGAAAAAGTAGATACCGTAAAGTTCACTTGGCCGAAGGTGGATGGTAAGAATTCCAACCTTACCGGAGGCTACCAGGAATGGGGTTTCGGGATGCGCGCGTGGCAGAATCCGACGCCGGCCATGGATGTTTACTACGACGATATCGCGATATCGACCACACGCATCGGCCCGGTAAAGTGAAGGGTGGTCCGGCCTTGTTCGAGACGGTCTTGACCGCCCCTGCGCTCATTTTGCAATTTGACGGAACGAACCCAATTGAGTGAGATACCAACAAATAAGTGGTTTTCCTGTCAATACTTTACAGGCTAAACCTTACGTGAAGATACGCACTCCTGGCGAGCAACCGACGCCCTGGAGATTCAGTTGTCAAAGAGCATACGGCCGGAGCCCTCGACCACGAAGACACCTGTTGCAACGGCTGACCGCGCGGCCCAACTGGGTATCGTCGTCTGCGTCGGTAGGGACGGCCTCTGACAACGCGTCAGGGACCAGTCGCGAGAAACTTCACGCGAAGCAGATCCGACTAAAAAGTAGCACGTAGATCGTTGAAAAGCCCGGCGAAAAGGCTCACCTCTGCGCGGATCACCCGTCGGCAGCCGTTTGGTTTCAAGCGCCTGCGGGAGAAATGAAGTTTATTTTCGAAAGCTGTGACTACTACTTAGTCGCACCCGAAGCCGGGAGGGCGAAGCTCATAAAGTTCCCGCCCGAAGCGATGAGAACGTGCTGACGCCCGTCGAGCTCAAATGTGATTGGCGGATTGCCCGGAGCTGCGTTCGGCTGGTGCCAGAGCGCTTTGCCCGTTTTCGCGTCGAAGGCGATGAAGTTTCCGTATCCGTCGCCACCGAACAGCAAGCCGCCCGCAGTCGTCATCAGGTTCTGCGCCCCAGCGGCCATCGGATGGGTCCAGACGATGTTCCCCGTCTTATAGTCGAGCGCACGCAGTGAATTTCCCAGATTTGCCACGCTATGCTCCTGTGCGCCGTAGCCCTCCGGTTGCGGATCGTTGTCGCTCCGATAAAAGACCGCGTAGCTCTGGGAGGTGCCGACGTAGAAAAGTCCGGTGTCCGGATTGAAGGCCGGGCTGGGATAGCCCGTGGCGCCGCCGGACGGAGGCGAAGTCAACGTACCAGCCGCCGAAGGCTCCTTCGTCTTGTCGGGTATCGGTTGGCCGTTGGGAGCGATCCCGGTGAACCAGTTGACGCTCTCGACGAACGGTTTGGTCAGGATGTTTTTGCCGTTAGTTCGGTCGAGCACAAAGAAAAGCCCTCCACGATAGGCTTGGGCCAAGAGCTTTCTGGGCTGTCCGTTGATGGTGCCGTCGATCAATACCGGAATCTGCGATGCATCCCAATCGTGAGTGTCGTGCGGAGAATATTGGAAATACCAAACGCGCTTACCTGTGTCCGGATTAATGGCTACGACTGAGCAGGTATAAAGGTTGTCGCCCGGACGGCTGACACCCACCATGGTCGGCTCCACGTTACCCGTGCCGACATACAACAGATTGAGTTCGGGATCGTAGGTCGGCGCTGTCCACACGCCGCCGCCACCATGCGCGGCAGCTGCCTCGCTCGGCCACGTGTTGGCGCCGGGATCCCCTTTGTGGGCTGTGGTGAAGAACCGCCACTGCAGATCACCGGTTTCCGGATCGCGCGATTCCACGTAATTCGCCATATCGAGGAAGTCGCCACCGACGCCGGCGATCACGTGGTTGCGAATAATGGTCGGCGGGAAAGAGCAGAAATGATCCTGCTTGACGTCGGCGATAACCTGGTTCCAGCGTTCCTTGCCGGTTTTTACGTCGAGCGAAATCAGATGACAGTCGGGAGTTTCAAAATAGAGCCAGTTGCCGTAGATACCGGCACCGCGATTGCCAAGCTGGAAGGCCGGCAGGCCTTTCCAGACATAGTGCCAGATCTCATGGCCGTCGTGCGCATCGACCGCGTAAACGGCATTGGGCACGACGGCATAGAGAACGCCATTGACGAGCAGCGGCGTACCGCGGGGGGCGACTTGTCCACCGCCACCACCCTGCGGCAGTTCTCCCGGACCACCTGTAAACGTGGGAGGCGTCCCGGCGCCGATTTTGGCCGACCATTCGAGGGTAAGTGTCTTGACGTTGGTGGCGTTAATTTCCTTGAGAGGGCTGTAGCGGCGGCCCGAATAATCGCCGTTAAAGGTGGGCCAACTGTCAGCTTTCGGTTTCTGAATATCGGCCTGCGTCAGAGCCTGGGAATGCGCAAGCCCGGCAAAGGCGGCCGCCGCCAGAAGAAGCGCACGAAGAAGCGATGGAAAAGTCCTCATTTTACGGGCTCCGTTATTTCAAGGTTGCAAGATAAGCGGTGAGATCGTGCATCCGCTGATCCGTCATCGTTTTCAGAATCTCAAGGTGCTTTGCGAGGGGATCGTGGTTCTCCACGCTGGGGATGCCATCTTCACGCGGCCATGTTTTCTGCGTGCCGTCGGCGAGCCGCAGGACAACTTCGAAGTCGGTCACGCGAACGGGCGTTCCTTCGACTTTCGAACCGTCGGCGAGCGTCACTGTCGCAGTGATTGCCAGGGGACCCGGAGGGCCATCCGCGGCAGCCCCTCCGCCACCACGACCGCCACC
>CAIKAS010000279.1 GCA_903825445.1 uncultured Acidobacteriia bacterium
ATCCATACGAAAGTACCGCCACCACCGCCGCCCGCCCAAACGCTTCCAAAGTCTCCCGTCAGGCCCTGGCCCCCCAGGAACCATATCCAGTTGTGTACCAGCCGTCAGGTAAACGTTGGCGTCAATAATCGCCCCGCCTCCTCCGATGGTGCCGGAGCCAGTGCCACCCTGCGCGCCAGCCACCGTAATGTCGTAAGTTCCGCTCGAAGTGATGCTATAGGTTTCTTCGAAGCCACTGTAGCCGATGTAATCCGCGTGCGCGGTGCTTCCGGCAATGAGTACGGGCAATGGGCTCGCCAGACCAAATAGTAAGGCCTTCAATATCTAATTCCTCCATTTATCCAACTATCTGGTCCTGAAAGCACTTTTATCAAATTTTCGATAGGAGCATTCTGGACGCAATCGGGCCGGGAGCCTATACGTTCTGGTACTTTATTCCGTTGGTTTGCGGTCGCCTAACCGGCAGGAATAACACGAGACTCTTCATTCCCCTGTTTAAATTCCAAGCGGCGGTAGAGTTGTCTTAGAGATGCCCGGCGTGACAAAAGAACGGTTTGAGCGGCTATTGCCCGGCAGTCGCATCACGCTCGCCGCTGGGTTTGGCGGGTTGCTGATTATCGTCGCTTTGGCCGGTGTGGATGCCCTGCGGGTACTCCGCGAGATCCGCGTGGAAGACGACCAGATCCGCACCCAGTTTCTGTTGCGGAATCACTTGCTGAACGATGTCCGGTCGAAGCTTTATCTTTCCGGGACGTATGTTCGCGACTACTTGCTGGATCCGGATCCGGCGCTGGCGGAAGGTTATCGCGCCAGTCTTGAGCAGGTTCGCCGGGAGATGGACGCTTCGCTCGAATCGTATAGCCGTCAGGTGGATTCGACGGAATTGAAGGTGGAGTTGGCCTCCTACTGGAAAGTCATCGATCCAATCCTCAGTTGGAGCGCTGAGCGGCGGCATCAGGACGGGTACCCTTTTCTGCGCGATGCCGTTTTTCCGCGGCGGACTGCCATGCTCGATTTGGCCGACCGTATCGCCGATATCAATGAGCAGCAACTGAACGCCGGGAACGCGCGCGTGGTGGCCCTTTTGGTGCAGTTCCAGACGCGCCTGACCGTCAGTTTGGCAGCGACGCTGCTGCTGGGGATCGGCATGGCGCTGTTCAGCACGCGGAAGATTCTGAAACTGGAGGATCACGCCCAGTTGAGGTACCAGGAGGTTGCGGAAGCCCGTGAGCAGTTAACCAATCTATCGGCGCGACTTGTGGAGGTGCAGGAATCAGAACGGCGCGTGCTTTCGCGGGAACTGCATGACGAAGTTGGACAGGCGCTTTCGGCGGCGCTGGTAGAGTTGCGGAATCTTTCCGTAGGGCTCGAAGCTAACAAGCCTCATGATTCACAGACCCGGATTGAAGTGGTTCGTGGGTTGGTGGAGAATACGGTGCGCGGCATTCGCAACATGGCGCTGCTGCTGCGGCCATCCATGCTGGACGATCTGGGCCTTGTGGCGGCTCTGCGCTGGCAGGCGCGGGAGGTTTCGAAGATGTCAGGGATGGACGTCAGTGTGGAAACGAATTCCGTTCCTGACGATCTGTCGGATGCCTGCAAAACCTGCATCTATCGTGTGGTGCAGGAGGCACTGCACAACTGTTCCCGGCATTCGCGGGCAGCGACGGTGCGGGTTGGGCTGCGGCAGATGCCGGGCATGCTGTCGCTGTCGATTGCGGACGATGGCAAGGGGTTCGACATAACGCAGTCGAAAGGGCTGGGGCTGATCGGAATGGAAGAACGAGTGACGCATCTGGGCGGCCGGATGCGCGTGGAATCACGAACGGGGATGACCGGCACGACAATCTTAGTGGAGTTGCCGATCGCATGAAGCAGATCCGCATCTTGCTGGCAGACGATCATAACGTGATGCGGCGCGGCCTGCGTATGCTGCTCGAAAGCCAACCTGAGTTCCTGGTTGTTGCGGAAGCGTCTGACGGGCATAAGGCAGTAGAGTTAGCCCTGGCACAGAAGCCGGACGTCGTAGTTCTGGATGTATCCATGCCCCATCTGAGCGGTACGGAAGCCGCGAAGCGCATTTGCGAGGCGTTGCCAGCGACGTCGATCGTGATGCTTAGCATGCATTCCGACGAAGGCTACGTGTTGCGGGCGCTGGATGCAGGCGCCAAGGGGTATTTGGTGAAGAGTTCTGCCGAAGGCGACCTGATCGATGCCATACGTGCCGTGAGCCAGGGGCGTGCGTTCTTCAGTGCGGAGATCAGCCGGATGCTGGTGGAGGATTACGTGCGCGAAATGCGTGCGCGTGGCGTCACCGACAGTTACGAACTGCTGACTCCGCGAGAGCGCGAAATCCTGCAATTGCTCGCGGAGGGCAAATCGAACAAGGACATTGCTGCCCTGCTGAATCTGAGTTTGTTCACCGCTGAGACTCACCGGCGGAACTTGCAGGAGAAACTCAACCTGCACAGCGTCGCCGAATTGATCCTGTATGCAGTCCGGAAGGGCGTGATTTCCTGATGAAGCCCGCCCTACTGGTGGGGAGTCGCGGCCGAATGGTTCCGGTGGAAAGGATCGAACCGGAACGAATAGCTCGCCAGCCAGACATAGTTCGCGAATGCGGCATCGCCGTGCGTGCCCAGTATGTCGTCCGGCACGCTTCGTGTGCGGTCGCGATACATGGCCTTCGCGATGGAGAATGAAAACACGTTTCCGTGCCGATAGTATTGGAAACCCGGCTCAATCGAGAGTGCGAAGCCGGGTCGGCGGAACCCGAGGCTCGTACCGATGAGGTCATTGGCAGGTACACCCTCGAAGCGTGGGCCGAACGTCAGCGTCAGGCCCGATACCTTCTTCACGGGCACCGCAAATCCAGCTTCCAGCAAATACTGGTCGGAAATGGAATTGTATTCCGTCAATGGCTGGTTCGCCGCCGTCGCGCTGCGCAAAACGCCATTCGTATTCTGAGGCGTGGCGAGATAGCTCCCGTTGAAATAGGCCTGCGCAAAAGGAAGATTCTTAAAAGCGGCCCACTGCATGATGATGCCGTAACCACCACTGCCCGGCTGGATCGAGTAATCGTTGACAGTCGGCTTGCCGTTGAGATTGGTGATGACATCGTCGTTTCCCGTAGGCAATTGCATTCCGAACCCAATTTGAACGTTGCCCTTCCTGTTCTCATGTGGATTCCATAACCACCCTGACACCAGGAACGAAGTGTCTCCAATCCCGTCCGATAACTGGAAAGTATCCGTGTTGTTGCTATGCCGGCTTGCTGAGAGAACGGGGATGTTGGCAGTGACGCTGAAGCGTGACGTTAATTGGTACGTCAGGCTGACGTTCTCAAGATTGACTTTGTTCTCCACCTGAGTGCCGAGCTGAACACGGGTCAGACCCTGCGCGTTGAGTTCGGGAGCTTCGCCAATGTAGTGTACGAACGAAAACTGATGCCGGTAGCCGATGTTGAAATCAAATTCGCCGGGCGTCAGATATCCGCCTTCACTTTCAGGCCCGCCGGTTTCGCCGTTGGAGCGTGCCACTACGCAGCCCTGCGCTTGCGCCATCGAAACTGCTGCAACCGCAGCGACTACTATCGCGAGAAATCGAAATACTACAGCACGCGCGGATGTCATGGACCGGAAAACTCCCTCAGATTGCTCCATGGTACGGAGGACGGGCAAGGCGGGCAATAACCGGAATGTACTAGTGGTTATGGAGGCGAACAACCAGGAGGTTCTATTTGTCTAGGTGGACAACGCGGGCGGTTGGCGCCGGCGCAGTGCGGTCACCCGTGACCCAGGTTAAGCGCTCGTCCAGCTCAGGCCGTCGGATTTCGCCCAGTACCCGGGCGAACACAATGCCTTCAGCATCCAGAAAAGCCGTGTCCGGAACAGCCTCGCCCAGCCGGAGCTTAGCCAGATCGTCACCGGTGGCTCCGGTCCAAATGGGAAAGGTGACGTGAAACTCGTTCACGAAGGCCGGAATGTTCTTTTTCGTCTTACCGTCGTCGAGCGATGCGGCGATGAAGGCAACGCCCTTCTGACCCCACAGCTTTTCGGCTTCCACCATCATAGGCATTTCTTCGCGGCAGGGGCCACACCACGTCGCCCAGAGGTTAAGCACCACGGGCTCGCCACGTAAGTCCTTCAGGTGAACCTTCTTGCTATCCAGCGTGCTAAGCGTGAGATCAACAGGAGATTCCTTCTTTGCGGGAGTTCCTGTGTCGGCTCCGTAAACCAGCATCGCGAGCGACAAAGCGGCGGTCGGGAGGGCGACGGAAAGCGTTTTCTTCCAGGAGAACATTCGTCCCGTTTATTGCACGTCCGCAGCACCAGTGTCAAATGGAGACGATCACAGGAACGACAGGCCACCACCAAGGTCAACAAGTCCCCAGCCCGGGCATACACCCCATTTCATATAGACATTGGAATATTTCGCTTGACGGTCGTTAGAGTCGCCATATATACTAATTCCTATAGGCATTATGTTGATTCAGGACGCAAGCATGGAAGTTTCCGGCAAAGCCATTATTAATCAACAGTTTGAACCACCCATATCCGGGTGTACGGGGCGGATCCGGTTGCTAACCGGGTGCGCCATGTGTCGCTAAGCCCCCTTCCCGCAAACGAATTCGCTGCTCAAGAATACTCACTCGGTCATTGCCCCGCAGCCACCGTCCGGCTGGATTCTCGCCGGCGAATCTTAAGAACTTTGGAGTAGACCTCAACATGCATCGCAAGATAACGACATTTTTCCTGGTGACTGGCATGGCACTTACGAGCGGACTCGCATACGCGCAGTCCTCTGCCACGACGCAACAGGAAATCGATCAACTCAAGACAGAACTCAGCCAGCTGGAGCAGAAGCAGAAGGCCGACGAAGCGACCGCGAAGGCCTCAAACGCGAATGTCACCGCGGACGAGCATGGTTTCACCATTAAGTCGAACGATGGCGACTTCATCCTCAATATTGGCGCCGATATCCAGGTGGATAACCGGTCTTTTTACGGACCGGCTCTCACCGTGCTTCCGGACACGCTGCTGCTGCGCCGCGCCCGTCCGGTCCTCCAGGGCACTATCTATAAGTACATCGATTTTTTCATCCGGCCCGATTTCGGCAAGGGGACAGTCGCTATTTATGATGCCTACGCCGAACTGAAATACTTCAGCCATGCAAAGCTGCGCGTCGGAAAATTTAAGACGCCTATTGGACTCGAGCGCCTCCAGTCTGATGACGATACGACGTTCGTCGAGCGGGGGTTACCGACGTTGTTGGTTCCACAGCGCGACATCGGTATTCAGTTGGCTGGTGATCTGGTGGATAAGCGACTGGGCTATCAGGTCGGCGTTTTCAATGGCGTGCCAGACGCCTCGCTGACGGATGCAGCAACTGGCGATCACCGGGACTTTGCGGCGCGTCTCTTTGCGACCCCCTTCGCCCCTGACGATAAGAACCCCCTGAAGGGCCTGGGTTTCGGCCTCGGATGGACCGGCGGTAATGTCGATGGAGAAGCACTGCCTTCGTTCTCGACCTTCGGACAGAACAGCTTCTTCACTTTTGCCTCGGGAGTCAGCGAAGCAGGCCACAGAACGCGCCTGCAACCGCAGCTCTACTACTATCTGAAGGGCTTCGGGCTGCTGTCGGATTACGGCAAGAACGAGGAAGGCCTGCAAAAGGGGACCTTCCGTACCGACGCGGCTTTCACCGCATGGCAGGTGGAAACGAGTTACATCCTGACCGGAGAGAACAAGAGCTTTGGACCCACCACTCCGCGCAGGAACTTTAACCCGAAGGCCGGAGGCTGGGGCGCTTGGGAATTGGCTTTCCGTGTGGGAGGCTTTATCGCAGATCGCGCCATATTCAACGACGGTTTTGCAACCGCGACTGCCACGCCACGTGAACTCCACGAAGTGGTGGGCGGAGCGAATTGGTATCTCAACCGGCTGTTCAAGATTGACGTCGATTACGGCAATACGAGTTTTGGCGGCGGGAATACGATCGCTAACGGAGGAAACAGGCCGACGGAGAAGGTCCTGACTATCCGCTTCCAGATCAACTTCCTGGGTTCTTAGTCGACTGCAGATCCCGAAAGCCACCAGGAGACAGGCATGAAACGCATTGCAGCAGTAGTTCTCACTTCCATGCTGGCGTCGGTGCTCTTTGCCGCCGGTCCCGTGAAGTTGCTGAATGTATCCTACGACCCGACGCGTGAGCTCTACCAGGACTTCAACGCGGCCTTCGCAAAATACTGGAAGGCGAAAACCGGTGTCGATGTGGAAATAAACCAGTCGCATGGCGGCTCCGGCGCACAGTCGCGAGCCGTCATCGACGGGTTGCAGGCCGATGTCGTCACGCTGGGGCTTGCGTACGACATTGACGCCATCGCGGACAAAGCGAAGAGTCTGCCCGCCAACTGGCAGACTCGCCTGCCCAACAACAGCACCCCGTATACGTCCACAATTGTCTTCCTGGTGCGTAAGGGCAATCCGAAGAGCATCAGGGAATGGGGTGACGTTGTGCGTGACGGCGTCGGCGTCATCACGCCGAATCCGAAAACCTCGGGCGGCGCGCGCTGGAGCTATTTGGCCGCATGGGGTTACGCCCTTCGCCACAACAATAACGACGACGCCAAGGCGCGCGCCTTCGTCACACGTCTCTATAAAAATGTCCCCGTGCTGGATTCCGGCGCCCGCGGCTCAACCACCACTTTCGCCCAGCGTGGTATCGGCGATGTCCTCCTGTCCTGGGAAAATGAGGCCCATCTCGCGCTCAAGGAATTCGGCGCGGATAAATTCGAAATCGTCTATCCCTCCGAGAGCATTCTGGCCGAACCCCCGGTCGCGGTAGTAGACAAAATCGCCACGAAACACGGGACCACTACAGTCGCCACCGCCTACCTCAACTATCTGTATGCCGACGAAGGTCAGGAGATTGCCGCGCGCAATTTCTACCGGCCCCGCAACGAGAAGGTAGCAGCCAAATACGCCAGCCAGTTCCCGAAGCTGACCCTTTTCACCATCGATCAGGTCTTCGGCGGATGGCAGAAGGCCCAAGCGAAGCACTTCGCCGATGGCGGTGTCTTCGATCAGATTTACCTGGCGAAGTAGCGTGAGCCTGCAATTCAAGCGCCCCGGTATCCTGCCGGGCTTCTGGCCTTCGTTCAGCTACACGGTTCTCTATCTGTCACTGATTGTTCTGATCCCGCTCAGTGCCGTGTTTCTGAAGGCGGCGTCGGCGGGATGGTCGAAAATCTGGGACACCATCTCTTCGCCGAGAGTAGTTGCCGCATACAAGGTCAGCTTCGGTGCATCCTTCGCCGCAGCTCTCGCCAGCGTCTTCATCGGCTTCGTAATCGCCTGGGCGCTGGAGCGCTATGAGTTTCCCGGCAAGTCAATTGTCGATGCGCTCGTGGATATTCCCTTCGCCCTTCCCACGGCTGTGGCCGGCATTTCTCTCACCAGCCTCTACGCGCCGAATGGCTGGATCGGCCGGTACCTGACGCCGCTCGGCATCAAAGTCGCATTCACGCCTCTCGGCATCACCATCGCACTGATCTTCATCGGGCTGCCCTTCGTCGTTCGCAGCGTGCAACCCGTCCTCGAAGATGCCGATCACGAAGTGGAAGAGGCGGCTTCCAGTCTGGGAGCGGGCCGCTGGCAGGTGTTTCGATTAGTGCTGTTCCCGGCTTTCCGTCCGGCGCTGCTCACCGGCTTCGCTCTCGCGTTTGCGCGCGGCCTGGGTGAATACGGTTCGGTTGTTTTCATTTCCGGCAATCTGCCCATGAAAACGGAAATCGCACCTCTGCTGATCATCGCCAAACTCGAACAATACGACTACGCCGGAGCCGCCGCCATCGCGGTCGCCATGCTCGTCGCCTCTTTCCTGATGCTGCTCGTCATCAACATTGTGCAGGGACGCTCGCGGCGCTTCCTCGAAACGAAGTTGTCATGAGTGCCGTGAGCCGCCGCCGAATTCTCCGCAACGAGCCGCAGCTTCTTCGACGCGGCATCATAGCCCTGGCGTGTGCCCTCACATTTTTCTTCATTGTCCTGCCCCTTGTTGCAGTTTTCATACAGGCTTTCGATAAAGGCTGGGCCGTGTGGCAGGCGGCCGTGACCGAAGAGAACGCCCAATCCGCCATTCTTCTGTCCCTTACCGTCACCGGAATCGCCGTGCCGCTGAATCTTGTCTTCGGACTCGCGGCCGCGTGGACCATTGCCCGCTTTCAGTTCAAAGGCCGCAACGTCTTGCTGACGCTCATCGATATCCCGTTCGGTGTTTCCCCAGTGGTTTCCG
This sequence comes from uncultured Acidobacteriia bacterium, assembly GCA_903825445.1. GTDB lineage: Bacteria > Acidobacteriota > Terriglobia > Bryobacterales > Bryobacteraceae > BOG-234. Next base: position 8,296 of record CAIKAS010000279.1, read on the forward strand.
GCCTCATCTTTGTACTGGTCTTCGGTGCCCAGGGCTGGCTGGGACCGTGGCTGTCTGATCGCGATATCCAAATCATTTTCGCGGTGCCCGGCATAGTACTGGCCACTGTTTTCGTAACATTCCCCTTCGTGGCCCGGGAGTTGATTCCGCTTATGCAATCGCAGGGTTCCGACGAAGAGGAAGCGGCAATCGTGCTGGGCGCGACACCCTGGCAGATGTTCCGTCGCGTCACACTGCCCAATATCAAGTGGGGCCTGCTCTATGGAGTCGTTCTTTGCACGGCGCGCGCGCTCGGCGAGTTCGGCGCCGTTTCCGTGGTCTCGGGGCATATCAGAGGAGCCACGAATACGATCCCGTTGCACGTTGAGATTCTCTACAACGAATACAACTACACGGCTGCGTTTGCCGTGGCGTCCCTTTTGAGCGTCGTGGCAGTGGTCACCCTGGTGCTGAAAAAGCTGCTCGAATGGAAAACGCGGGAGGCAAACTCATGAGTATTGAAGTCGTAAACATCCGCAAGTCATTTGGATCTTTTGAGGTGCTGCGTGACGTCAGCCTTCGCGTGGAAGATGGCGAATTATTCGCCCTGCTCGGGCCATCCGGATCCGGCAAGACCTCGCTGCTGCGCATTATCGCGGGTCTGGAACTCCCAGATAGCGGCACCATTCGGCTCAACGACGAAGACGCCACCAAATCCGCCGCGCGCGAACGTCAGGTTGGTTTCGTTTTCCAGCACTATGCGTTGTTTCGCCATATGACCGTTTTTGAAAACATCGCCTTCGGTCTGCGCGTTCGGCCGCGGGATACCCGGCCGAACGAGCATAATATCCGCGAAAAAGTGGGCAAACTGCTGGAACTGATTCAACTGACTCCGCTCGGCGACCGATTCCCCAGCCAGCTTTCCGGTGGACAGCGGCAACGCGTCGCCCTCGCCCGTGCCCTGGCCGTGGAACCCAAAGTCCTTTTGCTCGATGAGCCTTTCGGCGCCCTCGACGCCCGGGTGCGCAAAGAACTCCGCCGCTGGCTGAGACATCTGCATGACGAACTGCACATCGCAAGCGTTTTCGTCACGCACGATCAGGAAGAAGCACTGGAAGTCGCCGACCGCGTGGCGATCATGAACCATGGTCAGATCGAGCAAACGGGCGCTCCCGCGGACGTTTACGACAACCCCGCCAATTCCTTCGTCTACGAATTCCTTGGCGACGTAACACTGTTCAATGGTAGCTACGTACGCCCGCACGATATCGAGATCTCACGCGACACAGGCTTCAACCCGGCAGCGGTGCCCGCAACAGTGCGCTTCATTGGAGCAGCAGGTGCGGTAGTGCGCGTTGAACTGCGTCGCGAAGACAACGGAGTCCCGATAGAGGCTGAAATCACCCGGGAGTACTATCGCGAGATAAGTCTGCAAATCGGTGACTTCGTCAACATTGCACCCCGCCACGCTCGCGTCTTCTCCGCCTAATTTGTCGACATCAGACTGGAGGGCGGGCAATCGTGCCCGCAGCCGCCTTTCCAGGCGGCCCTGGCTGCCACGAACCTTGACATCGGCAACCTTCTCTCACGCGGCTTCTCGTGGCAAAACATCCTGCCGCATTTGGGTCCAGGTATTCGAGATCTAAGCAGTTCTGGATTTTCCAGTCAGTACTGCGTAGAGGTGCCGAAGTGGCGGCCAGGCCGCTCGACTTTGCCTGCGGTGTTGCCGCGCATTCACCTTTCTCCCGTTCCCGGCCAAATCCAAATTCATCCTCCCCATCCCCTGATATAATCACCACCGTAATCCGGCACCCAAACCATATGTCAAACCCAACCACCCGCAGATTCTTCCTCGGCGCGGCCACCGCGCTCGCCGCCACCCGCGTCTGGGGCGCGAACGACAAAGTGAACGTCGCAATCGTCGGCATCGGCGGTCGAGGCACCACCCACCTCAACAACTATTCAAAGATGGATAGCGCCCACGTAGTCGGCCTCTGCGACGTGAATCAGGCCGCGCGCGAAACCGCCAACGCCACCCTCCTCAAGAACACCGGCGAGAAGGCCAAAGAGTACGAAGACATGCGCGCCATGTTTGAAGACAAGAACGTGCAGGCCGTCTCCATCGCCACCCCCAATCACTGGCACGCGCTCGCCACAATCTGGGCCTGCCAGGCCGGTAAAGACGTCTATTGCGAAAAGCCCGCCTGCTACAACATCCACGAAGGCCTGCGCATGATCGAAGTCGCGCACGAGACGAACCGCATGGTGCAGATTGGTTCGCAGCACCGCAGCACCCCTTTCAAGATCAAAGGTATGGAAGCCCTGCACGGCGGCATCATCGGCAAAGTATATATGGCGAAAGGCCTCTGTTTCAAGCGACGTGTTTCCATCGGTCATAAAGAGGATTCGCCCATTCCCGCCGGCGTGAACTGGGATCTCTTCCTGGGCCCCGCGCCTCTGCGTGCCTTCAACGAACTGCGTTTCAAATACAACTGGCACTGGTTCTGGGATACCGGCAACGGCGATATCGGCAACCAGGGTGTGCATGAAATGGGCATCGCCCGCTGGGGTCTTGGTGACCCCTCTTGGCCGAAGACCGCGGTGGCCGCCGGTGGTAAGTACGGGCCGGTGGACGATCAGGAAACCCCCAACACGCTTCTCGCCAGTTATGATTACGGCGATCGCGAACTCGTGTTCGAAGTGCGTGGTCTGGTAACCGGCGCCGAAGGGTCAGTACAAGCGCGCCCCGCCAACGCCCCCGCTGGCCTTCCGGGCAGTCCCCTCGCCGTCACCATCGGCAATCTCTTCTATGGCACCGAGGGCTGGATGTCCATGAACGACGGCGGCTATCAAATCTATAAAGGTGAGAGCAACGAGCTAATCGCCGAAGAGAAGCCGGAGAAAGGCGTCGATGGCACCCGTCTGCACATGGAAAACTTCCTGTCAGCCGTGCGCTCGCGCAATTATTCGGAACTGCACGATGGCATCGAGAACGCGTCTCTGAGCGCCGGCCTCTGCCACCTGGCCAACATCAGCTACCGGTCTGGCCACAAGCTTGCCCTTGAAGCCGGCCCGAAGTTCACCGGAGACGTCGCCGCCAATAAGTTGATCAGCCGCGAAGTCTATCGCAAGCCCTACGTCGTCTGATAAATGTTGTGGGGCATTGGTCATCTGCCCACGATCCCTGTGCCACCTTCAATTTTCGGACGGTCTCTCCACGTGATCGATGACAAGTTGTTCGCTGCCCCGGCTCAAGCTTCAGCCCGAGTTTGCGCACTGCGTCGAACAGGGTGCTGCCCGGATCACTGGCAACTCCCACCGTTCCACTGCCGGAATCCGCAGGGACTGCCGCACTTCTTCCGTTTAGCTATTAATTAGCGTCCGGCGGCTCAATGTGATCCAAAACAGGAACCTGGACGGATCCCTTGTGTTTCTCCAGACGCAGCCCGACCTTGGCAAGGGCCGCATCGAGCGACGGATCCAAAAGGTCCTGACCGCCTGCCGGCAACGAAGTCGAGATGCGCAGATCGATCTTGTACCGCCCCTCCAGGCCAGTCTTATCTGAAACCGGCTCCGGGGCAGGGAGCCATTGCGCGAGCTCCCGCATTGTTACCCCTTTGGTATGCGCGCGCACGTCCGCGTCCGCTATCGGTGGTTGTATACGCGCGTGTCCGTCGAGAACGAAGTTGACATCCGTCCCCTGATCCGTAGGAAGCACCTCTTGCAGTTTCGGACCGCCGCGCGCTGCCACTAAGTCGCTAAGTTCGGCATCCCTCGTTTCGTAATGGAAGGCCAGCTTAAACCGATCCGCCAGGAGCGCTTGCACCATGAGGCGGCATTCGGATTCGGATGTGAAGGGACGGTCGGCCTTTGCCTGAATGTCGTAAGTATTCTGCCGGATAGAAAGAGGCACGAGTTGGAGAAACGCAGTGCGCGCGGCGGCGCCCTGCACATCGTACGCCCACTGGAGCACATATCCGAAACGAAGGCCGGCAACCATGAAACGGTCACCG
>CAIKAS010000280.1 GCA_903825445.1 uncultured Acidobacteriia bacterium
GTGCTGCCCAGCGGCAGCGCCGCCATCACGCGCGCCTGCTGCTCAAACTGGCTCGTGACACAGGCATTGATCGTGTAATCTTCAGAAGCTGGCCATGGATGACGTAGTGCGGAAGGACGGCAGTGGTAAATACTACCTCACACACCGTGAACAGCGTGAACGCGTGAACGGAGTGAACGAATGAACGATCTGGGCGTTGTGATTGCGTTCGCTCTGCTGTTATTGGGTATCAACTTTCCGCGTATGCTCCGAATCCGCGCGTATGCCGTTCACGCGTTCACACAGTACTGGCGTTGCTGGTGTTCATCGCGTTCACGGCGTTCACATAGCACAATGTTCCAAAGCGAGAGGAAAGACAGATGAAGAAAACGAATGCGCCAACTACGGTTATAACTGTCGAAACGGCACACCCTGCCGAACGAATTGCAGAAGCACGGAAGAGGGTCACCGGAGTCGAGGCCAAGAATGTCGCGGATACGTTGGTCACGCAAATGGCATCGATGCAGTTATGGAAGCTTACTCCGATCAAGGGCGAGCGCAATTGCAGTGTGGTGGATTTCCTCCAGGAGTTACAACCAGGGAACGCAATGGAGTCCATGCTCGCAGTTCAGATGTTCAGTGTTCACGAGGCGGCGCTAATGTTCCTCCAGCGCTCGACGTTGAAGGATCAAACCTTCGATGGCACCGATGCCAACGTGAACCGTGCAACACGTCTTTTGCGGCTGTTTAATGCTCAGCTTGAAACCATGCAGAAGCTGAAAGGAACGGCGGGGCAACAGAAAATGACGGTCGAGCATGTTCACGTGCACTCGGGCGGGCAGGCGATTGTCGGACAGGTAGACGCGGGCAAGGGGGCACCGGGGGGGGATGAAGCAAAGAATCGCTGATAGACCCCATGAAGAGCGGCGCGGGTGTCTCAAGAACGGCAATCCGACTGGCGATTTTTCGACGGCGGCGCGATGCGGGGCGCGAACGCGGCGTGGTACACCGTGCCAGTGTCCTGGAATGCCGAACGGAAGGTGTCGTTTGCACGGTGGGCTTTCCACGGGGCCGAAGACTGCGGAAGGGATCGAGCGAATACGGCGAAACGTCACGAAGCACGGACGGTATTCTTCGGAGGCGAGGGCCGAGCGGCTTCACTTTCGCGAATTATTCAGAGAATGCAAGGCACTGCTTAGAGAGGTCGCATGGTGACCGTGAAAGACGCCGTGTGTGGAGTTGTCCTTACGTCCCGTCAAAGGTGCGCCCAGACAAACTCGCACAGTTTCCAGATAAGAAACGCGGCTACAACGGACCAAAAGATCGGTCTCGCGGCAGCGATCAAAGCACGCATTGCGCCGACAATAGCTTTCCCCGTGTCGCTGAAAATGGAGGTGAGGATTCGCCATAGCGTGTCGAGGAACCTTGCTATCCATTGGGGAACATTCATCCAGATAACGGCTATCCACAGAACTGCAAACGCCACTAACAACGCTATGGCGGGTACTTTCGGGCCAAACAACCACCTCGGGAGGCCCGCATACTGCCCGTACTGGCCCACCAGCGCGGACGCGAACGCCGCCACCAGCAAGGACGCAGAACAGCGTCCAAGCCAGTACAGTCCGGGAAAGTTCTTACGGTTTATTTCCATTATGGGACTACCTCAATTTGACCTTGCCAGGTCCTTACCTGTCAAAGTTGTCATGCGACGGCACGGTTATATGACAACCGGCGGGCAGCGCCTATTTTCCGGCGGGCTTCTTCTTCGCCTTTCGCGCGGCGGCGGCGGCGTCCGATGCCTTCTTCGCGCGGGCAGAACGTTCCTCTGGCGTCATCGTTTCAAGGGAACGTTTCCCGCCGATCTTTCCGCCGATCTTCCCACCCTTCGCACCTTGCTTACGGAAGTAGTCCAAAACTTCGGACGGGAGCTTCTTGTTGGCCATGAACCAATCTTAGAGCGGGTCTTAGGCAATAGCAATAATTCGCTTTACCTAATAGGGGGTATTAGGTATAATCAAGGTATGAAAGCAATCGGCTACGTCAGAGTGAGCACAGAGAAACAAGCGGATTTCGGCGTTTCGCTGGAAGCCCAAACGGAAAAAGTCCGGGCTATGGCCGTCGTGCAAGGCGCGGAACTGGCCGAAGTCATCGTGGACGCGGGCGAGTCCGCAAAGTCGCTGAACCGTCCGGGCATGGCGCTGCTTCTGTCCCTGGTGGACGCGGGCGCGGTTGATACCGTCATCATCGCCAAACTGGACCGGCTCACTCGCAGCGTGGCGGACCTTGCCGAACTTCTGAAGCGTTTTGAGCGTCGTGGCGTGTGTCTGGTGAGCGTTGCGGATTCGCTCGATACGCGCACAGCGGCGGGCCGGTTAGTTCTGAACATCATGACTTCGGTGAGCCAGTGGGAACGCGAAGCCATCGGGGAGCGCACGCGGGATGCAATGCGCCACAAACGCGCCAACGGTGAGCGCGTGGGAACCGTGCCGTTCGGCTATCGTGCGGCGGCGGACGGTTTGCACCTGGAAGCGGACCCGGCGGAGCAGGGCATTTTGTGCCGCATCCGTGAACTGAAGGCGGCGGGCCACACCACGCGGCGAATTGCCGACGAACTGAACCGGCAGGGATTCACCACACGGCGCGGGACAGACTGGCGGTTTCAGTATGTGGCGGGCGCACTACGGGCGGCATAGGCCATGACGAGACGAACAAGCAACATGAAAGGCACTCCCGCAAAACCCGACCAAGCATGGTTTGAGCGGAAGGTTGCCGAACTGAAGACCGATTTGGAAAACCTGCCGGTGGACCGGCAAGAACAATTAAAGCGGGAACTCGACAAGGTCGGTGTACCGCGCGAGGCAGGGGAGTAGCCATGGCAGTCTACAAGCGCGGCGGTGTTTGGTGGTACAAGTTCAACTGGAACGGGCGAACGATCCGGGCCAGCACGAAGGTTACGAACAAACGAACTGCCGAACAGATCGAAGCCGCGCGGAAGACCGAACTTGCTAAGGGTGAGGCTGGCTTCCGGGATAGGAAACCCGTTCCCGCCCTTGGAGCGTTTCTGCAAGGCGATTTCATTCCCTTCGTGCGAGCTACAAAGGCGGGGAAACCGAACACGGTTCGCTTCTACGAAAACAGCGTCACAAACCTGAAGGGCTACTCCAAGTTGGCGGGCCTCCCGATGGACCAGATAACGGCGGAACAAATCGGGGGATTCGTCGCACACCGGCAGTTATCGAAGGTCCAGGTGTCAACGCTGAACCGCGACCTTGCTACACTTCGGCGGGCCTTTCATCTTGCGCAGGAATGGGGCAAGGTGTCCACCATCCTTCCACGGGTTCGCCTGTTGCCCGGAGAGAACCATCGGGAACGGGTTCTAGGCGGAGATGAGGAAACCAAATACCTCGAAGCCACCACCAGCCTGGGACATGCGCACGCGGACGCCTACCAGCGGGCATTGGAAGGCATCCGGGCTACGCAGCGCGGGCAGCAACCGAAGCAACCGGATGCGTTTCTTCTGCGAGACGTTGCAATCGTTCTGATGGATTGCGGGCTGAGGCCGGAAGAGTGTTTTCGGCTGAAGTGGCTAGAGAACATCCGGGACGGCGCTATCGAGATTCACACCGGCAAGGGGCGTGGTTCCCGGCGGCGGATACCGATATCTCCGCGCGTGCGGTCCATCCTCGACATGCGCCGAACAGGTGGAACCTCAGAATGGGTATTCCCGGCACCGACGAAAAGCGGGCATATCGAATCTTCATCGCTGAAGAAGCAGCACGCGGAAGCGGTAAAGACTTCCGGCGTGGTTCCCTTCGTTCTCTATACGTTCCGGCACACTTGCATCACCCGGTGGGCGAAGCACATGGACCCGTTCACGCTTCACGTTCTGGCTGGCCACACCGATATGAACACCACGAAGCGGTACGTTCACCCGAGCGACGAAGACATTCTCGAAGCGATGGAAAGAGTCAGGGGTGGGCACAAATATGGGCACACTCTGAAAATTGCCGATCCGGGGGAGGTTGCCGAATTCACTGGCAAACTATTGAATGAAGCGGAGTTATATGGAGCCACCCGCCAGGATCGAACTGGCGACCTGCTGATTACGAATCAGCCGCTCTACCAACTGAGCTAGGGTGGCCTCGGCGCTCTTCTTACCCTTTATATCACGGCTACTTCGCTAGTCCCCATCAGACTAAACGGGTTCTTGCGGGCTAACATCTGCGTCGCAGCGAAGCAGGATTTGGGTCGACGGCTTGTAGCTCTCTGAAAACTGAAACGTCGATCACAACAACGGCCAGTGGCTGGAGGGCGTGGGACGATTTGACATTGGATGACGTCGCTTGCTCCAAGGGAATGAGGATGTATTATTCGGGTGACATCAAGGCAGCGCAACACCCAGGCCCCAGGAAACGAAACTGTAAATAAGCAGAATAATTTAACGTGATTTAAGTCGGGTAACGAGCGACTTACTTCTTGTTAGTGGCGCTACTCGCGTCGTCGAGGATGTAGATCTTCTCGCCGGGCTTGGCGAGTTTTAGACGCTGACGAATCTCCATCTCCTGCTCGATGGGGTTGTTTTCCAGCCGCTCAATACGCTGCTCTTTTTGGGTGTTTTCCCTTAGAATCTGCTGGTTTTGGTGTTCGTACTCGGCTACCTGACTGCGCTTGGCGAGCAGGGCGGGAATACCGTTTGGACCTTCGAGAGAGACGAAAGCATAAACGACGCCGGTGAGAACCACAATGGCGTAAGCGGTCTTGAGAGCGGGGTTTCTCATAACAGTTTGCGTGAAGGGTATCTGACAAATAATAGTAACATTGAAATAGGTTAAATGACAGAACAAATTGTCGTACTTAGCACATGCGGTTCAGAGGAAGAGGCGGCACGAATTGCGAGGCAGTTAGTCGAGGCACATCTCGCCGGCTGCGTAAACCTGATCCCCCGCGTGCGCAGCTTCTATCGCTGGGAAGGCAAGGTGGAAGACGCGGCCGAATGGCTTCTCGTTATCAAAACTTCCCGTGACAGGTTTGATGCGTTGAGAACGGTGCTGGAAGCGGCGCATTCCTACGAGTTGCCGGAGGTGCTGGCGCTGCCGGTGGTGGCTGGTTCACCGAATTACCTGGCCTGGCTGACAACGGAACTGGAGCCGGAAGCGAAGATGGAAGCGGGGGATTCTGCGCGTGGCTGAGATTCAGGCGTTTCTTTTCGATATGGATGGGGTCATCGTCGATTCCAACCCTTTGCATCGCGAGTCGTGGGCAGAATACAACAGGCGCCAGGGCGTCGAGACGACCGAAGAGATGCAGCAAAGGATGTACGGCAAACGCAACGACATGATTGTGCGCGATTACCTGGGGCAGCATCTGACCGACGCGGAAGTGTTCGCGCATGGTGCGGCAAAAGAGGCGTTGTATCGCGAAATGCTGGCGCCGAAACTGCAGCAAACCCTGGTTCCCGGTCTCGTGGCGTTTCTGGAGCGACATTCGGAATTACCCAAGGCCGTAGCCAGCAACGCTGAACCCGCAAATATCGACTTTGTCCTGCGGTCAGCTGACCTGGGTCGCTTTTTTCGCTTTGCGGTCGACGGCCAGCAGGTTCCGAATCCCAAACCGCATCCCGATGTTTACCTGCGCGCTGCCGGATTGTTGGGGATCGCGCCGGAATATTGCGTGGTTTTCGAAGATTCGCATGGTGGGGTGGCGGCAGGGGTCGCGGCAGGGATGCGCGTGGTGGGGATCACGACGACTTATCGCGAATTGCCGGGGACATCGCTGCTGGCACGGGACTTCAACGATCCGGCACTTGAGGAATGGCTGAACAGCCGGTAGGCAGCATTGCTTCACGGGCAGTCTGCCCTTTATGATTTCCGAAGCAACACTATCTCAGTGGCTTGCGCTCAGACCGTTTGGCGCGTCCGCGAATCTTGAGTTCAATGGGCGTGCCTTCGAAACCAAAACGCTTCCGGAGCTGGTTCACCAGAAACCGTTCGTGCGAGAAGTGGAGTGGACCGGATTTGTCCGTGAAGACCACAAACGACGGCGGACGGACTCCGGCCTGCGTGATATAGAGGATCTTGCGTTCGTCGAAGTGCAGCTTTTCGACGAAGCGGTTGAGTTCACCCGTGGTCACTCGATGCGTGGCTGATGCGAATACCGTCTTGATGAGGCCGAATAACTTGTAGACGCCGCTCCCTGTCTTGGCCGATAGAAAGACGACGGGCGCGTATTCGAGGAATTTGAGATGGAAACGGATGCTTTCCTCAAACTCAAAGCGCTTGTCATCGCTGATCAGATCCCACTTGTTCACACAGAGAATGACAGGGCGGCCACCTTCGTGGGCGTACCCGGCAATCGTCGCATCGAGCCCCAGGACGCCTTCTGTAGCATCCATTACGAGAACCACGACGTTGGCCATGCGAATGTGCCTTCGCGCCATAACGACGCTCAGCTTTTCCGCCATCAGTTTGGTCTTGCCTTTGCGACGAATGCCAGCCGTGTCGATGAAAACGTAGTCGGTGCCTGCATGAGAAACAGTCTCATCGACGGCGTCACGGGTAGTGCCCGCAATCGGTGAGACAATGGCCCGTTCTTCACCGACCAATGCGTTGAGCAGTGTTGATTTTCCCGCGTTGGGGCGGCCGATAATGGCGACTTTGATAGGTCCGGCGGCGATCTTCTCTTCCGCTTCAATACTGGGACGCGCACCCGAATCGGCGGCAAGTTCTTCCGCAGTGCCTTCCGGGAAGCCCTCCGTGATGTGGAGCATGAAGGCATCCATGCCCAGGCCATGTTCGGCGGAGACCGGATAAATGTCCTTGATGCCGAGTTCGTAGAAATCGTGAACCAGCGCTTCTTTGGCCCCGGTATCGACCTTGTTGACCGCGAGCGTGATCGGCTTGCCGGTTTTGCGGAGAAGTTGGGCGAGTTCGCGATCGGCGGAGGTGATTTCCGCCCGACCATCAACAACGAAGATCACGCGTGAAGCGTGTTCCAGCGCGACTTTCGCCTGTTTCAGGATCTGGGTCGGAATGTAATCGGCGTCATCGACGACAATTCCACCGGTATCTACTAATTCGAAACGGCGACCTTCGAAATTCGCCGCGCCGGAGATACGGTCACGGGTGATTCCAGGTTCGTCGCCCACAATGGACCTGCGTCCGTGGGTGATCCGGTTAAAGAGGGTGGACTTGCCGACGTTCGGCCGACCCACGATCACGACCGTGGGTGTCTCTTGCGGCATGAATCCCTATGATAACAGGCCGCGCTAACAAACGCGTTGGAGTGAGATACTGCAGGTTTCGATATGCGAACTCTCCATGTAACCGCGGTTTGTGCCCTGATGTTGCTGCTGGCGGGGTGCCAGACGGGAAATCAGGTCTCTGATCTGAAGGTACTAATCGGCGGGACGGCGATCATAAAGGCCGGCGAGAACCCAGTGCAGGATACGGTGATCGTGATTTCCGGGGCGACGATTCGGGCGGCGGGGATTCGCAAGGATGTGCCGATCCCTCAGGATTCGGAACGCACGGACCTGACGGGGAAGTGGGTCGTGCCGTTTACCGGCGGTCAGATCGCGGCAGGTGAGCCGGCGGATCTGTTCATTCTGAATGCCGGGCCGAATGGAGCACCTGCCGTGGGTGGCGTGAGCAGGAAGATGACACACGGCCAGTGGAATTAGGGGCGTGGAGTAACCCGACGTGCACCTATTCGTCGGGTGGGCAGCCAGAGCAGGAAGAAGAGGAAAAGCGTGAGGCTTGCGGCCTGGATTAAATAAACCGGCCACGGGCCGAACGCATCCAGCACCGACGCGCTGGCAGGTCTGGTGCAGAGGTACATGTAGTTGGTTTTGAAGACGGCGTTGAAGGCGCCCAATAGGCTCGCATAGACCAGCAGACCTCCGAAGGCGCGCCAGATGGCTCCCGAACGCAGAGTTGCCATGCGGCCGAAGACAACCACCGTTATTCCGATCACGATTCCTCCGTGCGCCAGGAAGAAGTAGATGGCCGGGTAGGTTGGCCACGGGGTCCATAGATCAGGCGTGATCAGGGCCATACCGGCACCGGCGATGCCAACAAAGTAGTCAAATTCCACGACCCAGGGCACCAGCGTGAGGCAGGCGGCGACGGTCATCCAGACGGTCACGTCGCAGAGCTGCAAGGGTAGATTGCGCGGGAAATGAAAGCCCTCGTGCGAATAGCGGAAAATCCACCAGATCAATTCGTTTGCCGCGAGAGCGATGCCGAGGGTCAGGCGGACCGCGCGCGCCGGCAGGAGACTACGACGGCAAAGCCAGGTGAGCAGGAAGCTGAATAGGCCAATGACAGCCAGAAGCGTGAGGTGAATGTTTCCGAAGAGAGGCACTGGCGTGAAATCGAATTGTATATCGTTTTCTGCGAACTTGCGCTGAGATTCAAACGTATAGACGGAAAGGAGCCAGCGCTATGCGAACTGTTTTGTCTGTGGCCGGGGTCATTTTTTCGACGCTTTTCCTTGCAGGATGCGATGTGGAGGATTTTGGATCGTCCGAGCGCTACAAGGAGGAATTTCATTACACGCTGAAAGGGGCCGACCGGCTGAGCGTGGAGAACTCCAATGGCGAGATTGAGATCGCCGGGTGGGATGAGCCGGGAATCGAGGTCACCGGTACGCGATATGCGTCGACCCAGGACATGCTGGATTCGGTAAAAGTGGAGATACATGAATCGAGCGGGGTGGCCGAGATTCGAACAGTACATCCGACCACCTTTCATGGAAATCAGGGAGCGCGGTATTTCATACGTGCGCCGAAGAACACCGTTGTCGACCGAATCGTCTCGAGCAATGGCGCGGTGAGGGTGCACGATATGACGTCTTCGGCAAGGGTGCATACGTCGAATGGAGCAATCCGGCTGGAAAACGTGACCGGTGGAGCGGACGCTGAAACGTCGAATGGCGCGATTGAGCTGGATTCGGTGGGTGGGAGGCTGAATCTTCACACATCGAACGGCCGGATCAGGGCAGAGGAGATCAGCGGGGCGTGCGAGGCGGAGACATCGAACGGGCCCGTTACGCTCCGGTTCAGGAATGGGCCTGACGGACCAACGCGGGTGCATACGTCGAACGGGGCGGTGGAGGTCTCGATGGCTAAATCGCCGAAGAATGGCGTGCGGGTGGAAACAAGCAACGGTTCTATCGCTCTGGAGTTACCTGGCGACGTGTCGGCCAGGGTGAATGCAGAGACTTCGGGATCATCCATATCGTCCGATTTTGACGTGCCGAGCGTGGACAGAGAGAAGCATCACCTGGAAGGGAACATCGGGGCGGGTGGACCGCTGATAGAGCTCAGCACCCATAACGGTGGGATTCACTTGCGGAAAGGGCTGGCTGGCGCAAATTAGCGGGGGTTCGCGGACTTATATTTCTTTAACAGGGACAGGAACGCGTCCAGCGAAGCCGAACGCTTTTGTGAGTGAAAAGCGAAAGTGTGATGGAGCTCGGGCTGTGGCGAAGGCAGCTTGCGGAAAACAATACCCTTCGAGATCAAGTGCGCGACCGATTGCGGCACTATCGAGACACCGTTTCCGGCCGCAACCATAGTCAGAATGGCAGGCACCCGATCCGATTCCTGAATAATCCTCGCAGACAAACCATGGATCTTATTCAGCTGGGAGAATTGAACGGAAAACGCCGGGGCTGCCAGCCGGGATACCATCACCCAGTTGAGGTTTTTCAGAGCTTGCCATGTGAGTGACGCAATCACGGATAATTCGTGTTTTTCCGGCAAAGTCAGTAGTAGAGGTTCTTTCGCCCAAACAACAAATTCAAAATCCTTCGTCTTTTGCGCTGGCTTGGCTCCGATGAAGCCGCCGTCCAATTCCCCTGCTTTGATACCTGCCAGTTGCGCGGCGGGGGACAGATCCGTGATTTGAACCTGGCAGTTTGAATTTGCCGAGCGAAATTGCTGAATAAGATTGACCAACCTTTCGTCCAGCAAGGCCCCTATAATGGCCAGTCGCAGGCGCAGGGTTTCTCCTTGATTTACTCTGCGAACCGCTTCACCGGCCCGGTCGAGATGGCTGATGATGGACCGGGCATCTTCGAGGAACAGCGCACCCGCAGCCGTTAACGAGACAGCATGAGTGTTGCGAGTAAGGAGCTTGACGCCCAGCTTCTCTTCTAAAGATTGGATGTGACGGGTCAGGGGCGGCTGGGAGAGGTGGAGCTGTGCGGCAGCTTTGGAAAAGTTCAGATGTTCGGCTACTGCGACAAAACATTCCAGTTCTCGGACGCCCGCTCTTTCCATACCGAAATGGTATCACGGTGATAGAGCCATAGCACTTCCATATAACCCGTGATTCTGTTACGTTTTGAGTATGAAACCGGAACAAGAAAACCCAACGACATCATTTGGCAAAAAATCGACGGTGGAGGAAATCCGAGCCCGGTTCGACAACGAAGTCGAACGGTTCAGTAACCTGCAAACCGGACAGCAGGCGAAGATGGACTCGCCCTTATCGCTCGCCCTGATCGCGGAGGCTGCTGCGCGCGTCAGTCCGCATGCAACGTCACTCCTGGACGTTGGTTGCGGCGCCGGCAATTACGCGCTTAAAGTGCTGGAGCAATTTCCCGCTCTGAATGTCACGCTGGTAGACCTCAGCGCCGCAATGCTGGAGCGTGCCGTGCAGAGGGTCAGCAGAGCGACGTCCGGCAAGGTCACCGCATTGCAGGGCGACATCCGCGATCTGGAGATTGGTAAATCCACCTTCGATATCATCTGCGCTTCCGCTGTTTTGCATCACCTTCGGGAAATCGCTGAATGGCAAAGCGTCTTCGCTAAATTTCACACGGCGCTCAGGCCCGGAGGCTCGGTCTGGATTTCGGACCTGGTTGAACATTCCGACCCGCGAGTGCAGGCGTTGATGTGGGAACGTTATGGCGCCTATCTAACGCAGGTGAAGGACGCAACTTATCGCGACGAGGTTTTCGCCTACATTTTGCAGGAAGATACGCCACGTCCGTTGATGTTTCAGTTAGATCTCTTGCGCTCAACGGGGTTCAGACAGGTGGAAATCCTGCACAAGAACAGTTGCTTCGCTGCGTTTGGCGGGATCAAGTAGGGGCCTCGATTAAGCGGACACTGCGTGGTCAGGACGAGTAGGTGTCGTGGGAATGCGATGGCTTGATCCAGGCAGTGACAGCGTGGATTCCGAGGAACAGGTAAGCGCCTGCGGCCAGGGCGAGTGGGTAGTCGACCCATTGCGCCTGAGCACCCCACAAACCCAGAACGCCGCCAAGGATCGTGGGACTTTCCGCAACGACAGCGAGCAATACGGCGCGTCCTGGAGTGCCCGTGGACATCCTCAGAATCGCTCCAAGCGCAAGGCCTTCCGGGATCTTGTGGAGCAGCAGGACACCCAGAATCGCTTCGGATGCGTGATGGGAGGCGGACGAACGGACGGCCATCATTCCCCAGCCATCGACAAACGCGTGGATAGCTGTTGCGCCGACCAGTGGGGCGGAAAACCCGTGGCTGTGGGAGCACGAAGGGCAAACTGGCAAGCCAAGGCGATCGAGGAACCCGAGGAAAAGATAACCGAGTACCGCCGCCATCAGGGCCACGGGCCAGCCGATTGTATCCGCGGTTTCGGGAATAAGGGCGAATAGCGCGAGACCCGCGAGTAGCACTCCGCTCGAAGGTACCAGCAGGTGCGCGCGTCTGCCACCAGAGGCCAGGATGCCGGCAATGGCGCAACCCATGGCCAGGAGCCCGGCGAGTACAGCACGGAGGAAAGCGAGGTCGACCAACTCCTACTGTAACGGTTTCATTTGAATAGTCCCTCACGCCCGTCTTGGCAAACCTTATGCCGTAACTTGTATACTTAGCGCGATGAGTGCAAAACTTGTAATCCGCCAGGCGGGAGACGTGGTTGTCGCCGATATGTCAGGGCGGATTACGATCGGGGAGGGCGCCACTCTGCTGCACGATGCGATGCGGGAGTTCAAAACGGCGGGTCACCGAAAGATTTTGATCGACCTCTCCGGGGTTGCGTTCATGGACAGTTCAGGGATCGGCGAATTAGTCAGTGGCTATGTTTCGATTACGCACAGTGCGGGACGGGTAAAGTTTTCGGGGCTTTCGCGACGCATTCGCGATCTGTTTATTGTGACCAGACTGTACAGTGTGCTGGATATTCACGAGACGGAAGCGGACGCGCTGCGCTCGTTTGCATAACGTTGAGATTTCATAAATATCGCTTAATTCTTGCCCGGTTTTTCGCGCGAAGTATAGTCCAGCCGTGTAATAATGGACACATTTCTCGCAGAGCGAATTGTGGCGGACGATCTAGCGGCTTCTCTGAAAAATAGTCTTCGGTCGGGTAAATCAACTGACTGCGAGGACTTCATTCGTCTGGCTCAACCCGTGGTTGCATCCGCGATTGTCAGGACGCTCTCGCGCTGGGGGCGGCCGGACCGGGAGCGCGTGGATGATCTTGTGCAGGACACATTTGCACGCCTCTACGACAAGAACGCACGCGCGCTTCGGAACTTTGAATCGGACGATTCGGCGGCCTTGGCAGCGTGGCTTCGAACGGTGGCGGCATCCGTGACGCTCGATTCCATGCGCGCGCAGCTAGCAAAAAGACGCGGCGACGGACAGGCACCGCAGAGTCTTGAAGATCCGGGTATCGCGGTTCCGTCTCAGGAAGATACCTTCCAACAAGTGGAGCGAACGCTTTTCACGGAGCGAATTGGCCGTTGTCTGGAATCTCAGAAGCAGCGCGACAGGTCGATCTTCTGGCTCTATTACAAACAGGGATTTACGGCGAAGGATATTTCGGAGGTGCAATTACTCGGGATTGGCACGAAGGGCGTGGAAACTACTATTTATCGTGTAACAAGGGCAGTGCGGGATTGCCTGGGGCGTTCTGGTGGGCTGGCGACGACTGAAGGGAATCGGCGATGAATTGCGTTTATACGAGGCAGGTGCGGCGTGCAACCGAATAACGCGGCCCATTTGACGCCTGAGCAAGTCCTTCAGGCGGCATGTGACCGGTTGGAAGATCAGAACTTGCGGGCCCACGCGGAGGTGTGTCCGGCATGCAGGGACCAGATTTCCGGGTGGAAGGCGTGGCTCGCGGAATTGGGTCTTCGTCCGGGTGGCGGATCGGACTCGGCAGGTGCGGAATGTCTGCAACCAGAGGAGGTCGCGGAGTTGGCCATCGGTTCTGCTGGCGAGGGTGCGGAATCGAAACTGGCGCACGTGGCTGGCTGCGACCGTTGCGGGGCGTTATTGAGCAGTGCGATGGATAGAAACGAAGCGAGTCCTGAGGAGCGAGAGTTTTTGGCTGGCCTGACGACGGCTACGCCGGAATGGCAGCATCGTATGGCGGCCCGGTATACGGTGCCGGTGATCCCCGTGCGGCGCCCGGCGCTTCAATGGATGCCACTGGCGGCGACGGTGATATTGTCGGTGGGGATTGGCGCTTGGTGGATGCTCTCGCGCGCCTCGGACCCGGAGCGGCTGCTGGCTCGGGCATTCACGGAACATCGGCCATTTGAGTACCGGTTGCCGGATGCGGGATACGGGCCGGTGCGTCAGGAACGCTCGGCGAGCGGTGGAACGTTCGCCAGGCCCGAGGCACTAACGAATGCGGAAGAGCAGATCAAGCGCCGTCTCGACCGTGGCGTCGAGAACGCCGCTGACTTGTTCCTGAAGGGCCGCGCCGAGTTGCTCGAGGGAGACTACGACGCGACAATCGCCTCCCTTACGCACGGGCTGGATTTGAAGCCGAGAGACGCAGCGGCATTGGGGGATTTGGGGTGTGCGTACGCTCTGCGCGGCGATGTAGAGAAACGGAATCTGGACTATGGACACGCGATGGAAGAATTCGCCGAATCCCTGCGAATCGATCCGGCGCAGCCGAGGGCGATTTACAACCAGGCCCTGGTTTACCAGAAGCTATGGTTAGTGGACGAAGCGATCGACGCTTGGGATCGATACCTCAAGCTTGACCCGAACGGAGAGTGGGCGTCCGAGGCAAAGAGGAAACGCGCCGAACTGGAACAGGTTCGCGAGCACAAGAAGACCCTGATGGAACTGAAGAAAGATCCGCAGAGTTTCCTGGCCAGGTTGCGAACTTCACCGAACGAGTTGGAACCGGAGTTGTACCTGGACGCGTTCTGGGCAAACTGGCTGGCGGATGTTCGGGCGGACGCGGTGACGCTGGAGGCAGCATGGGAATTAGGACGTGTCTTCGCGGAGAGGTTTCATGACGAATCGGTCCGCGACGCCGTACGCGATGCGTTGGCAGCGGATGCGGTGGCTGAGCTGCGTAGTCTGGGCCAAATGTTGACGGACAGCGTAGAGGAGAGGAATGATGCGGCGATCACAGGGGCTCGGAAGCTGATTCCGGTGCTTGAAATAAAGGGCCAGAAGGTCGCGCGGCTGAGGACCATCAATGAGCTTGCCTACTCTTACTCCAGACGGGCGGATGATCCAGTCTGTCTTGATCTCTTGAAAGGGGCCTTCGCTGAGGTCTCCCCCAAACGATACCTCTGGCTTACCGGCCAGTTGCATTTGCAGCATTTTTCCTGCGCGGGCCAGAGTGCCGATTTAAGCGCAGCGCGCGTTGAGGCCGATGCCGTGCGAAAGGGGGCCGAAGCGAACGGTCTCACCTACCTTGCGATGAAAGCGGCGGCGGCCGCGGGTACAGCGGACGAGATAGAAGGTAACGTCGCTGGCGTGTGGGACTCAGCACCCGCGGGACTCCGCGAATACTGGCAAACGTCGGCATCGCACTTCCGTGGACAGCAGTTTGTCTACGTGCTTCGTGGCGCGTCGGAAGCGGTCGGCTGGAAGGAGAGTGCGATCGTTCTCGAACGTGCGGCCGTAAGTGCGGCAGTTCGGGCCACTCCGGGGTCCAGGAACAGGGTTCAGGAGGCGCTCAACAGGGCTAATCTTTCCGCTCGATTGCAGGATTCCGGATACTATACGGAAGCGCGGCAACAACTGGATATCACGGATGCTCTGCTGCGCAGCGCGGAGGAAGGGCCATCGCTCGATCGATACCGTGTCGATGCGCTTTTAAAACGCGCTGCGGTCGAGGCTGTTGGGACGCCATCGAGACAGACGCTCGAGAGCTTGGTGGCACTGAGCAAGCTACCCGAATCGTCGGGCGCGTTGGACAGGATGCACATCTACCAGGCCAAGGGGCTGGCCGAAGCCGCTATGGGGCGTGGACAGGATGCAGAGGCCTCGTTCAGTGAAGCCATCCGTATCCACCGCCTCCATTTGGGGAAAGCCTCGCTGATGGAGCGGTTGAATGCCAGCCAGGAAGTCAGGGAGTCTTACAGGCATCTGACGGACTTGCAAATGACGCGCGATCACAACGCGCGAGCAGCTCTTACGACGTGGGAGTTGTATCGAGGCGAGTTGAACGGAGGTGACACAGATGGTGGGTCCCTTGCCGGGAATACGCTGGGCGGCACGGCAATGGTACTCGCGGCGTTGCCTTCCGGAGTGGCGGTGTGGGTACAGGACTCGAACGGGTTGGATGGCCGAATGGTCGCGGCCTCGCGCGCTGATCTGGAAAGCATGACCTATTCGCTCGCGCGCCTGGCGGCGTCTCCCGCGTCCGATCTGGACGAATTCAGATTGGGCTCCCGGAAACTGCGGGAAGCCCTCGTAGGTCATTTTGAAGGCCGGCTATCGGCAAACAGAAAGCTCTTCGTCGAAGCGGACGACTGGCTGGCGGCCATTCCATTCGCGGCGCTTTCCGACGAGGCTGCGAGATATCTCGGTGCGAGCCACGAGATCGCGATGGTTTCCAGTCTGTATGGAATTCGTTCGTCCATGAGTCCGGTGACGTTCCACTCGGAGGATCGCGGCCTTATCGTCTCGGTAAGTGCACCGGTATCCCCTAACGGCAGACCGTTACCTGTGCTTTTGGCGGCCCGTGAGGAAGCGGCGGATTTGGCCAGGCATATGCCGAGAGCCCTGCAACTCGATGACGAAACGGCGTCACCCGCGTCGATTGCCAACGGGATACAAAAAGCGGCCCTTTTTCACTTTGCCGGGCACGGCTGGGCGAACGGTGGCAATGGCGGACTCCTTCTATCCGCGGTGCGCTCGCCGAGCGATTCCCAGGCCACCACCCGCTGGCTCGCTGCGGACGAAGTGCTGCGGCAAGACTGGCGCTCATGCCGCCTCGCAGTGCTGTCGGCGTGCCTGACGGCAACGGGCGAAGATCGCGGCCCAGTGAACAATCGAAGCCTGGTGCGCGCGTTCCTGGCGGCCGGTGCAGGGCACGTTGTTGCGGCAAGATGGAGCGTGGACGCCGATGCCACGCGGGCGTTGATGAAGGAGTTTTACAAGGGCTTGTTTTCCGGGGCAAGCCCTGCCGAAGCACTGGCAGCGGCCGAGTCGAAGATTGCAGCTTCGCCAGGCTGGAGACATCCCTATTACTGGGCGGGTTTCGATGTATTTAGTTCCTAGCAGTCGATGATGGAGAAAAGAACAGGAGAACGATCTAAAGATGGCAAACGGCAAACTATACGTAATTTTCCATGGGTCATGGGCTTTCGTAGATAATCTGACGAGTAAACCGAACGACCCCATCAAGGCCTATGCTCCGGACATCAAAAACCACACACCGATAGCCGGAACGTTCATGAAAGAGACACAGGTGCCCCCGGGAGCGATTTTGACACTGAACGTGAACCCCGCGATTCAGGCCCGCGACGGAGTTCTGGGCTTAGGCGACGACATGTGGAGTCATAAAGACCAGATGGTAATGTTCCCGCAACTGGCAGGTTGTCCCCCGGCCGGCCTGGCCTTCCAGTACATGGTCAACTTGCCGCGCCCGACGCTGATCCGCGCAGAACAGGTGGTTGATAACGTAGGCGTTGTTTTTGCTCCGGGCGAAGCGACTCAGACCCTGAAGCTTTGCCTCGTACCCGTGTTTGAATACAATCTGGGCGACGCCCCGCCTTCTGTTTCGTCCGCGGACGGATCGTATAACTGGGTCCCGGACCCCGCTGCACTCGTTCCGTTGACTCTCCACTTCTGGTCCGCGGACGCTGTCGACAAAACGATGACCCCTGATTCGGATTGTGGTGAGGTCGGTAAATTCGTTGGTTTCCCGGAAGCCCAAATCACTGAAGCAACTATGAGCTACACGGCTGTGCCCGGCGTCGTCGGAATCCCCGACCTGAATAACTCGGCGCGTGCCACTGAAATCACGCAGTACCTCTACCAGAGACTTCCCCCGGCACCGGGGGCGCAAGTGCGGCCCAGAGGCACTGTTGCGAAGTGGCTCCGTCCTGTGCCGTTCACTATTGACATTGCCAGCTGTGGTGGCGGAGGCGGCGGCAGCTAAACCTGGCACCAGTTCTGCGTACTCAGAAACGGCGGGAAAACTCCTTCAGTATCGAAGGGTTTTTCCCGCCGTTTCCGTTTTGATCTGGTGTGCGGCCGGAATGGTCGCCGTGTTCCGGAGAAAATGTGAAACGCCCAATCGAATGTTGCCCCTTGCCCCTTCTGCTTCTCGT
This sequence comes from uncultured Acidobacteriia bacterium, assembly GCA_903825445.1. Taxonomy (GTDB): domain Bacteria; phylum Acidobacteriota; class Terriglobia; order Bryobacterales; family Bryobacteraceae; genus BOG-234. Next base: position 17,509 of record CAIKAS010000280.1, read on the forward strand.
CCTGTCGGCCTCGTACGCGAGCGCGGCATCCCCGCCGGTAATCACGAAAGCTGGCATCGGGCCGGTCTTCTCATCCGGGCCGAACATTCAGGCCGGGGAGTGGATCTCCATCTATGGAACCAATCTCGCGGCCTCGACGGGTTCGTGGACGGGCAATTTCCCCACTACCCTCAATGGCACCGGCGTGACCGTAGATGGAAAGCCTGCCTACCTCTGGTACGCCAGCCCCACGCAACTCAACGTGCAGGCGCCAGACGATTCGTTTATCGGGTCCGTTAACGTAGTTGTCACCACGGCCAGCGGATCCGCCACTTCCACTGTGTCCCTGGCAGCAGCCGCGCCTTCCTTCAGTTTGCTCGACGCCACTCACGTTGCCGGCATCATTCTCCGCACCGATGGCAGCGGTCACTATGGAGCGGGAACCTACGATATCGTGGGTCCAACCGGCTCATCTCTCGGCTATTACACAGTAGCGGCAAGACCGGGCGATAACGTTGTGCTGTACGCCGTCGGCCTCGGACCGACAAATCCCGCTGTCCCTTCCGGGCAGCCCTTCTCCGGTGCCGCCAGCGTCGTTCACCCGCCAACAATCACGCTCGGATCGTATCAGCTTGCGGCAACATTCGCGGGCATCATAGGCCCCGGCCTATATCAGCTAAACCTGACCATCCCGGCTACTTCCTCGTTCTTGACCGGCGACTTTCCGATTCGGATATCGCTTCCGTACTACGGAATAAGTTCCAGCGCCACGACGGTACTTTCCATGCAGGCGGCAGCGACGCCAAAGGTCACTTCGTTGTTTCTGTCCCCGACTACGGTTACTGCCGGTGGCTCATCGGCCGGAACAGTCACGCTGTCATCAGCCGCGCCAGCGGGTGGTGCCGCGGTATCACTCACCGCCGGGGGCGGCACAGCGGTCTCCGTTCCCGCGTCCGTGCAGATTGCTGCAGGCGCCAGTTCGGCCACGTTCACCATTGTTTCCCAACCTGTCAACTCGGCGACCAACGCTACCATCTCCGCCACCTATGGGGGAGGCACGGCAACCGCAAGCCTGCTGGTGCAGGCAGCCGCGAATCCCCAGTGCGCCAGCGTCGCAGGTTATTGGTATGCCACGGAAAACGGCTCGGCCACAGCGAACCTCATCGCGTCGGGCCAGGACGTGGATACGGAAACGGACCCGGTCGTCGGCGGCAACAACATCACGATCGCCCAGACGGGCTGCACATTTACCTATAATCCGGTCGTTAACAGCGGCCTCTTCGCCGGCGATACGAGTTTTGTCCGCACAGGCACCGTGAAAGGCGGCAACGTCACCGTGACCGGGCTGTTGGCCAGTCTCTCCAATATCGAAACGTACGAAGAAGGGGAGAACCCCGGGCTGGTGATCAACAGCGCCAACGTATCCACTAATCAGATGACGGGTACGGGGACCATCAACGCGTCGCTCACCCAAATGAACATCTCGGAAACGGGTGAATTCCTCGTCACCGGATCTTATTCGTATGCGGGAACGAGCGGAGGCTACACCTACTCCATCACCACTACTTCCTCAGCCGTCTTCAGCACGAATAGCCTCGGTAGCCCGCTGCGCAGGGAGTCGGGCACTACTCAGGGCTACACCAGGCCGGATATCAGCGTTGCCTCAGATGGACCACCTCTTAGTCTGAACGCCCAGCGCGCCATTGCAGGGGCCATTCGGAACCGGTTCACAAAGAAGCTCAGATTCTCCGGCATCACCGCCGGAAAGCAGTAAGTATCGTCCACAACACACAACAAAAAGGAGACTCACCCATGTTCAAACATTCACTTTCAATCGTTATCGCTTCTGCCGTTCTCGCCGCCACCGGGCCCTCTATATTGGCGGCGCCACCCAAGCCTGCCACTAAGGTCTTCCCGGCGTCTTGCGACGTCGTCTGGACCGCTGCCAAGGCCGTGGTTGCCTCGCACTATAAGGCCATCACCATGGCGGAACATGACCACCTTGGCACCTTTGAAATCGGTAATGACATTCTCACGAAAAGGCGCTCGCTGTCTTTCACTCTCACCGATGAAGGCGCAGGCTGCAACGTGGGAATTACTGGCCACTTCTCTGGTTTGATGAATAACGACAAAGGCGACTTCTTCAAACGTCTTGAGGCGGAGTTGGGACCGGCAAAGTAGAGCAACACTGTTTCCTGATCTGCCCACGCGGCGGAGACAATCCTTCAGGCATTTGAAGGGTTATCTCCGCCGTTTTCGTTTCTCTCTTTGAATCCGCCAGCTTGTCCACCACGGGCACTCATGCCGGCGAAATCAAAAGAGGAGATTATGGAAACGATTTTAAATAAGAGGACATTTTTGGCAACAGCTGTTTTGATCGGCGCAGCAACCTTACCGTGCGCGGCGAGTTCGTTCACATATACACAAATCATTGACCCGGCCACCACCCAGAGCACCTACCTTTATGGTGTCAATGACAGCGGAACAATTGTAGGGTCGACCTACGGCTCCGGCGCGTATAACGGCTTCACTTACAACGGATCGGCCTTTACCGCCATCAACGACCCGAATTCGACCAGCAATACTTTCGCCCAGGGCATCAACAACGCGGGCTCGGTGGTTGGCTACTACTCGAACAACGGCACACAGGGGTTCCTGTTCAACGGGTCCACGTATACATCGCTGAACGATCCAAACGCTACGTCGTCCATTCACAATACGTATGCGTATGGCGTCAACAACTCGGGCGATGTCGTGGGCTTCTATGCGGAGAGCCTGGGCGGATATCAGGGGTTCCTGTACAACGGGTCGACGTACTCCACGTTAAGCGATCCACTGGCCCTCGCGATCGGCGGGACTTATGCCACAGGGATCAACGATGCGGGCGAAGTAGTAGGGTATTTCGAGGACACGAGTGATCAGTTCCACGGATTCCTGTACAACGGATCAACCTATACGACGATTACGGATCCGAACGGCTGCTCCTACTGTACAGACGCGTTCGGGATTAACAATGCCGGTGATGTCGTGGGTTACTATTCAACGCTTTCCGGCGCAACATACGGCTTTGAGTACAACGGGTCGACATATACAACTCTGAACGCTCCCTTCGGCTCGTCCGCCACAACAGAAGCGTTTGGAATTAACGACGGCGGCGTGATTGTGGGGACGGTGATCAACAACGCATTCTCCGCTTATAACGGTTTCGAGGCGACCCCCTCTGCACCTGAACCAGGGACGATGTGGATGATGCTGGGGGCTGTGGCCGTAACGATCTCTGTGATGTTGAAGAAGCGGGCGGCGGCGAAATAGTCAGAACAACGTACGGTCGATTGCGGTTGGAGGGCCTTGTCCTCCAACCGCCCGCATGGTGACTCGAAGCGTCACTGGCAACTTGGTACGCTACCAGTCCGTCGGTTTGTAATCCTTCAGAAACTGGCCCCAGATGTGGTTGCCCGTGTTAATGCCGGTGATGATGGGGTCGAGTATCCGCGCAGCCCCATCCACAATATCCAGCGGCGGATGGAAGCGCTGGTCTTCGGTCTTTCTCGCAGCAATCTCCACCGGATCCTCATCCGTTACCCAACCGGTATCCACCGCATTCATATGAATCCCATCCGCCTGGTAATCCGCAGCCGCCGTGCGCGTCATCATATTTAGCGCCGCCTTGGCCATGTTGGTGTGCGGGTGACGCGTGGTCTTCGACTTCCGATAAAACTGACCCTCCACCGCGGACACATTGACGATGTGCTTATCCCGCTCCGGCGTCTTGAGCATCAGGGGCTTCAGCCGCGCATTCAGAATATACGGCGCAATCGCATTGATGAGCTGCACTTCCAGCAGTTCGACAGTCGGAACTTCGTCCATCAATAGCCGCCACGAATTACGACCGCGAAGATCCACCTGCTGCAGGTCCTGATCCAGCTGTCCTTCCGGGAACAGGTGTTGCGCCGAAGCAAAATCTTCGGGAAGCAGTGGAATCTGCGAAAGTTCTGCCGCGCGCGTGACGCCGTCCTTGAGCGCCAGCGCTTCGATGCGCACTTCCTCATAGTCGCCGAGAAGCTTCTGCGTTGCCTCCGGCATATTCTGCACCGCAGCCCGCTCGCCATCCATCATGTGTGCATAAAACTCGGGAGGCCGCCGCACCGTCTGGCACGCGTTGTTGACGATGAAATCGAGGCGGGGCAGGGTAGTGATCAGGTGTCGACACAGCGCTTCGACGCTGGGAGTATGGCGCAGGTCCAGACCGAAGATCCGTAGCCGATGCCCCCATTCCGCAAAATCGGCCTCCTGGGCATAGCGCCGCGCCGAATCACGAGGGAAGCGCGTCGTCACAATCAGCGTCGCCCCCGCGCGCAATAGTTTAATCCCAGCCTGATAACCGATCTTGACCCGACCGCCGGTCAGTAGCGCCACACGTCCCGACAGATCCGCCAGTTCGCTGCGTTTCGCGAAATTGAATTCAGCGCATTCCGGACACATCTGGTCGTAGAAATGATGGATGACGGAATAATGCCGTTTGCACACGTAACAGTGGTGGGCGTCCGGCGCTTCGGTGTCGCGAGGTTCTGCCTGTTCGTCTTCGGAAGGCGGGAAGTAATTCGGCGTGGTGAACACCGGCTTGCGACGCAGAGTTCGAATGCCGGTTTCCTGGAGGACGGAATCGATCTTCTCAGTTCGCTTGGCGGACCGCTCACGCTCAGCAGCCTTGAGCATCTCGCGCCGGGCTTTCGGGTCTGGATTGTAGAGTTGCGCGACCGCTTTGTGGAGACGAGAGCGCTCCTCAGGCGTGATTTCCTGCAGGCGGTCATGATCGGCCGCAAACCATTCCAAAAGATCGAGGGCGGGAGGTACGGAAGTTGCCGGCTTGTCTGACATGACGAATTTACCGCATCAACAAAACGGCGGCTGAAACCTGAGTTTCAACCGCCGCAATTTCGGTGACCAAACGGATGGGTATGGTCGGGGCGAGAGGATTCGAAGCTCCGGCCTCCTGGACCCGAACCAGGCGCTCTACCA
>CAIKAS010000281.1 GCA_903825445.1 uncultured Acidobacteriia bacterium
ATCCCGATAGCCGGTTACAAGCGCCACTTCTCTGACCTTTCGCCCGGCAATGAGGTCAGGTTCCTGATCAACGAAGACCACCAAATCCACCGCCTCCGCAATCAGCGTCTGCTGCGGCGCGGATGTCGCCTCAGCCACAAGACTTTCGAGACGGATCAAACCGCTGAGGGCATCATTCGCATGTACCGTTGCTGCGCCGCCCGGATGCCCGGTATTCCATGCCTTCAACATCGTGTGAGCCTCGGCCCCGCGGACCTCACCCACCACAATCCGCGTCGGCTTCAGCCGCATGCAGGCCCTGAGGCAGTCGAGCATGGACACACTGCCCACGGCCAGTAGATCGACATGGTTCCTGACGGAGCATTGAAGCTCGGTCGTGTCCTCTATGGAAACGACCCGGTCATAGGGAGCGACTTGCGCGATCACGTCAAGGACGGCATTAACGAACGTAGTCTTGCCGGAACCGGTGGCACCGACGGTCAGAATGTTCTTTTTGCCCGCAACGGCGGCGCGGATAATCTCGGCGTGGCTCAGGCCGCGAATGTCCTCGATGAAACTGTCCCGCTTCCGAAGATGATTCAGCGGATCGTCTTTGAAAGTAAGAATTCCGGCCCGTTCATATTCCGAAAGGGAAAAGATTTTCTTCGGGCGCAGCCGAATTGCGAATACCGGATGTCGCACGATGGGCGAAATAATACCCTCAAAACGGCTGCCATCGAGCGGGAGTTCCGTTTCAATAATCGGGTGCTCGTGATTCATGACCGTCCCCTTCCACGCAGCAATGGTGTTGAGGGCACTTGCCGCCTGGGCCGGAGGCATCGCGCCAACCTGCTGAAAACCTTGGCCAATGTGCTTCACCCAGAGCGTGGAATCGGGATTCAGTACGATGTCTTCAGTCCGATCGTGCGAGAGCAGATCGAGTACGGTTTCTCCCAGTTCGCGCTTCAACTTTGATTCCAGCCGCGTGTATTGTTCGTCATGACACAATCGCGAAAGGCCCCTGACATTTTCTTGGCTTTCCGTGGAAGCTTTTTGCATTTTCTTGTGTTCTACTCTGTAGGCCGCCTCAGTCAGGGGCCGTGACACGAGTCTTCAGGAACTTTCCGAGCGCCGAGGGAACACACCAGGGGAACAACAATGGGTGTAATAACGGTCCCGTTCGATTACACAGAGCTCACACATCCCAGGATCATCCCGATCTGTATCGCTGACATCGACGTCCGCGGGGCTCCCGTCTGCCGGGGCTGGATCGAGCACGGCGTCGTTCCCGTAGTCGATCCCCTGCTGAAAATCGCGGAGCGCTTGCTCGCGGACAAGTACCGCGCCTCAGAGATCGCGGAGTACGCGGTTCATTCTCTTTCGCGGACCCACGGCAATGACATAGGCGACCGGCCGACTGTCAAAGTCTTAAACCGAGCGCGCCTCTATGCGGTGGATCTTCGCGCCGGCGGGCGGAGATCGCGACGCAAGCTGGACGTGGAGTTGTTTGTCGAAACTCTCGAATCGCTGCAGGACCAGTACGACAGTGCGGCTCACTTAGAGGCTAAGGATACGCTCGACCGGATCATCAAGCAACTGGAAGTGCTCGGACTGGATCGGGTGAAGGAACTGCTGCCATGGATGCTGCAAAACGCCGAAGGTCACGAACTGACCAGAGAGTTCGGGCAGAAGCGCAATACGATCACTACCCGGTTTTACCGAGGGATGCGGAAAGCGGCCGACGCGGCGGGCATTACGTGGGAGTGACCTGGTCGGAACGCGCGTTTAGCCCGAATGCTTTCCATGTCATAATGGCCCGGAACGATGCAGCCTGAAGAGTCGCCCGAAATAAAGTTTGACAGACTCAAGAAGCAGATTCAGGCTGCCATCCTCAGAGACTACCCGAACCCAGAGCGGAAAGGCTGTCCCGGCGGCGCGTTCCTGCGCGAGTTGGGTGAACGGCCGTCGGAACTGGCCGTCGAAGACGATCCGCAGTGGCATCACGTCACCCATTGTTCCGAATGCTACCGCGAGTTCATCGACTTCAATCACTCGTTTCGGAATCGGGCGAGGGTTAGGAGAGTGCAGGTTCGCTGGGGATTGGCATTGGCCGCGGCAATGGTTATGGTAGCGGCGATTGTGGGGCTGAAGGGTTCCCTGTTTGCTGTGCGCCCCCAGAATGCCGAACTCGCTTACGTTGCGACTACCGTAGTGATTCCTTCGATGAACCGTTCTGCCGATGGCGAAGAACCGAAGCCGATTATTTTGGAGCGGAAGCCGCTGAAACTGACCGTCGAGCTTCCGATTGGAAGCAAGGCCGGGGTCTACGAACTCCAGTTGAGAGGGAATGATCGGCCGGTACTGTCCACCGGCGGGAATGCCGAGATTCACAACGGGACGACCGCGTTCACCGTTCGGACGAATCTGTCGGGGTTCGAGCCGGGCAGCTACTCGATGGTGGTTCGGCAGGTCCCGCTTGATTGGAATCGTTACCCGGTTGTGATCCAGTAGCAGGGGTGCTACGTACTCGGTTTTCGGAAGCTCGCACACGTATTCCCCAGCCGCGAGGC
>CAIKAS010000282.1 GCA_903825445.1 uncultured Acidobacteriia bacterium
CTGGATCTGCAAGTAGACAGCATGACACTCTCCCGAGTCACGCCGATTGGTTTCGGCTGGTGGGGAAACAAACGCACCCACGACGCGGTGGACAAAATGCTGCGCGATACGAAGGCTGCGATCGAGTCTATCCGGTAGCCACTGCCCTCTGAAACCAGCGACAAGCTCGTACCGCATTTATGGCATAATTGAGGCACGTTTCCAGTCTGACGGGGAGGGTCGCCATGAAGCTCGCGCTTCGTTTTTTGTTTTTGGCCGCAGTCGCCCCTTCGTGCCTGTTCGCGCAAAAGGCGCCCGCCGCACCGGTGACTGCGCCCGTAGGCACTACCGGCGCACCGATTTCGACGCCCTCCGCGCCACCGACATCCACGCCTGCTCCCACTACACCGAGCAACAGCACGAGCAACTCTCCAAGGCCGATATTCATATCTGGCAGGATCATGACCGATGACGGTTCGCCGCAGCCGATCAACATCAACATCCAGACCGTTTGCTCGTCTCAGACGCGGACGGTCACTCGCGCGACACTGAACGGCGACTTCCAGTTTCAGTGGGCGGTCGGGACAACCGCTATATTTGAAGACGCCTCGGAGAGCGGGCGGATGCCGGGCAGCAGTTCGGTTAGCAGCAGTTCAGGTACGAATTCCACTGCTGGCGGCTCCGGGGGAGGCGCCCCCTCGCGAATGTTGGATCCCATGGTGAATTGCGATCTACGCGCGGATGTATCCGGCTACACTTCGAGCCGGATCGGCCTGTACGATCGCGAGGGACAGGAGATTTTCGATGTGGGCACGATTACTTTGCACCGTATTAGCGCGGATGAAGGGCGAGTGGTGAGCATTCTTTCTCTAAAGGCTCCGAAGGATGCGAAGAAGAATTTCGACAAGGGCACAGTGCTTGCCGCAGCCAAAAAGCCGGCCGACGCCGCAGCCAGTTTTGAGAAGGCCGTGGCGTCTTATCCCGATTACGCCGATGCATGGCTGGGACTAGGCCAGGCTTTGGTGCAGATGGGTTCAAAAGAGGAAGCCCAAGGCGACTTCAAGAAAGCCATGGCGCTCGACGACAAGCTGGTGGGGCCGTGGCAGGAACTTGGTTTCCTGGCGTTGGATTCGGGACAGTGGGAAGAATCCGCGCACTATCTGGACCACGCTGTGAAGCTCGATCCGTTGGGGTCGGCTAAAGCATGGTACTGCGATGCGGTGGCGAATTACAACGTGGGGCGATACGATTTGGCAGAGCGCAGCGTGCGGGGAGTATTGAAGCTGGAGAGGAATCCGCGAGCGCAATATTTGTTGGGGCTCGTTTTGATCGCGCGGAAAGATTACAAGGGTGGCGCGGATGCGCTGCGAGAGTACGTGGGGCTGTGGCCCAACGGGGAAGATTCCGAATCCGCAAAGAAACAAATCAGCCGGGTGGAGGGTCGGTCTGGTAATTGAGTATAAGCTGCGCGGGTGGCGACGGGCATGCGTTTTTGCCGCGATTGCATCGGCGTGCGCTTTCGCGCAAACCACAACGAGCACGGGCACTACCACGACGACCAGCAGCGGCGTATTGAACGGAACCGCGGCGGGTTCCACCAATCCATCGCCGAGTATGCCGAATGGCGTGACCGCAACGACTCCGCCGGTTACTGGTAATGTGCCAACCTCTGGAGGAGCGCGTGCGATTTTTATTTCGGGTCTGGTGATGATGGACGATGGTTCGCCGCTGCCGGGCATCGTGGACATCCAATCGATTTGTAATGGACTTCGCCGGACAATGAGCCATGCGACCGGCGCGGGAACCTTTTCATTTCAGTGGGCGACGGCCTCCACACCCGTTGGGGATGCATCGCAGGCGGTGCGACTTTCCGGGGGCGGATCGGCCTCGCTCACGGGGTCGCGAAACGGGAGCCGCGGACTGGACCCATTGGCGAACTGCGATTTGCTGGCCGAATACGGCGGCTACTCGTCGAGCAAGGTGAGCCTCTACAATCGGGCGGGCCAGGATAATTACGACGTGGGTGCGATCATCCTTCACAGGATCGCGGCGGGCGAGGGACATACGGTGAGCGTGCTTGCACTAAAGGCTCCTCGCGAGGCGAAGAAAAGTTTCGATCATGCTAACAGTTTGGCAACTGCGAACAAGCCTACAGAAGCGGCCGCCAGCTATCAGAAGGCGGTGGAGATTTATCCGCAGTACGCCGACGCCTGGCTGAATCTGGGCAAGGTGCAGTGGCAGTTGCTGGATAAAGAAGCGGCGCGCTCTTCATTTCAGAAGGCGACTGACCTGGACAATAAGCTGGTGGGACCGTGGCAGGAACTGGGTTTTTTGGCTTGCGATGACGCCCGGTGGGAAGAGGCCGCGCGACTGCTCGATCAGGCGGTCCGGCTCGATCCAATGGAATCGCCAAATGCATGGTATTTCAAAGCGCTCGCCAACTACAATCTCGGCAAATTCGATGTGGCGGAAAAAAGCGTAAAGGCGGAGATGAAGCTGGATGGCGGCGCGAACACGCGGGAGCATTTTCTGCTGGGTCTGATTCTGATCGCCAGAGGAGATCTCGATGGAGGTGCGGCTGCCTTGCGTAACTATATTGCGCTGGCCGCAGGGGCGGAGGATGTGAGCGCCGCGCGGCGGCAACTTGGTAAAGTGGAGAGCCAGATCGCAAGCAACTCCCGCTAAAAGCATCTCCCTGAACTTTTCTGGAAAGGGCCGCGCGGTATAGTTAAAGAACGATGAAGCGCAGACTTCCAGTGAAGCCCGAGCCAGTGGTGGCTCCCGAAATCATCGAGAGCGCACGCCAGGTTCTGAGTATGGAACGGGCGCGGCCTTCCGTGAAGTGTGTGGTGTGCGGCGATCAGGCCAGCGTGGACGCGACAGAGCAGCTTTGCTGGGTTTGCCGTCGTCTGAAGATCAGCGCATGGCGCGATGCGGATCATCAGTTGCCTGCTCAGGAATAGCCGGAATCTTTTATCTGTTAGCGTCTATTGCAGCCGATACTTCTTCCCACTCTGCCAGCAGGTTCGTCATGTCGGTGCGACGTGATTCCAGTAAGCTTGCGATCTCTATACTTTGTTCCGCGCTTTGGTAATGGGCGAGCGCCTGTTCGAAATCTGCGATCTCCACTTCGAGGCGTGTCACTTCGTCTTCGATGGAACGCTGGCGTTCCTTCATTTGACGAAGCTTGATGGGATTCAGGCGACCGCTTGCCTGCGCGGGCTTGGCCTGTTGGGTCTGAGGCTGCGGCTGGGCCTTTTGTTGTTGTTGCGGCTTTGACTGCTGAACGAGCTTTGAAGCCGGTGCCTTGGGCTGGGCTACGACTACGCTGCCTCCTCCGCTCTTGCGCCAAATGTAGTCTTCGTAGTTGTCCGGATACGCAGTAACGGCGCCATCGGCGACTTCGATCACACGCGTGGCGAGCTGGTCGAGGAAGTAGCGATCATGCGAAACGAAGACGACCGTGCCCGTGAAGTCGCGGAGAGCGGTGAGAAGAACGTCCTTGGCTCGGATGTCGAGGTGGTTCGTCGGCTCATCGAGAAGCAGGAAATTGCCCGGCATCATGAGCATGCGGGCCAATGCGTAACGGTTGCGTTCACCACCGGACAGCACACCGATCTTTTTGAAGACGTCGTCTTCTGAAAACAGAAATGAGCCGAGGATGGTGCGGAGTTCCGTGTTCGACGCACGCGGCGCAACAGAGCCGAGATCGTCGAAGATGCTGGATTCGGGATTCAGAGCCTTGTATTGATCCTGCGCGAAGTAGTCGGGTTCAACGTTGTGACCAAGCACGTATTCGCCGGAGGAAATGGGCTCTTCGCCGGAAAGCAGTTTGATGAGCGTGGACTTTCCTGCCCCGTTGACACCAACCAGAGCGATGCGGTCGCCGCGTTCGATATTAAATGACGCACCGGAAAATACGGGTTTGCTGCCGTAGCTCTTCGACACATTGCGGAATTCAGCGACGATGCGGCCGCTGGGTTTAGGCTGCGGGAAACGGAAGTGGATGGTTTTTTCATCGGGCGGAACTTCGATACGCTCGATTTTTTCCAATTCCTTGATACGGCTCTGCACCTGCTTGGCCTTAGTAGCCTGGGCGCGGAAGCGGTTGATAAAGGCTTCGAGGGCTTCGATGCGCTCGCGCTGATTCTTGTAAGCGGCTTCGAGCTGCAGGCGGCGTTCAGTCTTCTGCGTTTCGTATTTGGAATAGCCGCCGGTGTAGAGATAGACGCGCTTGTTCCAGATTTCGGCGATTTTTGAAACGGTGACGTCCAGGAAATAGCGGTCGTGCGAGATCAGAATGAAGGCGTTGGGATAGTTAGCGAGGTAGTGCTCGAGCCAGTCGCGCGCTTCGATATCGAGATGGTTGGTGGGCTCGTCGAGCAGCAGCAAATTGGGCTCTTCAAGCAGAAGCTTCGCGAGCGCGATGCGCATCTGCCAGCCGCCAGAAAACTCTTCAACGCGGCGTTCCCAGTCGGAGCGTGCGAAGCCGAGGCCGGTGAGTACGCCGCCGACGCGGGATTCGATATTGTAGCCGTCGCGGGATGTGAACTCGTCCTGCGCCTGGTGGTAGCGTTCGGCGATCTGGCGATACTCGTAGCTCTCATGGTCGAGTTCGGCCATGCGGTGGGCGAGGTCTTTTTGTTCTTGTTCGAGGGCGCGAAGGGAATCGAAGACGGACATGCACTCGGCGAAGACGGTGCGGCCGGTGAGATTGATGCCATCCTGCGGGAGGTAACCGGCGCGAATTCCTTTGGTGGAGTTGACGCTGCCGTAATCGAGATGTTCGATACCGGCGAGAACTTTGAGAAGCGTCGATTTGCCTGTACCGTTGGCGCCGACGATGCCAACACGCTCTTTGGGCGTAATCAGCCAGTTCAGGTCTTCAAATAAGATGCGGGGGCCGAAGCGTTTCCCGGCTTCGGAAAGCTGGATCATTTGGGTTGTCGAGGGGTCTAAATGCAATTATAGCGAGGGGATTGGAATCGGGAGATGGGCGCGGCAGCAGGGTGCGAGCGATCTGGAAATCCACGATACAGTCTTGATCGCGGCGGTGTTCTGCCTGTGCAACCGCTATGTGGACGGACTTGCTACCTGGCTCCGGAAGATCCGGACTTCTATCGCAGACGGGCGGCGCGGGTGGCAGAGAACGGCTACACCGCGAGCGTTCTGACGAAGTGAGCCTGGTTCGACGACTGAAATTCGGACAGGCCCTTCACACGCTGTTAACGCCAAAACGCCTATAATGGGTGGAAAATCCCGAGGACAAAAAGCAAGTGGGCGTCCGGAAAAACACTTTCGCAGTACTCATCTTTTCCTTATGCGCGCATGCGCAGGATGCGCCTCTGACCAAAGACACGATCATTCAAATGTCGAAGGTCGGCTTACCCGAAGACGTCATTGTGGGCAAGATCAGAGGCGAAGCGAGGCCTCTCAATGTGAGTGCGCAAGACCTGATCTCGCTGAAATCGGCGGGCGTGAGCGATGGGGTGCTGAGAGCCCTGGTAAGTCCCCCTCCGGTAGCGGATCCGCCCGGTATGACTCTCAATGTGAGCATTACGGACCCAAACAATCCGTTGGCGCCGCACGATCCAGGTATCTACATGGTGAAGAATACCGAAGATGGCAGCAGAATACTTGTGTTGATGGAACGGGCGGCCGCAGGGCATGAAAAGACGACCAACCTCTGGGCCTACGTATTTTCGTATGGCATTGCGAAAATGAGCGTGAAGGCGCAGATACCGGGTCCACGCGCGGATCTTCGCTCGACGGAAACGAATCCAGTGTTCTATCTGTATTTCCCGGCCACTGGCAACCTGGGTGTCGGCGACGCAATCACCAGCCCCTCGCAGTTTTCCTTACTGTCGCTGGAGGAGATGAAGGATCATCGCGAGACGGCAGTAGCGAAGATGGGGCTTGGTACCGCTAGTGAAGGTAATGACGACAAAAGAACGATCAAGCTCAATGCCGAGAAGATTCGTCCCTACGCATACATGGTCACGCCCGATGTGAAGCTAAAGCCCGGAGAGTATGCATTTGTTGCGGCAAGCGGAGTGGCAGGGTCCGGTTCCTCGGGAGCGGTCGTCATCTTCGATTTCGGCGTGGACGCCAAGTAACCGCGTGTAGCCAGCACTGCCTACAGCCAGTACTGCCAGTGACCGCCGAGAACGACGTACGCCGCCAGCACACCGTTAGTGACTGCGTGCATGATGATACAGTCCCAAAGATTGCGGGTCCGGATCATCCACCAATTGAAGATAATGCCGGTCAGCAGGCCGACATCCCAAAAAGAGCCGTGTTCCGATGCGAACAGCGCGGCTACGATCCAGAACGCCGAGGGTGCGTAGGTGCCGAGGGCCACCCGGGTAAAATCGTTGCCGTCGATCAGCCAGCGCATCAGCCAACCGCGCCAAAATAGTTCTTCGAGAATTGGCACGGCGATAACGCTGATGGCAATGCGGAAGAAGAGGAAGACTGGATCGCTCTTCGATGCCGGCGGCGTGTTACCGGCCGGGTGACCGACGAGGGCGTTATCGAACAGGATGAAATGATGCCAGTTCGGAAACAGTACGTCGGGGCCAACCCAGACAAAGAAAACCGCCAGGCCGACGAGGATGCTGAGCAGGGGCTTTGAAGGTCCGCCGCGGAGGGCGGGGAATGAGACTGCGGCGATTACCGCCAGACAGACCAGAAGTCGAACCGGCGCGGGGACGGCAAAGAGCGATTGCAGGCCCAACAGCGCCATGAAGACGGCGAAGGGCAGGACGTAAGGAATCGCAGGATGTCGGGTGTTCAACTCGCCTCGGAGACTCTTCAGAAGGGCGAATCGGTGGGAGTCGAAGTGGTCCGGGCGATGGAGGCGTGCTCCAGGAACCGGTAGGGATTGACGGGTGTGGAGTGGATGCGGACTTCGTAATGGAGATGCGGCCCGGTGGCGCGGCCAGTCATGCCGGATTTACCCAAAATCTCTCCCTGACGAATTTCCTGGCCTTCCATGACATCTATTTTGGAGAGATGCCCGTACCATGTCTGGTAGCCATTGCCATGATCGACAACGACACAACGTCCGTAACCACCGTTCCAGCCGGCGGAAATGACGACGCCATCGGCTGCCACCTTAACAGGAGTGCCGATCGGGACGGAAATATCGATGCCCGGATGGCGTGCGCCTTCACCCGAGAACGGGTCCGAACGGGCGCCAAAGCCGCTCATCAGGCGGCCAGTCACTGGCCAAACACCGGGAAGGACGTTGACATCCAGACGCGAGAAAATATTGCTCTTGGGGCGGGCCAGGTTCGTGGTTCGGAGATAGTTGTATTCGGCCAGGGAATCGGCCATGGAGGGCAGGAGAGGCGCCTCGCCCATCAGATCCGGCGTCCCGACGATCTGGTTACGGATTCCGTAAGCTGTAGAAACCTCGTTGGCCAGAACCTGCAGACTAGCCAGTTGCTGGTTGCTCTGCTGCACCTGTTTCTGAAGATTATCGTACCTGTGGCGAAGGAGTTCAGTTTCGTGCTGCAGGGAATTGTAGTTAGAGACCTTCAGGGCCATTCTGGCGTAGCTGCCTGCCACGCCGAACAGGCACAGCATGACAAAACCGAGGACGCCGAAAGTGCCGTACAGAAAACGATGGGGTACGTGCACGCGACGAAGACGTCCGTGGAGGGAATGCGCCAAAACAACTATGAAGTAGTCCTGCTTCAAATACCTTCTCCTGACGCCATCCGCTTATTCAAAAGCGGTTCGGAGGCGGCGCCGACGGGGTTAATTTTGAATGCGTACTGCTCTTATTAGTTTACTACCCAGCCTGTTTTGCTACCCACTGGCTGAGTGTCCGGCAGAAGTTGCGGTACAAGACTGCCTAAATTGTGAAACCCAAGGTTAACACTCTTTAAGATTGTAAGTCAATGGAATTGTGCTACCATTCCCGGCGTGGCGGCACGTATACCAGGTAGTCACTTCGCACGCAATCTCGTTAAGAGAAAGAGCCTTCTTTTTCAGTTAGTTAAGAGGGATTTGCAGCAACGGTATGTGGGGTCGGCCGCCGGGTGGGTGTGGAGCATTATTCACCCTCTGGTGCTGTGGGCGAGCTACGTCTTCATCTTCCAGATTCTGCAGACAGTGAAACTGGAGAACGGGTTGACGGACAGCTTTCCGCTCAACCTGTTCGTGGGGATGCTGCCGTGGCTGCTTTTCAGCGAGACGGTGCAGCGCTCGGCAAGTTCGATTGTGGAGCACGCCAACCTGATTACCAAGACGATGTTTCCTTCCGAGATTCTGCCTGTCGCCATCTTCCTTTCGTCGCTGGCGAGCAACATGGTAGTGACGGCGTTAACCGTGGTGGTGGCGGCGTTTTACCAGGGACACGTGAATCCGGCGCTCGCAATGTTGCTGTTGTACGTACCTGTAATCGGGCTGTTTGGCGTGGGACTCGGGTGGATCACGGCAGCGCTGCAGGTCTATTTGCGAGACACGGCGCAGATGGTGACAGTGATGTTCACCTTCTGGTTTTGGCTGACGCCGATTATCGTGCAGCCGGAGCGGTTTCTAGGGTGGGAGCACTGGGTACTGCGCCTGAATCCAATGGCTTACGTGGTGCAGGCGTACCGGGTAATGCTGCTGGGACGGGGGGCGCCAGCGTTCGCACAGGTAGCGACGGCCGTGGGGTTTGCGGTGGTAACCTTCGTTGCCGGGGGGCTATTTTTCCGGCAAATGAAGAAGGGTTTTGCCGACGTGCTGTAGAGACTTCGAGAAACGGACGGCGAGTTCGGGGAGTCCAACACTGGGTCCAATGAAGCTGGCGCGAGTAATTTTCGCGGTTATGGCGGCCTGCCCGGTTTGGGCGCAGACCACAGTGGTGGTGTCCGGCAGGGTCACCGATGGCGCGGGGTTACCTGTAGAAGAGGCCATCATCTCGCTGACGCAGGGCGAAGATAAACAGACACGGCTCACCGATGCGGGTGGCGGCTTTTCGTTTGAGGAAGCCAGACCCGGCACCGCGCAAATCGAGATTGCGGCAACCGGTTTTCTGGCGTTTCAGAAGACGAATTCGGATGAAGCGTCGATTCAGATCGCGGCAGATCATGCCACGCACAATTTCAAACTGACGGCCGCAGGGGAAATCAGCGGACGAATTATTTTCGATAAGGAAACGGGCGGACGGGAAGTCAGAGGTGTGATAGCGAGCCTGATGCGGGAGGACTATACCGATGGCATCCGGCATTTTGTGCCGGCGGGACGCACCGATGCGGGCTCGCGCGGAAGCCTGACGACGATTGACGAAGACGGGGGATTTCGATTTCCGGGGCTGGAGCCGGGACGGTATCTTGTGAGTGCCGGTCCGCCAGGTGGCACTTTCGTAGTCGGGATAGTCTTCAACGGAGATCAAATCAAGCAACTAAATCCCACCGAGGGCTACGTCACGATGTATTATCCCGGCACAACGCAGTTCTCCGACGCGATGCCGATTACCGTCGCAGCAGGCGAAACCCGCACACTGGAGTTCAAGATTGCGAAACAACGGCTGTTTAGGGTGTCAGGGACGATCGAACTGCTGCATTCGGACGGAAGCGAGCCAGGTGTCGGGAGCGTTAGCGTTGTGTCGGTGGACGATGGCGGCGGGCAGAGGGCTTATTCGGGAAAGGCGACCGTGCCTGGTACGTTTACCATCGAGAGTTTGCCGGCCGGGCAATATGAGGTGAGATCGTTCGCTGTCCCGGGCGCGACGACCGATCGGGGGGTTTCGATGTGGATCATCCGGACGAATTTCAGGTTCGCGGTGACCGATCACGATTTGGAGGGTCTGAAGGTGCTGCCACAAGCGGTGACAGGGCCAATAGGAGCGGCTGGCAAGTTTCGTATGGCCAACAGCAGCCCGCTCCCGAAGGGACTGGCGGTGCAGTTTTCTTACACCTCGCCGGGGACCGAGTCGACAAAGATCCCTGCGGCGGATACAGGCGAGTTTTGGGTCAATGGGGCTCCGGGAGAATACTCGCTGCTGCCGGTGCTACCGCCTGGATACGCGGCGACTGACATTCGGTATGGCGGCACGAGCTATCTGAATTCGTTGATTCCGATGACGGGCACGTCGGAAGATAATTCGATGGAGATTGTGGTCAGCGATCAGCCTGGGCGGGTGACGGGGACGCTGGTGGATGGGAACCAGAAGCCGATTCCGGCGAGAATTGTGCTGGTGCCCGATCCCTTACCGGCTGGTTTCGACTGGCGTGCGATTCGGGCCGTCAGCACTGACAAGGACGGGGCGTTTATGATCTCGGGATTGCCGCCTGGGCGCTATAAAGCCGTGGCGCTGACGGGTGACGATCGGAAGCGCGATCATGATCTGGCGCTATTAGAAGACAAGATTTGGGCTGCGGACGGGATTGAGGTTGTGACGGGCGGCAGTGTGAGTATTCGTTTGGTACCGTGAGCCACGGACGGCCTGGGATCAGTTATCAGTGGGCATTCGCTCAATGTGGTCGACGACGATGATGTCGAAGGTGTGCTTGATCGGCTCGAGTTTCAGACCCAGGGTCTTGAGGGCATCGGCAGCAGTGACGATTTCGGCGTCCGGATTGATGTCCGCTCCTCGTCCTGCGCCTACCCGTCCACTGACAAACTCGAACGTGTACTTCGCCGTCAGGCCGGTCATATCGATAACGGGGCGGTCAAGTGCTCCGGGCATATTGGCGAATGCCGGAAATCTTGCCGCCAGGCGGGTGGGCTGCGTGAGAATTCTCGCGAAATCCTGCATCGTCACCTGGCGGCATTGTTTGCGGAAACCGCCGTTGCAGGAACCAGCATTGGCGTCGTCGCCGGGAGGGGATTCCTTGAATTTCGGACCGTCTTTCGCAACGGTCATCGCGTAGACCGGGATGATTCTTTCTTCGTGATGGGCTTTCAGGCCGAAGCGTTCGGCGAGGAACGACTGGAGCATTTCAGGCAACTGGTCTTTCGTGACGCCCGCTGGAATTTTGGCGTGAAGTTCAAAGGTTTGGTTTGTAAGCCAGTCGGGCTCCACCAGGTCCCACGGATCGCGATACGCGAGGCGGACGAGATTATCCAGCGACATGCCGCCCATGTCGGCACGACCATCGTCCACTTTGTAGTAAAAGCTGCCGCTGCCGGGCGTGACGGACGGCGGAACGGGTTTAACAGACGCTACTTCGAAGGCAAGCGTCGTGGGCGGGTTCTGCGCAAACGCCAGGCCGCTCATCAGCGCGGACAAGACAAATCTTTTCATCTCCGGACTCCTCTCGTTCGACTCTACATCAAAAACGGCAGGGGCGGACGGAACCTAACACAGCGAGACTCATAACTGCGGTAGCGTACCAGCCCAAGCGAGGTTGGCTATGCGATTGCTCCTTCGATGACGTATGGAGGTTGTCATGAGAAAACTCAAGGTATTGATTCCTGTTGTGTTTGCCGGGTGCGCGTGGTTGCAGCCGTTAACGGCGCAAGAGGACAGGACATCGAGTCTGGCGTCGTTATCCGGCAAGGAACTGTTCAGCGTATATTGCGCAGCCTGCCACGGAACCGACGCGAAGGGTAAAGGCCCCGCAGCCCCGGCAATGAAGGCCCGGGTGCCGGATCTGACTCTACTCTCCCAAAAACATGGTGGCAAGTTTCCCCTGATGCAGGTGCAGCAGGAGATTCAGGCGGATACCATTTTGGCGCACGGCTCGCGGGAGATGCCGGTGTATGGCGATATGTTCCGCGACATCAAACGGGACGAGACATTTGTGAAACAACGAATCGGCCTGCTGACCGGTTATATTGAATCGCTGCAGCAGAAGTAGTGCCTTATGACAGCGCGGATTCGCGCTGGGGGCGAATCCGCGCTCCGGATAGGCAGACGTCCTCTTAAACCCAGTCCTGAGCGAGCATACTGAAGACGCGGAGATCCACCCACTTATCGTGCAGCCATTCAGCCTCACGCAGGATTCCTTCTTCCAGGAATTCCAGACGGCGAGGCACAGCGCTGCTGCGGTGGTTCCATGTGGCACAGCGGATCTCTATGCGATGCAGGCCAAAGTTGCGAAAGCCCTCGTTAACCATGGCGCGGCAGGCGGCAGTGACTATTCCCTTGCCTTCATGCGCTTCATCGATCCAGTAGCCAATCGCCGAGCTCCTGTTCTTATGGTCGATTCGATGCAGCCCGATCGCGCCACAGAGGTTGCCACGATGCCGAATTGTCATCGTGAGACTCTCATGGCGGGCGAGTTCTTCCAGACTGTTGCTCAAAAACAAGTACGTATCCGCTATAGAATAACCGGAACTTGCCCACGGAAGCCATTGATGAAGGCGTTCACGATTACGGTCGATGGCGGCGAACATTTCGTCGGCATCTCCGAGCCCGATCGAACGCAGTTCGGTATCGCTGTTTAGCTGAATCGTCAGGCCGATGGAGTCACCGGCACGTTGTCGCTCCATAGTCCGTTCCCCACCTGAATGGCAACCACGATGTCACCGGGCGGCAACTCGTCCAGCAGCAGGTTGGCCTGCCAGACACCTTCCCCCAAAGAACTGATTGTATGAGGTTGCACTATTTTGTTCGCAACGTCAAGCTGCAAATCGATAGCAGACAGGGTCTGCGCGGGAGACCTGAAGTAGCAGACGAGGGTGCCGGCCTGGCCATTGGCAACGCGGCGATCACCGGGTGGCTGAAGTTCGGCGCTGCAGATCTCGGGCGCATCGGCGGGCAAGGAACTGGAGGGGATGGCGACGGTGTTGCCCGCCGCGTCCGACATTTCAAATTCAACGGTGTTGCTGAGAGGGCTGCGCGCGGTTCTGAGGCACACACGGTGGCGGCCCGGCATAAGTCCAGGCGGACGCATGCAGTCGGCCTGCCAGGCACCCGGGCCGGCGGCGGTGACCACCAGGGCGTGAGTACCGAAGCCATCCACTTCGACGAAGATGCTGTCCGCCGTGAGGCCCGTTTCGGCGGACTTGAAGTAGCAGCAGAGGTACTCGTCTTTGAGCGGATGGAATCGGGCCGTCTGCGTGCGGTTGTTGACGGCAGCGTTCAGATGCGGAGCGGAGGTGGCGAATTTCGCCAAGGGTGCGGGCCACTGCCGTCGGCACACAACGGAAGCCCGCTGATTAGTGACATCCTTCAGGTCTGCCTGGGCGAAGCCGGCGGAACGGCACATGGCGAGCAGGGCTTCCGGGGACGGTCCACACCAGTTATCAATCTGTCCGCCGAGCTCGGTACGTTCGTAGAATTCCATCACGGCCGGGATGGGGCGGGATTCCGACCGAATCACGAACGATTCGATGAGCGCGAGATCAGTGCAGAGTTCCACGACTTTTTCGAGACCGAGAAGCGGATGGCGAAAATGGTAGAGCACGCCGAAGAAGAGCACGATATCGAAATGGCCGAGCTTTTCGGCGGAGAGTTCTTCCACATCCAGGGTTAGATATTCAACCTTCGAGTTCAACAGTTCGGACGCTTCGAGAAAGGTGTTGAGTGCGACGCAATCGACAGCAACGACCTGCGCGCCACGGCGTTCGCACTCAAAACTAAACCAGCCATCCCAGGCGCCAATATCGAGCACACGCTTGCCGCGAAGGTCGTCCGGCAAGCCAAAGAGACTGAGGCGCCAGCGCAGGTGTTCCACGGTCTGCAGGCCGGGCAGGACGCTGCCATCCGGCAGTTCGATAGTGTGATAACGAAAGCG
Source organism: uncultured Acidobacteriia bacterium (assembly GCA_903825445.1). Lineage (GTDB taxonomy): Bacteria > Acidobacteriota > Terriglobia > Bryobacterales > Bryobacteraceae > BOG-234. The sequence continues at coordinate 13,659 of CAIKAS010000282.1, forward strand.
GGACTGGACGCGGGCTGCGAGTTGTTGCACGCGGGTATTGAAGCCCGTGTCACCCGCGGCGATATTCAGTTTCGCTTTTGAGCTGGCCATCAGGCTCAGTTTACAGGGCGAAGCCTGATTGCAGGAGGTGATAGTAAACGAGCGACACTGGCAGGCCGACTACGTTGGAATATTCGCCATCGATACGTTCGATCCAGCGCGCAGCCAGGCCCTGAATTGCGTATGCGCCCGCTTTATCCATCGGCTCGCCGGAGGCGACGTATTCGTGAATTTCGCGGGCAGATATCTTGCCGAACCAGACGGCCGTTGAGGCCACTTCCCGCGCGACGCATTTTTCACGCTGCATCAGACAGATGCCGGTCAGGACATGGTGACACCGTCCGGCGAGGGACGCGAGCATCCGGGTGGCGTCCGCGAAGTTCAAAGGCTTGCCAAGGATGGCGTTGGCGAGAACGACCGTTGTGTCGGCGGCGAGAACAGTTTCACTATCGAGGCAGTTGACGGCACGTGCCTTTTCTTCCGCCATTCGGAGAACGTAGTCGCGCGGCGGTTCGTTCGGCAGCGGTGTTTCGTCAATATCCGCTGCTCGCACAATAAAAGGAATGCCGGCAGTGGTGAGAAGTTCGGCACGGCGCGGCGAGCGCGAGGCAAGGACCAGGACTTGTTTAGGGGGCATGTTCAGCGGACACTGTCACCCGGATGCTTGCCGTAGTTTTTCTCACCCGCATCCACCGCGACAGGCAACGCGTTCTGTTTGGGCGGCAGAGGGCAGGTGGCGAATGCGGTGAACGCGCATGGCGGATTGTAGGCCTGATTGAAATCGAGCACAACGATTCCATCCTTCGGCGGATCGGTATCGAGAAAACGACCTGGCGCGTAGGTCGTGCTGCCGCTGGTGGCGTCTTTGAACATGAATTCGAAACCCGTATTGTCACCCACAGGCTCGAGCCGCAAGGTCTTGCCGTTCATTGTGAACTCGGCGTAACCGGGCGAAGGTTCGTCGCTGGTCATCCCAAGAATATTCGTGATCTTGATTTTCTTCGGCTCCGGATAGGCGACCCATTTTGCCTTGACGCGCCAGGCTGCGGAAACCGGAAACCACTTGCAGCCGGTAAATTCGCGGCGCGTAGCCGCATCGGGATCGCGCAGCCGAACGCCGGTGTGGTCGCCGCGTTTGATGATCGTAAGAGCCAGCGTGCCGATTTGGATGACGTCGGGATGTTCATCGGTATCGGGCTTCAGTGCTGCACCCGTGGCGGGCTTGCCGCTTACCGTGGCCGCAACGCCTTTCCAGGGTTCAAAGGTGACTACGCCGGCCCGCATGCGGAGAGTTCCCGCACGTTTGGGCGCACTGGCGGGCAGAACGATGTCCGATTGTGGATCCGAACCCAGCGCCATGGCACCATCGTGCAACCAGAAGAGTCCTGCTACGGACAGCCAGCCAGTGGGCTGTTTTAGACTAGCCTCGCGCTGCTCGCGGAACTCGGTCTCCTCCTGAAGTAACGTCTTCTTTGGCGCGGCGGGGATACCGGCGGCCCATGCAAGGAGAGCGGCTACCGGGAGCAAAACTGCGAACCAGAGAACGCGACGTGACATCACTTGATTTTAGAGAAATCGGTCGGGTTCATGAAGTAGTCGTCGACGTGATCGACAAGCTTGCCGTTGACTTCGGAATCGGCTTTCACTTTGACCCATTCGGGATCGGCATTGAACGCCGCCCAGTCCTTGGTGGCGGCTTCACGGCTGGGATGCTCAAGAATATAGATCAGGAGGTTATCGGAATCGGGCTTGTCCTGCGGGACCCAGTAGCCGATGCTATTCATATCGTGGCGGTTGAACAGAGTGATGACATGCTCGCGGAAACGCTTCTGAAGATCGCCGAACTTGCCAGGCATCGCATGATACATGCGCAGTTCGTAAACGTGATTGGGGGACTGGGCCTGCGACTGCGTAACGGAGGTGAGGCCAAGCGTGAGCAGCGCACCGCAGGCAAATGTGATCAGGTGAGTAACTTTCATAAGGGGAAGCATATCGCATCCGGGGAACTAATGTGTCGGTGGCCTGGCAAAGACCGGGATTATCACGATCTCTCGAAAAAACCTTACGCCGGCAGAGCTACCTTATTGAGCGCGGCCACCAGATCGCCGGCTTCAGCATCGGTGAGCTTTGCGCCAGCCTTGGTGATGTAGAAGACGTCGATGGCTTTTTTCGCTTCAGTATCGACGAGGACCACTTCGATGTTCCCGCCGCTGTTCGAAATCACGGTTGCGATATCGCAGAGAAGGCCAGGGCGATCCTGCGTCAACAGCTCGATCAGGGTGGAGGCCGGGGAGGCATTGTTATTAAAGGCAACGCGGGCATTCGCCAGAACACGTGCATCGGGCTTGACTTTGGGCCTGCGCTGCAATAACTGCTCCATGGTGATCTCGCCACGAACGGCCCGGATCACGACGCGCACCACGTTGTGAACTTCGTCCGGATTCAGGTCGAGCGTGCGATGCTCGTCGGCGAACGCAAATGTGTCGATGACTCTGCCCTGCGCGTTGGCGAATGCCTCAGCCTTGAGAATATTGAAACCGAAGCTGGAGATAGCTGCGGCGGCCGACGCGAAAAGAAACGGCCGGTCGTCGGCAACCACATTGAGTGTCCAGACCTCGGAACGCACCAGTGAGCAGGCAATGCCCTTGTCCCGCACCTCTCCGTTGAGTCGCAAATGTTCCTGAATTTCCGCCTCGCTGTGGATGCGGATGTAGCGCGGCGGCAGACCCTCCAAAAACGCGCGCATTTCGGGCGTCCCCAGTGTCTCGGGCGGCGCCATGCGGGTGCTGAGTTCGCGCGTCAGTTCGGCGTTAAGCTGCAGATAAAGCTTCCACAGTGACTGGCGGCGCCAGGGCGTCATTGCCGTCGGATTCACAGCGCTGATATCGGCCCAGGTGAGCAAGGTCAGCAGGCGCAGGCGCTCGACTGTCCCGACTTTAGCGGCAATGTCACGAACCACGTCCGGGTGCGAGAGGTCGCTGCCCGTCATCGCGGCCGAAAGTTCCAGATGGCCGGCAATCAGGAATTTGACAACGCCCCAGGCTCGGTCACTGATACCGACCCGCCGAAGTGCTGGTTCGGCGATACGCACGGAGACATCGACATGCCCTTCGTCGGGCGTGCCTTTACCCACATCGTGAAACAGCAGAGCGATTGCGAGGAGGTCCAGGTCCGGCGTTTCCGCCGCGAGTTCGGCGAACGGATCTCCGGCCATGTTCCGGAGGTTCAGGACGCTGGTGATAGCGACCATCGTATGTTCGTCCACCGTGTAGCGATGGTAGAAGTCCCGAATCACCAGTGCTTCCATTTCGCGGAGCTCGGGGAAGATGGCTTCGAGGATGCGGCACTCATGCAATGTGCGCAGGGCCATAGCCGCGTTCGGCTGTGACAGGGCTTTCCTGAAAGGTTTCAGAAGTGTGGGCTGGCTCTGCACCCACTTTTCAAAACTTCCCGCCGACCGCTCCAGGCGGTCCATCGTATCGCCGGCCAGCGGCAGGCCATGCAGCGCAATGAATTCAAACATGCGCATAACCACGGCAGGATCTGTCTCCACGAGGCTTTGCGGGCGGACGAACAACTCACCGCGTACGATAGAAAACTCGCCGTTAGAAAGCCGGGAGGTCTTGTCGCGAAACTGCGCAAAAAGCGAGCTGCCTTTCGCTTCAAAACGTTCCAGCCTGCGATTGGCCAGCCGCGATATGCCTCGAACCGCGCGATAGTAGCGCCGCATGAGATCTTCCACCGATGCAGCGCCAATCAGATGGGTGATCTCGTCCTGTCGCTCGAAAGTGAAGCGGTTGTCGTCGCGCCCGGCGAGATAGTGCAGGAAACAGCGAATTTCAAACAGCACGGCGGTGTCAGGCGGGCTCTGCTCATCGCCGGCGCCCAGCTTTGCCAGCCAGCGCAGCACCTGAACGTCGCGCAGACCGCCGGGTGCATCCTTCACGTTGGGTTCCAGATGATAGATCGTGCCCTGGTACTCTATGTGGCGCTCTTTGGTGAGGCGCGCGATGTCTTTACCAAGTTCCGGCCGCGGGTCTTTGATCAATCGGAACAGCGCTTCTTCACCAGCCAGAAAACGACGGTCGAGCAAACTAACCGAAAGCTCGGCGTTGGTGTTATCGATGCGGTTGCAATCCTGCGGCGTATGCACGGACTGACTGATACGCAGGCCAGTGTCCCAAAGATCCCGGAGCAAAAGAGCGAGCGGCTCTTTAATCGCCGTCTGAGTCGCTTCGTCCCTTGTCAGGATCAACAGATCGATATCGGAACACGGAAACAATTCGGCGCGGCCGTAGCCACCAACGGCTGCGAGTGCGACACTCGGAGGCATGGACTGCCAGCGCTCCCGGACGATCTGATCTACCAGCGCCGTTCTCGCGGCGAGCATGGCAGCTGCATCGTGCGTTCGAAAAAACTGTTCCCGAATGTCCTGTTCCGTCACGTTACACTTTCCGCCAAGCCGCTTGCCGGTTCACCGCGCGCCGCCTCCCGGCGGGGATCCAGGCGCATGGCCTCAGACCGCTGCCTCGCCCCTGTCTCCGTTGCGAATACGAATCGCCTCGGCAACCTCGTACACAAAAATCTTGCCGTCACCGATCTTGCCGGTTCGGGCAGCGGCAGTAATGGCTTCCACTACCTCATCCAGGCGCTCGTTGGGAACCACAAGATCGAACCTGACCTTTGGCAGAAGATCGACGTTATATTCCTGTCCGCGGTAGACCTCTTTGTGGCCCTTTTGCCTGCCGTGTCCGCGAACTTCGCTGATGGTCATGCCATCAATTCCGATGTTCTTGAGGGCTTCTTTCACTTCTTCGAGCTTGAATGGCTGGATGATGGCTTCGATTTTCTTCATGTCAGGCCTCTGTTTCCCGTTACGATTCGAGAATGTACCCTTCTTCGCCGTGCTGGCTGAGATCGAGCCCTTGCTCCTCGTCGTCCGCATTCACCCGGACGCCAATCACAAGATCGCACACCTTCAGGATAATGAACGTCCCCACTACGGCGAGAGTGATGGCGATTCCCACGCCGATCGCCTGGTTCAGAATCTGGCCGGCATGACCATCGACAAGGCCGAGCGGAATCACCTTTCCGTTGATCTGTGAATCGTTGATCGCGTTAGTGGCAAACACGCCGGTCAGCAGGGCGCCGAGAGTTCCGCCCGCGCCGTGCACACCAAACGCATCGAGAGTGTCGTCGTACTTGAACATATTCTTGACCGTCGTGACCATCCAGAAACAAAAAAGGCCCGCCAGCAGTCCGATGAGCAGTGCCGGCATCGGCATGACAAAGCCGGAGGCCGGGGTGATCGCCACCAAACCGGCCACGCAGCCGGAAATACCGCCCAACATGCTGGGTTTACCGCTGTGAAGCCATTCCGCGCCCATCCACCCTAAAGCCGCAGCAGCCGCCGCCAGGTGGGTAGCGACGAAAGCGCTGGTCGCCAGGCCGGAGGCCGCGAGCGCACTGCCCGCGTTGAAACCGAACCAACCGACCCACAACAGGCAGGCGCCAATCACGCTCAGCACCATGCTGTGCGGTTTGATCGGCTCCGCCGGATAACCTTTGCGCCTGCCAAGATAAAGCGCGCAAACGAGCGCCGAAACGCCGGAAGTAATATGAACGACCGTACCGCCTGCAAAATCAAACGTCGGGATAGAGCCTCCCAGATAGGCGTTCAACAAGCCGCCCTTACCCCAAACCATATGGGCCATGGGGAAGTAGACAATAAAGACCCACAACGTCGTGAACAGCGCCATCGCGCTGAATTTGATGCGTTCGGCGTAAGCGCCTGAGATGAGCGCCGGTGTGATCACCGCAAACATTAACTGGTAAATCATGAAAGTGCCCTGCGGTATGGTGCCTGCGTAGTCCGCATTCGGCTCTTTGCCAACGCCGTTCAAAAACAAATACTTCAGCCCGCCTATAAACGGGGTGCCTTCGCTAAAAACCAGGCTGTAGCCCACAATGGACCAAATCACGGTAATCAGGGCCATCATGATGAAACTATGCATCATTGTGGACAGAACATTCTTGCGACGGACCAGCCCTCCGTAAAAAAGAGCCAGGCCCGGACCTGTCATCAGCAGCACCAAAGCAGCGCTGGTAAGCATCCAGGCGTTATCGCCCGCCGACTGCGCGCTTTTGGCCGCAGCCTCCAGCGCGGTAATGCGCGCTGGCAAGTCATTTGCCGCCTGTAGCAGCAAAGCGAATGGAATCTGCATGGAATGAGCCTCGGAACGTGGAGGATTGATTAGTAAAGAGACAAGAACTATTATTCCTTCACACGCACTCTCCAGCTAAATTCATAAAATGTATTTGGCTGATTGAAGAAATTTATACCACATGCGAAACTCAGGCGCTTGCCCAAGATTGCAAAACGGCAGCCAACGGGCGCCGAGGACGAAATTCCGGCCGCGGAACTATCCAACCGGTGCGACGGCCAACTCCAGGTAAGCGGGAATCGTAAATCGAAACGCGGCACCCTCTCCCTGCTCCGACTCGGCCCAAATGCGTCCACCGAGCCGCTCCACAATCTTCCTGCAGGTGGCAAGCGCGATGCCCGCCCCGGGAACCGAGCCCTCATTGGGACGGCCGAACATATCGAACACCCGCGGAATGTCCTCCCGGGCGATGCCGATGCCGTTGTCGCGCACGGAGAACATCCACCGTTCTCCCGCCCGCACAGCGGCGATGTCGATTTTTGGGGTGGCGTCGCCCCTGTGGCTGATCGAATTTGCTATAAGGTCGCGGAAAAGTTCGGACAACATCGCCTTGCCTGCTACCAGAACGGGCAGACTACCCGAGGTTACGATGGCGCCGCTCCGCTGTATCTCGGTCTCGAGGCTGACGAGGACGGTCTTAAGTAAAGCGCCGCAATCCACCGACACAAGGCTCTCTCCGCTGCATTCGGTGATCTCCCAATAGTGAATCAACTTCGCCAGCAGAGTCTCCATTTGCAGCGCGCCAGCTACCGAAAGAGCGAGATGTTTGCCCGTCGCGACACCTAGTTTCCCATCGATCTCCCGTTCCAGTGATCGCGTGGAGTGCAGCACCCTGCGCGCCGGTTCCTGAAGGCCCTGCGTGAGCGCGTGGACAAAGTCGCGCATCTCCGCGTTGGCTGCCTCCTGAGTCTCCGCCGCCCTCTTACGTTCCGTGATGTCGAGAAGGGCGGCAACGGCACCACGCGGAGCCCCTGTCTCACTAAACAGTGGCATCGCGTTCGCAAGCCAGCACCGGGATGTTCCATCGTCGAACGCCATTTCGAATTCGTAATCCTGGACCGGTTGACCGCTGCGCGCGGCGAGTTGCATAGGCAATTCGGCGGCTGGGATCTCCCTGCCATCTCTGACCTTGCGCCAGTTCCTGTAAGTCTCGTTCTCCACGGCGGACTCCAGATTCTCGGTTCCGGCGGGCAGGCGCAACATCTCACAAGCCTTACGATTCATCGTCCGTAAAGTGCACTCCGCATCATGGGAGATCAGGACGCCCACCGGAACGGTTTCCATGATCGCCAGGATCTCGTCATAGCGTTTTTGTTTACTCAGATCGGTGACAATCAGGCAGTGACACGCTACCCCGTCCAGAACTACATCCTGAACCGACAGGTAGGCCGGCACTTGCGTTGTACCGTCCGGACTCAAGCGCACTTCGGCTTTCCGGACACCGGACCTTCCGATAAGCGCCGATGCGATGGCGACATCTTCCGCCGCGACAAAATCCAGGAAGCGGGAACCAATTACCCGTGACAGCGGGCAGCCCGCCAGTGCGGCAAACGGCTGATTCGCAAACAGAATCAGTCCGTCGGTAGTCAGGGTCAGAGCGCCTTCCGCCATCTCCTGCACCATCACGCGGTAAGATTCGTCCGCGCCTTTGAGGGTGTAGACCCGGTCTCCTTCGGGCCCAGGCGCCACGATCGCGTCCACATCCCCGCTTCGCAAGGCCGTGAGAATGTCTTCCGCTTCCCTGAGACGGTTCTGGGCCGCGTCGAGGCAGTCCTCTAGTTCCTGAATGCGTGCCAGAAGGGTTTGCGCGGAAGGCAAATCGGGCTGGTTTAAACCCAGCTGCGCGGCACCGGGTTGGATTATATTCGGCGTCAGTTCATGCGGCATGTTCGCTCCCTGGAGTTCTCACTGAAAGCGGACGAACGATGTCCAATCCCGCTAATACCCGGTCCGTGTCGGACAAGTCTCCGATCAGCTTACGAATCGGAAGAGGGAAATGCTTGACGAGCGTCGGCGTGACGATGATCTGCTCCGTTTTCGCCAGCTCGGGGTGCTGATAAATGTCGATTACTTCCAGTCCGTAGCGGCCAGCCAGATTATCCTCGCAGATCAGGCGAATGTTCCGGATGGCGCGCGCGGAACGGGGAGTTGTGCCCGTCACGAAAAGCGTAAGGCGGTAGGGCACCAAATCAGGGTCCGTCTCCACCTCGCGCTTAGTTTTTGACAGGGGTGCGGGAACGCGTTTCATATCCCCCGTCCTGACTGCCCCAAAGGCAGGCGAGGTACAAGGATTGCAGCGTCGGGCTGCTCTGTCCGCAGCATTATTTCCGGCCTCCACGCACTGGTGCGCCATTCACAGGCTGCACGGGGCGTCTATCGGCAAAGCGGCTGGTCGCCAACTCGCCCCGGTCCCGTTCCCATTTAACGATCTTCAGTTTTTCCTGGGCTATGAGCTGTTGCGAATCCTGCTCGTCAGTCTCCAGGTCCAGTTGCAGGGAAGCAATCTGCGCATCAAGCACCATTCGCTTGCGTTGCAGGAGGATCTGTTTCCTCTCAATCTCCTGCACAGCCAGGATCGCCGCGGAGGCATCCTTCGCTTCCTGGTTCATGCGTTCTGAACCGGTCAGCATTCCGACCTCGCCCAGATAAACCTCGCGCAGTTCGACGCCATGATCCGTCAGCAGGAATTCGCGAATCTGATTTGAGTGGGCGACTCCGCGCGCCTTCAGGATATAGAGTCCCCGGTTCCGCTCGCCAGCGCTCTCGATGTCACGCAACAGCAGCCACGCGTCCACCAAAGACGAAATATCGACCTCCGTTTGTACCCTGGCGACGGCGCCGCTGGTCAGCGTGGTCATAAGCGCTGTGATCTGCTTTTCCTTCAGGTAATCGATCAGGCGCAGTAGAATGCTTCGGGTTTCCGATTCCGTACCTGCGTGCAACAATCCCGTTACCGGGTCCACGACCACAATGCTGGGTTTCACTTGTTCGATAATCTTGTGGATTTTGACCAGATGCATCTCCAGGCCAAACGTGGTTGGTCTCACGGCGTGGAAGTGCAACAGGCCTTTCTCGACCCAACACGCAAGATCGATACCGATCGAACTCATGTTGCGAACGATCTGGTCCGGGGATTCCTCAAACGAGAAAAACACGCATTTCTCTCCGCGCGCGCAAGCTGCAGCCACGAAATGGGCGGTCAGACTGGTCTTACCGGTTCCCGCGGTTCCCGAAACAAGAATACTGCTGCCCCGAAAGTACCCTTCGTTCCCGAACATGGTGTCGAGCGCCGGAACACCTGTGGATACGCGGTCACTACAGGCCACATGATTCAGGTACATCGAGGTGACCGGCAGGACGGAGATGCCATCGTGTTCAATGAGGAAGGGATACTCGTTCATCCCGTGAGTGGAACCGCGATACTTCACCACGCGCAGACGCCGCGTCAGAACGGTTTCGGTGACCTGGTAATCGAGCAGAATCACGCAATCCGAAATGTACTCTTCAAGGCCATGACGAGATAAAGTGGATTGACCGCGCTCACCGGTCACGACCGCGGTAAGATTTCTTTCCTTGAGCCAGCGGAAGAGGCGACGCAGTTCGGAGCGCAGCACGGATTCGTGGTCGAGCCCCGCGAAAAGAGCCTCCACGCTGTCCAGCAGCACCCTTTTAGCGCCAATTGAATCCACTGCGTGGCCCAGCCTGACAAACAGAGCTTCCAGATCGTACTCGCCGGTTTCCTCGATCGTACTGCGGTCGAGAAGCACATGATCGATCAGCAGTTTCTTACGCTTCACCAGGTCGGCAAGGTCAAAGCCGAGCGAGGCCACGTTGCTGGCTAGTTCTTCAGCGGTTTCTTCAAACGACAAGCACACGCCCGGCTCGTTGAACTGGGTCGCACCACGGACAAGGAACTCCATGCCGAGCAGCGTCTTGCCGCAGCCGGCGCCGCCACAAACGAGTGTGGGGCGGCCTCGCGGGAGCCCCCCCAGCGTGATCTCGTCGAGTCCGTGAATACCAGTGGGGCATTTGGGAAGACTGATGGGCTGTATTTCGGTTTGCTTAGGAGTGTTAGTGGCTTTTGCTGATCGCACGTAGTCTTTCTTCGTCGCTTTACTCAAAACAGTTCCATCTTCGTCTGACTGTTGACACACCGATCATCCGGCAGACGATTCGGAGTGATCTGGCGCCTGAAAATCGGAACAGTCGCCGCTTTGCGCGAGCGTCCACGGAGGCCCAAGACACCTAATTACGCGAATCGGATGCACGCCGGTTACCAAACGGCCATGGCCTTTCGACGCGTTCCACAGCACCGAGGCCCTGTCGCGGCAAACGGGTTGTTGTCGCACATTGTGACCGTATGTGGTCCCGGTGTGACCATATCCGGTCAGCTATCGACGGGTGCGCTTGCCATTTCAGACCCGCGCAAACGCGGCATTCGCACCCAGTGGCAGCGACGAAATTTAGGGTTGGTGCATCTGGTATTGGGCAGGCAACACCACCTCGAAATTACCGCCTGCTACAATCGCGCAAAGACTTGTGCGCATCGTCGACCTGGCCATCATCGCCGCTTACCTTGCCGGTGTCACGTGGTTTGGCGCACGTTTTAAACAAAGCCAGCGATCGCTGAAAGACTATTTTCTGGGCGGCCGGACTGCGCCGTGGTGGGCGATCGCGCTCTCTATCGTCTCGGCTGAAACAAGCACACTGACCATCATCGGCACGCCCCCACTCGCATATGCGGGCAGTTACGTCTTCCTGCAGGTTGTTTTCGGCTACCTGCTGGCAAGGCTGGTGATTTCCACTATCTTCCTGCCGAGATATTTCGAGCGTCAGATCTTCACGGCCTACGAGTTGATGCAGCGGCGCTTCGGGCCGCACGTGAGAAAAGTAGCATCGGGGATATTTCTGATTACCCGCGCGCTGGCTGAAGGCGTCAGGGTCTTCGCCATTTCGATTGTCATTTCGATCATTCTGAAAACCGGCGGCATGGCGTCAATCGCGGTCATTATGGCGCTGACGCTTTTCTACACCTTTGAGGGCGGCATGACGGCGGTGATCTGGACGGACGTGGTCCAGATGGGTATGTACGTGGTGGGCGCATCGGTAAGCCTGTTTGTACTGGCCGGAAAGATTCCGGGCGGATTCAGCCACGCACTGGACCTGGCCTCAGCTGCCGGAAAACTGCAGGTGTTCGATTTCCACTGGTCGTGGACGAAGCCGTACACGATTTGGGCCGGCCTGATCGGCGGGTGCTTCCTGACAACTGCCAGCCATGGCACGGATCAGTTGGTGGTTCAGCGCCTGCTCAGCGCGAGGAACCAGAGCCAGAGCCGCGCGGCGCTGTTTTCCAGCTGGATAGTGATCTTCGTACAGTTCGCGATGTTCCTGACCATCGGCATGCTGCTCTGGGTTTACCGGAGCGGAGCGGCGGCACCTGCCCAGCCGGATCGCCTGTATCCGGCGTTCATCTGGGAATCGCTGCCGATCGGCGTCGCCGGGCTGGCGATGGCCGCGATCATTGCCGCCGCGATGGCGAATCTTTCCGCTGCGCTGAATTCGCTGGCGTCCGCGACGGTCGTGGATTTTTACGAGCCGCTGTCGAGAACGCTGCGGCTTCCGGCGCATTACGTGAAAGTCGCACGGATTTCAACAGTATTCTGGGGCGTGGTGCTGGGAGCGATTGCTCTTTTTGCCAGCCAGTGGGGATCGGTGCTGGAGAGCGGGTTGCGAATCGCATCGGTCACGCTGGGCATACTCCTCGGCTTATTCCTGCTGGGTGTCTTGACGAAGAAACCAGGGGAAAGCGCCGCGATTGCCGGCGTACTGACTGGTCTGACGGCGATGCTTTACGTGAAATTCGCTACCAATATCCCGTTCACCTGGTGGGTCATGATCGGCAGCGGAACCACTTTCGGAGCGGGCTACCTGGCATCGTTCGTAATACCAGGCGGCAGACAGAACAAGGAAGGCGGAACTACATGAGCCAGACATATGAACTGAAGAGGGATCTGGGGCTGGCTGCGGCACTCGCTATCGTCATCGGCACTGTGATCGGCAGCGGCATTTTCCGCGTGCCACAGACAATGATTAACAGCGTTGGCACAGTGCCGCTTGTTTTCCTGGTATGGGTGGTCGGCGGCGCGCTTTCTCTGGCAGGCGCGCTCACCTATGCCGAACTTGCGGCCGCAATGCCGGGTGCGGGTGGAGAATACGTATACCTCACGGAAGCATGGGGGCCGGTTTGGGGATTCTTGTACAGCTGGACGCAGATGTGGGTGGCCAAGAGTGGGTCCATTGCAACGCTGGCTACGGCATTTTTCGAATACACAGCGCACTTCGTCCCGCAATTTGAAAACGTGTGGGTGGTGGTGGGGCCCTTCCCTATCAAGTACGGGCAGGTATTTGCGCTCGTTCTGATTTTGGTGCTGGGCCTGGTGAATTATTTCGGCGTGCGGTTTGGCGGCGGAGTGCAGGTGGCGATGACTGCGGTGAAAGTCGCATTAATCGCATTCGTGATTCTGGCCGGATTGTTTTACTCTCATCCGGTCACCAGCGATGTCGCGCCGCCCAACGTGCCGCCTTTGGCCACCGGTTTCTTCGCCGCCCTGGTGGCGGCTCTGTGGGCGTACGACGGCTGGAACAACGTAGGAATGGTGGCCTCCGAGGTAAAAAACCCGCAACGAAATCTGCCTTTGTCCCTGATATTGGGCACTTGCCTGGTGATCGGCATTTACATGATGGCGAACTGGGCTTACTTCCGAGTCCTCACCCCGGCGCAGGTCGGCGCGCACAAACTGGTTGCCGCCGAAATGATGCAGCACATGCAGGGTCCCGCCGGCGCGGCGATTGTCTCCATTGCCGCCATGATTTCCATATTTGCAGCCCTGAATGGCTCCATACTTACGGGGGCCAGAGTACCCTACGCTGCCGCCCGGGATGGACTGTTTTTCAAATCAGCAGCTCGGGTGCACCCGGAATTCAGGACCCCGGGTGTATCCATTCTGATGATGTCAGGATGGGCAGCGCTGCTCGTGCTCTCTGGAAAGTACGACGATTTATACAATTTCGTGATTTTCGGAAGCTGGATTCTCTACGCGATGGCTGCGGCGTCGGTTTTTGTGCTTAGAAGGAAACGGCCAGACATGGTTCGTCCGTATAAGACTTTAGGGTATCCAGTAGTACCAGTTCTTTTTCTGATTGGAGCGGCCGCGCTGGAAATTAGCACATTGAAGGATCGCCCTGTTCAATCTTTGGCGGGAATTGCATTGATTTTATTCGGATTACCTTTCTATTATTACTGGAAACGGAGACTTCCGTCCGATGACGACACCGTACCGATTTCAAATTTCAGGTAGTACGTTTGGCACAGTACTGGTATTTTTTGTTTCGAAACCGGAACGAAAACTTGCGTTTGGCAGCATTTTGGGGGTACAACATTAAGTGTGGTCTCCCTAGAATATCGGGCTTCTGTTCCATATCCGGAACAGCACGGCACGGAATCTGCTAATCGAGAACACATATTCACATTTTGGAGGTAGCATGGACGTCTCAAAAATTCTGGGGGAATTGCGCCAGGAGCGAGAGCAACTGGAAGAAGCAATTTTAAGCCTGGAACGGTTGGCTCAGGGGCGCGGGAAGCGACGTGGTCGTCCGCCGTCATGGATGGTGGAAGCCAAAAAGCGCGGGCGTCCCGTTGGCAGCAAGAACCGGACCACCGGACTAAAGACAGCAACTGCAACAGCTTAAGCTCCGAATCTTAAGCCGCGCAGAAAACTCGCTGACGGACGAGCGCGATGTAATCGAAAAAGGACTCCCTATCTCGGGAGTCCTTTTTGTTGCCGCGGTGAATTGAATTTCCGCTCAATACAGCAAATACTTCGCACGCATCGTCAGAAACTCCGGCACGCCGGCAGCGGCTGCGAGGGCCGCGCCATTTCCGCGGGCCAGAGAGGCAACGACGGCTCCGCTGCCTGCCAAACGGCGGTTGATTTCCCAATCGATTTTGCCCGGATAGAGTTTACCCAGAGCCTGGGCGAGTTCGATTCCCAGCGTGGATGCCGAGTACAGTTCACGATCCGTCAATTCAAAGGCAATCCCCTGTAGCGTCTTTCCACTCAGGTTGGATGATGTCGGGGTGAACTCAACCGCACGAAAGCGAACTCCCGGAATGGCGCGTTCCGTCATGTATTTCGCCAAAGTTGCGCCATTGATCCATTCGGCGCCGATTTGTTCGAATGGCGCGTCAGTTCCCCGCCCCACGGAGTAATTTGTCGACCCTTCCAACATGGCGAGGGCGGGATAGAGAATGGCCTCATTGAGATTTCGAATGTTCGGAGACGGATTTACCCAGGGCTGGCCAGTGGAATCGAACCATTGACTGCGGCTCCAGCCGGTCATTTTTATCACGCGCAGGTCGGCATGGAGTGCCAGTTCCCCATTTTCGAGGCTGGCGAGTTCGCCCATCGTCAGGCCGTGTCGCAAAGGCAATGGAAAGGCACCAGTAAACGAAAGATTACCCGGATCGAGCATCGGGCCTTCGACGTGATTGCCGGTTAACGGATTGGGCCGGTCGAGTACATAGAATGCGATTCTTGCCTTCGCTGCTTCCTGCATCGCGTAAAGCATCGTCGATTCATAGGTATAAAAGCGAACGCCAACATCCTGAATATCGAAAACAAGCGTATCGATGCCACGAAGCATCTCGGGAGTAGGCCGGGTGGTTGCGCCGTAAAGACTCCAAATGCGGAGTCCTGTGGCAGGGTCGGTGGCATTTGCGATGCCGGGGCGATCTTCCACGCCGGCAAAGCCATGTTCCGGGGAAAACAGGGCCACTACCTCTATGCCCGCCTGTTTCATCAGGTCGACATTACGCCTGCCTTCACGGTCGATTCCGGTCTGGTTGGTGATGAGGCCGACCTTCTTGCCGCGTAATTCAGCGAAATTATCGCCAACCAGCACGTCGATACCGGTCCGTGTGCCGTAACCAACGTTGCGCGCGACGATCGTGGCGACGGCTCTTCGCAAGGGCGTAATCGCGGGGCGCACATGCGGGTGAACGGAGTTAGACAGCAGAATCACATAAGTCCTGGAGGAGGGGTCGAGCCAAATCGATGTGCCTGTAAATCCTGTATGGCCGAACGAAGTTCCGACAGGGAACAGGTTGCCGCGACTGCCGGAGTAGACGGAATTGATATCCCAGCCGAGGCCTCGCACATCGGACTTGCCTGCGGGGGACGCGGGAGAGGCAAAGAATCGAATCGTCGAGGGTTTGAAGATGCCGTCGCCACCATCGAGAATCATCTGGCAATACTTCGCAAGATCGTCCGCCGTTGAGAACACGCCGGCGTGACCCGCGACACCGCCCATGGAACGCGCGGTGGGATCATGCACTACACCGCGCAGACTTTCTCCACCTCTCGGTTGTTCGGTGGGCGCGATACGAGAGCGAAGCCGAGGATCCGGCAGATAGCCGGTTGAGGTCATACCCAGCGGAGTAAACAGGATGCTCTGGACGTATTCGTTTTCGGGAAGGCCGCTGAGCCGGTGAACGATTTCACCCAGCAGGATGAAGTTGATATCGCTATAGGCAAATTTCATCCCTCGCGGATTCGCGGGTTTATCCAACAATGCGCGGTGGATGCCTGTATCGTAACCGCTCCAGGGCGGGTCCAGATCCAGATCCGGGCGGAGTCCGGAATAGTGCGTCATCAGATCGCGAATCGTGATTGGACTGTGACCACCCTGAAACTCGGGCAGGTACTTCGCGACGGGATCGTCTGGAGAAAAGCGACCTTCGTCATAGAGCTTCATCATCGCGCTGGTGGTGGCGATGATTTTAGTGAGGGAAGCAATATCAAAGATCGTGTCGGCCGTCATTGGTTCGCGACCGGGCACAAGCGTGCGGTTGCCGTAGGCTTTTCGATAGACGACTTTGCCTTCGTGTCCGACCAGCAGCACAGCACCCGGGATCTTGTCGTCGCGGATCGCCTGATTTATTGTGCTGTCAAGTTCGGCACCGCCGGGGAAGTCTTGAGCAAGAGTTGCGGCGCAAGTCAGCAACAACAAGGCCAAAGTCTTCACAAGGGGACGCACCGGCAGACGGTTCATGGGACTATTATGCCGGAAGTCCCGATTACTCGGCGTAATAAGCAGTGCGGGAGCGAACCACAGCCGCCGGATGCTTCGCGCGCGCAGCCGGGCTGAGATCCACCTTCATGTGCCGCAGTGTGCCTGACTGGGCTTCAGGCTGGCGAAAGTAAAGCGTGTAGCGGGTACGGCTGCGTTCCAGCATTTCGCGCAGCACGGCGCCCACTTCGGGTGCCTGGCGAACCACACCGCCGGTTTGGTCGGCAATGCGGCGCACGTCCTGCAACTTCAATCCCGCCAGCGACTGCGAGGTTTTCTCGTCCCACATCGGGGCAGAGGAAACAATCAGGGCATCGACAGCGGCGGAGGCTGTCCAAAGATCGCGCAGAGCGGCGGCTTCGGTAGTATCGGCGCGGGCGGCATTATCGGTGAGAACCAGGATCACGTTAGGGGCCGTCGTGACGGCAGCCTTGGCGGCGGAGTTCGGAGCGAGATACTTCGCGGCATCCATCA
>CAIKAS010000283.1 GCA_903825445.1 uncultured Acidobacteriia bacterium
CTATTGCGGAAGCTGAGGCCCGTGTGACGCTGGCGCAACAACAGATCGCGGTCTATGAAGAGCAACTGCGCGAGAACGCTTTGCAACTCGAGCAATCGAAGGTAGACGCCGAGGGCCGGGTGAGACAAGCGGAGGCCGATGTCGCGGCGGCACAGGCCGAACTTGCCCAGCAGGAAGCCGCATTGTCGATCGCCGCATGGGACCGCACGGCGTACACGAAACTGGCCAAAGACGGCGCAGTTCCTGAACGCCAGGGCCAGCAGGCGACCTCTACCGCTGTGGCGCAGGAAGCCACCGTCGCAGCGGCAAGACGCAAAGTGGAAGCGGCCATTGGCTCGCTGAATGTGGCGAAAGCGAGTCTCGCCAATCCCGGCATTCATGAAGCCGCTGCAGCCACTATCCGCAAGCAGATCGCCCAGCAGCAATCTGAAATCGCCAGCGCGCGCGATGAAGCGCAGCGCATCCGCCAGACCCTGGTGGAAGCCCACGCCAACATCAACGATTTAACCGTGGTCGCGCCATTTGATGGCACAATCGCCACGCGCACTGCCGAACCCGGCGAGGTGGTGCAGGCCGGTACGCCGATCGTAACCATGCTCGATATGACGAAAGTTTATCTGCGGGGCTTCATTCCTGAAGGTGACATCGGCAAGGTGAAGCTCGGTCAGACTGCGCGCGTGTATCTCGATTCCGATCCTTCGAAGCCGCTCGAAGCCTTCGTATCCCGCATCGACCCGCAAGCGACATTCACGCCGGAGAATACTTACTTCCGTGAAGACCGCGTCAAGCAGGTGGTAGGCGTCAAGCTGCAATTGAAGACTGGCATCGGCTTCGCCAAACCCGGGATGCCCTCCGATGGCGAAGTCCTGGTTAAGGGTGATACCTGGCCCCCTGAGGTCCACAAGTAGGACACTTCAGCTTGTCCCCTCTTACAAATGGCCACCACCTCCATCACGCCGGCGATTACCCTGCCAAACGGCGGCGCTACCGCGCCCGCTATCCAGGTTGCCGCACTCGTGAAGACCTACGCCGGCAACATTGAAGCGGTACGTGGCATCGATGTCACCGTCGCGCGGGGCGAGATCTTCGGTCTCATCGGTCCTGACGGTGCGGGTAAGACCACGACCTTCCAGATCATGGCTGGCGTCATGGAGGCCACCTCCGGCACCGTCAATATTTACGGCGAACCAGCCCGTGACGCGCGCTTCCACACTGGCTATCTTACTCAGACTTTCAGCCTCTACCCCGATCTTACTGTTTGGGAAAACATTGTCTACATCGGCGATCTGCGCGAGGTGCCGCACACTGAACTCGAGGAGCGAGGCCGCCGTTACCTCGCGATGTTCGACATGGACCGTTTCACCGATCGCCTCGCCGGTCGTCTCAGCGGAGGCATGAAGCAGAAGCTGTCGCTGGTCTGCGCACTGGTCTCGCAGCCGCAGGTGCTGTTGCTTGACGAGCCCACCACCGGTGTCGATCCCGTTTCCCGCCGCGAGTTCTGGGATACTCTTGCTCACCTTGCCGCCGATGGACTGACCATCATGATTGCGACGCCTTATCTGGACGAGGCCGAGCGCTGCCATCGCGTCGGCCTCATGCACCTCGGCCTGATTCGCGAAATCGGCACACCGGCGGAGCTTCGTGAAAACCTGCACGCCCGGCGTCTGGAAGTCCATACCGACAACCTCGGACGGGCCGAGGAAGTGCTCGCCGATGCTGCTGAAAAGAGTCCGGAAGTTCGCAAAGAGATCATAGACGTCCAGCGTTTTGGCGACCGGCTTGACGTGATCGCGCCGAATCCGGAGCGCGGTCGCGTCGTGTTGCAGGAGACGCTGAAGGCTGCCGGCCTCACCTCCGATATCTATCGCGAAGACCAGCCTGCGCTCGAAAACGTATTCGTGGCGACGCTGCGCGCAGCGGGTCAGGAAATGAAGGCGCCGCCCTACCCCGGGGTGCACGATCATGCCGATCTTCGTGGCACCATCGCGATCGGCGCAACGAATCTGACCAAGCGCTTCGGGGACTTCACGGCCGTTAAAAATGTCAGCCTCGACGTTCGCTATGGCGAGATATACGGGCTGCTGGGAGCCAACGGAGCGGGGAAGACAACCACGATCAAGATGCTCTGCGGTCTGTTGGATCCCACCACGGGTGACATGCAACTCACGGGCGAACGCGGCAGCCTGCGCTCGCCTGAAGTTCGGCAGCGCATTGGTTACATGTCGCAGAAGTTTTCGCTTTACGACGATCTTTCCATCGGCGAAAATCTCGATTTTTTTGCCGGTGTTTATGGTGTTCCGGAAAGAGAGCGCGAAGACAAAAAGCGCTGGGTGATGGCCTTCTCAGGACTTGAAGGCAAGCTCGATCTCATCACTGGCAGCCTGCCTGGCGGCTGGAAACAGCGCGTGGCGTTTGGCGCTTCCATCATGCATGAGCCGGAAGTGCTGTTTCTGGACGAACCGACCTCGGGCGTGGATCCGCTCGCTCGCCGCGCATTTTGGCGAATGATCAACAAACTGGCAGACATGGGCACCGCGATTCTGGTGACCACGCATTACCTCGAAGAAGCCGAGCAATGCAATCGGCTGGGTTTCATGGTGGCCGGAGAACTGGCAGCCGAAGGCACGCCGCGTGGAGTAAAGGCACAGCAGGGCGGTCACCTGCTGGAGTTCATTGTCGATCAGCCGCAGAAGGCCTCGGATCTATTACGTCAGGGCGCCGAGCGCTGGCGAGTATCCCTGTTCGGCGATCGTCTCCACGTGATTACGGACGACAACCTTGAAGCGGGTCATGATGCGACTGTGGCAAAGCTCGTCGCTGCGGGCATCACCATCAAATCGGTGATGGAAGAGCAGTATTCGCTGGAAGACGTCTTCATCGCGGTCGTGGAGAAGGCGCGCAAACTCGGGAAGGTCGCCAGTGACGATTAACGTTCCAGGACGCTGTGCCATTGCACGGAGGCTTTTCTAAAATCATGCGTCGTATCATCGCTCAGGCCCGCAAGGAACTAACGCAGATCATCCGCGATCCGCTCGCACTCGCGCTGGCGCTGGTCCTGCCGGTCTTTCTTCTGATGCTTCTCAGCACCGCCATCTCGCTCAATGTGACAGGCATGCCAATCATCGTGCAGGATCTTGATAATTCTCCGGCCTCCCGCGACTTCGTCGACGCCTTCCGCGGGTCGAACACGTTCCACGTGGTGGCATGGCCGTTGGACAAACAGCCCTCCGAGGCGTTTCGGACCAACACGGCGCGCGGCGCTCTGATCATTCCCTTTCACTTTGGTGAGAATCTCGCCCGCGGCTCCAATATGGAAATCCAGATGCTGGTGGACGCCACGGACGCCAACACCGCAAAACTCGTGCAGGGCTATTCTGGCGAAATTGTGGCGGCGTACAACGCGCGTAATGGCGGTTCCTCCCGTCCCGTCGCTGTGACTGCCGCCGTTCGTCTTTGGTTCAACCCCGGGCGCGATTCAAAGAAGTTCTATGGTCCGGGCATGTTCGTCCTCGGCATTTCGATGTTCCCCGCGCTTCTTGCCACCCTCGCTTCGGCCAAGGAAGGCGAACTAAAAACCATCCTGCAGGTGTACGTTTCCAACATCCCCGCGCATGAGTTCCTGCTCGGCAAGATTCTGGCTTTCATGGCGATCGCCCTTAGCGAAGTTCTGCTGGAACTCGTCCTGCTTTTCACCTATTTCGGCCTGCACTTCGCCGGCGACCCCACCCCGTTCTTTGTCGCGACCTTCCTCTATGCGTTCTGCGTCTCGGCCTTTGGGACGCTGATCGGTTGTGCCGTGCCCAATCAGGCGGCGTCGATTCAGGCAGTGGGCCTCGGCGGCTTTCTTCTGACGTTTCTTCTTTCCGGCCTGCTGTTCCCCATTTCGAATATTCCGGTTCAGGTTCGGTGGCTGTCCGACATCGTCTGGGCCAAATACTACATCGAAATCGTACGTGACGCCCTGCTCACCGGTGGTGGATGGCCGGCCATGTGGTCTTCGGTTCTCGCCATCGGAGTCATCGGAGCGTTCTTCTTCTTTCTGGGCTGGCGCAAAATGCGGAGGATGCAGCTGGCCATATGAGTACCGCAACTTCATCGCGCACCATCGGCACGCCCACGCGACGCGGGTTGCTCAATCCTCGTCTGCGCGCTCTGATCGGCAAGGAATTCGCGCAGATTCGCCGCGATCGGAGGCTGGCGATCTCGCTGGTCATCCCGCCGGTTCTGCAACTGGTGCTGTTTGGTTTTGCTCTCAACGCTACGGTGAGTCACCTGCAACTGGGCGTGGTTGACGACAGCCACTCGGCGCGCAGCCGGGATCTGATCGCCAACATGACTCAAAGCGGCAGCTTCGATCTGACCCGGACCTACGGCTCCGTGCGTGAACTGGGCGAAGCGATGGCGCGCGGCGAACTCGACGCGGGCCTAGCCGTACCGACCGATTTCGAAAAGGATCTGGAACGCGGCCGTCCCACGGAAGTGCAGATCCTGCTCAATGCGATGAACGCCAACACCGCTGCTATAGGCCAGGGTTATGCCGAGGGCGTGATCCAGAGCTGGAATCAGACTCTCGCGCCTGGTGGCCTCCACGCGAAATTCCAGAGCATCGCGACGAATTCTGGTACACTGCGCGGCCTGGTGAGCCTGACGCCGGCCTTTCTCTTCAATCCGGCGCTGATCACCAACTGGTTCACCGTTACCGGGACATTTGGCACGCTGCTGATGCTGAATGGATCGCTCATCTCATCCGCCGCCATGATCAAGGAACGTGAGCGTGGCACCGTCGAACAATTGCTGATGACCCCCGCTACCACGAGCGAGATCATCATCGCCAAGATCCTGCCTTTGTTCATGATCTTGTGTGTGTTGGTTCTTTTTGCGGCCGCTTTGCTGAAGCTCATCTTCGACGTACCGTTTCGCGGTAATATTTTCCTGGTTCTTTCCGGCGGCGCGCTCTGTGTGCTCTGCGGCATCGGCGTGGGAACTTTTATCGCGACCTACACGAAATCCGCGCAGCAGGCGCAGTTGATGGCATTTTTCATCAATCCGCCGCTTTCGTCGCTTTCAGGTGCGCTGACGCCGGTGGAAGCGATGCCGAAATGGCTGCAGCCGCTCACGCTTTTTAATCCGATCCGTCACTTCGGCATCATCACCCGCTCCTGCCTGATGAAGGGCAGCGGCCTAGAAACTCTGTGGCCAAACTACCTGGCATTAATTGGATTTGCAACCGTACTGCTGACGCTCAGCGTGCGGAGATTCAGAAAGCAATTGGGCTGACCATGAATAAAACGTTTCTTTCTCAACTTGTTATCGGAGTCCTTGGCATGACCGCGTCGTCCGGCGTCGCGGTCGCACAGTTGGGGGGGGCTCCTCCAAGCGGCGGCAGCACCGTCGCCGCGCCGCTCCCACTTTCGGGGCGCGTGGGGCAGTCCGGCAGCGTGGTCACATCACAGTCACCGGTGCCAGGGACCAACGCCAGCGTCAACACTCTGAATACGAACATCTCAGTGCAGGGCAGTTACGCGGGCAGCACCAACAGCACCACGACGATGCCATTTTCGGGCAAGCTCTCTTTGCATGAAGCGATCCAGCGTGGGCTGGCGTCCAACCTCAGCTCCGTCGGTCTCGCCGCCGCGTTGAAGCAGGCTCAAGGTCAGGCGATCGTGGCGCGCGCCGCACTCATGCCGAACATCAGCGGCAGCTACCGCGAAAACGTTCTCGAAACCGATCTTCAGGTTCTCGGGCTTGGATTTCCTGGCGTTCCGAAGGTCGTTGGCCCGCTGGCCTATTTCGATCTTCGCGCGACGCTGACGCAGTCCATCGCGGATTTCACTGCTTTCAATAATATGAAGGCTGCGCGCGAAACTATCGCCGCGCAACAGCAATCGATTCAGGATGCCCGTGACGTGATTGTGCTCGCTGTCGGCGGGGCTTACCTGCAGACCATCGCAGCCAAAGCCCGCGTCATCGCCGCGAAGCAGCAAGTGGAAACTGCAGCTGCTCTGTACAAGCAAACTCAGCAGAGCAAGGATTCGGGCGTTGCCGCGCAGATCGACGTCAACCGCAGCCAGGTTCAGCAGGCGGTACAGCAGCAGCGTCTCGCTACGCTTGAAAACGACCTCGCCCGTCAAAAGATCAACCTGGCACGTCTCACTGGTCTGCCTCCCAACGATAAATACGATATTTCCGACGATGTTCCTTACTCACCGGCGCCACCCCTCACCGTGGATGAAGCCGTAAAGCAATCGATCGAGGCCCGGGCCGATCTCAAGGCGGCGCAGATTCAGGTGCGCGCGGCAGAGCGGGCTAAGCTCGCCGCGAAGGACGAACGGCTGCCAACCCTCGCCATCTCGGGCGATTACGGCACCATCGGTCCGCGTTTTGACGAAGCACGCTCCACATTCACCTTCGGCGCGAGCCTCAAGGTGCCGATTTGGCAAGGTGGACGCGCAGCAGGCGACTTGCAGCAGGCCGATGCGGCACTGGATCAGCGCAGGGCCGAGGTGGTGGATCTTCGCGGCCAGATCGAAAGCGAGATCCGCAACTCGTACCTGGACCTGCAGGCGGCGTCGAGCCAACTGGACCTGGCAAAGTCGAACCAGCAACTAGCCCGCGAGACGTTGCGGCTGACCCGCGAAAAGTTCGAAGTGGGCGTGGCGACCTCAGTGGAAGTCACGCAGGCTGAGAACGACGTGGCGTCCGCCGATCTCGATTACATCACCAGCCTCTTCGCCCACAATCTGGCGAAGCTGAGCCTGGCGCGCGAGATGGGCAGCGCCGATAAGAAGCTCGACGATTACTTGAAAGTTCAGTAGCCTATTGGCTCAGCTGCGTGGCCGGGCGCGATGGCAGAATAAGGATCTGCCTCACGCAGGCGCTTTCCCCGGCGTGGATGCCGCGCGAGAGAATCACGTTTCGCGCAGCTTGCGGAAATCCCGGCTGCAACAGCGATAGCCGGTATTCGCCTGACGGGAGGCCGTCGAAGTAAAAGCGGCCCTCGCCATCCGACTCGGTATACCGCATACCGGAACCTGTGTCCAGTTCCAGGAGCGCCCCTTTGGCGGGAGCGCTGACGGCGTTCTCGAAGCGCGGCAAGCTCTGATCCTCGAAGCTGGTGCTGACGAAACCCTCGACGCGCGTCGATTCCTTTTCGTCGTTTTGCAGAAAGTAAAGATAGGCCAGGTCGCCTTGTTCTTCGGAAAGCCGTCGAGTCCTCATGCACACGCTGGTCTCCATCTTGCCGGAATCTTCGTCCTCAACCGCGTAGACCAGATAGGTCTCGCCGACCTGAAAATCGAATCCACAATCGCCGCTGCCGGTCCAGATATCCAGAAGCTGAGTGGCTTCGTTGTCGTCACCTGCCTTCGCCTCGGCCCGAACTGCACCGCCGGTGGCCACCGCACTACCGCCTGCCCCACCGGGACCGCCGCGGGCCACGCCGATCGCCCGCATCTCGGCCGCGCGGTCCACCACCTTTGAGGTGAAGGCCTGCCCCGGTCCGGATTTCGTCGCGTCATCGTCGTCGCCGGGCTTCTTGTAATAGGTCCGGACGCGGAACCGGGCCACCCGGCCTTCGGATTGAACTTCCTCAAACGCCGCTTGAAGCTCTTTGGATGTCTTCGCCTCTGCGATGCGCGATTTGACGTAGTCCGGAATGCCGATGAACATCTTCAGGTAAACGGCCTTCAGTTTTTCGAGCGCTTCGCCCGAGCCATCGGCCTGCAGGCGCGCCGTTTCTCCGGCCGGCAAATCCGCCATGACCTTCGCCCTGCTATAAGGATCCAGGAACGGCGGCGCCACCGATTCCACGGTTCCTACGAAAACGGTATCGGACTGGTGCGCCTCGTCGCAGACGCCGTAACGGATCATACACGGGCAGGTGGCATGCAGCCGGGAGGCGAGACCAGCCATCAGCACGAACAGATACAGGGGAGCGCGCCAGCTTGCCTCATGCATACCAGCTTCATGCTAACAACCGCACTACGGGCAGTTCGCTATGATAATGGCGTGTTAACGATGGATCGTGCGATTCTTACGAAAACCGTATTTGCCGTTGTCCCCCTTTCTTTGCTCCTGCTGATCTCCTGCGGCGAGAAGCCGAAAGTGGCGGATGCGACCGCGAAACCTATCGGCCAGCCGATCGAAATCCCTACTCCGCTGGGCCTGCCGCCTGTGCCAATTCCGGCTGATAACCCGCCAACCGCTGACACGGTCGCCTTGGGGCGACGACTTTATTACGATACGCAGCTCTCAGCCGATGACACGGTGGCCTGCTCCAATTGCCACAACCCGGCGCTGGCGTTTACCGACGGGCGTCCGGTTTCGCTGGGCGTCGGCGGCAAGACAGGTACGCGCAACGCGCCCACCGTGCTGAACGCAGCCTATCACCCGTTGCAGTTCTGGGACGGCCGCGCGAAGACCCTGGAAGATCAGGCAGGTGGTCCGATTCAGAATCCCGTGGAAATGAATCAGCCGCATGACGTCATGGTGGCGAAGATCGGCAAGCTCAAGGATTATCAGGCGGCGTTTGACAAGGCCTTCGGACCTGGCCCGATCACGGCGGATAAGGTAGAAAAGTCCATCGCCAGCTTTGAGCGGACCTTGATCAGCGGTAACTCGCCATTTGATCGCTACCAGTTTGGCGGAGACAAGACAGCACTGTCGGATTC
This sequence comes from uncultured Acidobacteriia bacterium, assembly GCA_903825445.1. GTDB lineage: Bacteria > Acidobacteriota > Terriglobia > Bryobacterales > Bryobacteraceae > BOG-234. The sequence goes on from CAIKAS010000283.1 coordinate 8,670, forward strand.
GGCCGTTCGCGGGCTCGCTATCTTCCGCGACAAACAGAAGGGCAACTGCGTCACCTGCCACACCATCGATGACAAGTTCGCTTTGTTCACCGACGGCAAGTTTCACAACATCGGCGTTGGAATTGACGCGAATGGCGAGCTAAAGGATCTGGGCCGCTACGAACAGACGCACGCGGAGGCCGACCGCGGCGCTTTCCGTACACCGACGCTTCGTAACATCGCCAAGACTGCGCCCTACATGCACGATGGCAGTGTGAAGACGCTGAAGGACGTGGTCGATTTCTATGTCGGAGGCGGAACCTCCAATCCTCATCTGGACAAGGAAATCAAGGAACTCAAGTTGAAAGGGCCGGAACGTGCCGACCTGGTCGCGTTTCTGGAATCACTCACGTGCGAAATGCCCGCCAACGCCGGACCTCCGAACCAATAATTGTAATGACAAAACAAATCGGTATCAC
>CAIKAS010000284.1 GCA_903825445.1 uncultured Acidobacteriia bacterium
CTGATTGGTGGAATTGCGGAGACGCAGGAGATGCTGGATTTTTGTGGCCAACACAACATCGTGAGCGACATTGAAACAATTTCAATGTCGCAGGTGAACGAGGCCTATGAGCGCCTGGTCAAAGGCGACGTGCGCTACCGCTTTGTAATAGATTGCGGCACGCTTTAAGCCCTCGTCCGCCAGTGGTTCCCGTACTCGTTTCTGAAGCGTATAATCTCTGAAGCTGCGCTCCGGCGCATCGAGGTTTACATTCAGAAAGCGGGAACGGCAATGGACTGGAATAACGTCATCAAAGTAGTTCAAAACACGATAACCGGAGTCGGATTGCAGGTAGTTGGTGCAATTCTTCTCTACATCGTCGGCCGATGGCTGATCAGTTTCGCGGTCGGCTTAGTTCGGAAAGGGCTGTCTCGCCAGAAGCTCGAGCCGACGTTGCTGCGTTTCATCGGCAATACGATTTCAGTGGTTCTGAATATCACGCTGGTGATCGCCATTCTGGGCTAATTTGGCGTGCAGACCACGAGTTTCGCCGCCTTGCTCGCCGGAGCAGGACTAGCCATCGGATCGGCGTGGGGCGGGTTGCTTGCGAACTTCGCGGCTGGAATTTTTCTGGTAGTGTTGCGGCCGTTCAAGGTGGGCGACTTCATTTCCGCCGGTGGGATCACGGGGACGGTAGAAGAGGTTGGTCTTTTCGTGACGACGGTCGATACGCCCGATAACGTTCGTACTTTCGTCGGAAACAACAAGTTGTTTTCCGACAACATCCAGAACTTCTCGGCGAATCCGTATCGAAGGGTCGAACTCTCCGCACAGATTTCAGGCGCGGCCGATCCGAAAGCCGCGTGTGAAGCACTGAAGGGCCGGATCAGGCAGATTCCGAATGTGGTGACGAAGCCTGAGCCGGATGTGGTGATTGCGTCGTTCACAGCGGTCGGGCCGGTACTGGCGATCCGGCCGTATACGAACAACGACCACTACTGGCAGGTCTACTTTGATACCAATCTGGCAATTCGTGAAGTCCTTGGGGATGGCACGTTCCCGGCTCCGATGCCCGTCTTCGGGATTCAGCAGGTTGGGGAGACTGCGCCGCGAGCCTAGCGATCTCTACTGCATCGTTATTTCATCGTTTTGGCCATCCACTGGATGATCCAGTCCTGCGTAGTCGCAGGAAGTCGCGTGAAGTCCCACGGCTCGTAGAGGCCGAGTTTGTCCCGCGCGTTCTGAAGAGCGTAGATCTTCCGCGCCTGTTCGACAGCGGTGTGCACATCGGCGACCGTCGCATCACGATCCAGTTGCGGCTCCACGATCAATGTCGGCCTCGGTGCGATGGTCGCGATCAGCTCGTTGTAGTCGTACGGCAGTTGTTGCTCGTGGCCGATGAAGAAACCGAGGCGCGGCATCAATCCCCGCTCCGCGCTGTAACGTGCGATTCCGCCCGTGCCCGTTGAAGCGGTATCGGTGCGCATCGGCGTAAAGCCGGAGATGGAGACGACGCCCTTGACACGCGGATCGAGCGCTGCTGTGTAGAGCCCGACCATGCCCCCCATCGAATAGCCGAAGAGCGAAATGCGCTGCGGATCGACGATGGCGTCCTTCGCCAGCGCATCAATTGCCGCGCGCGCGTCTTCCACCATGCGGCCCATCTGCGACCAGTGGGGGTAGCGATCATAGAACGGCGCGGTCTCCGCCATGCGACTTCCGAAGCCGCTCTGGTCGTAAGCGAGGACTGCGTAACCAGCCTGCGTGAGTGCCAGGATTGGATGCAGATCGCTCCGGTAAACCCACATATAGCCAAGCGGGTAGCTGTAACCGTGCAGCCAAATGACCGTTGGCAGTTTCGTGCCGGGCGGTGTGTTGGCGGGATAGTACAGGTCGCCGCGCACGTTGTAACCGAACGTGACGCTGCGGGATGTGACTTGACTCGCCTGCGGCTGTAACCACCCGAAAGAAGTGCCTCCGCGCTGGATGACCCACTGTACAAGGTCAGGCACAAGCTGGCCGGGATTCGTGTTCGCGACCGGGCCGCGTCCCGGTATTGCGGGTGCGCCCCGACCCGCAATTCCTGACCCACCGCGCCCGGCAAATCCAGATCCGCCAATTCCGCCACGGCCGATTAATCCGCCGCGTCCCGCAGCGGGTGGCATCATGGCTGGCTCATCGCCCAACATCCAGTTGATGGACTTGCGAATGCTCTCGGCTTTCGCCGGCCAGTCCGTTGCCGATGAAACCGAGGCGAGGATGGCATTAGCCGCTTGCCGGGGGTAATGAGACATGTCGACCGTTTCTGCGCTCGTGGCACGCCACTTCGCCAGGTCCCACGGGAAAAGGAGGTGGTTATCCCATACGCGAGTAGAACGGCCGAACTGTATATCGAGCCAGTCGAGACAGGCCTCCTGATCGTTTGAGCCATGGAAGCCCGGCACCCGCAGGAGGCCGAGCCTCTCGGGATGGCCGAGCAACTTGTAGACTTTGAGCGCAGAGTAGTAGGCCTGTTCGTCGCCCCAAGTGTTGGAAACTTCATCGTTGAGTCCGTATTCGATCAGCACCGAGCGCGGCGCGATCCAGGCGATGAGCAGATTCCCATCAACGGGCAATCTATCCTCGCGACCGGAGAAAAATCGCAGGCGAGGAATAAACCAGGTGGGGAAAGACCGCGTGGTGGTTTCGATGCTTTCGCCGGAGTTGCGTTCGCCGGCCTGACGCCAGGGCACCACGCCGCCCACGCCTGTGCTGGCGGGGATGACGGCTGAGATGCGCTCATCCAGCGCAGCGCCATACGCGGCCATCTTGCCATCGCGCGAATAGCCAAAAAGCCCGATGTGTTTCATGTCGACTTCGGGCAGTGTGGCTAGGTAATCGACCACCATGCCGGCAGCCCAGCCGCGGCGGGGAAGCAGCGCGAAATCGTAATCGGGATAAAGCTGCGCCAGCGCTGCTGCGTCATCCATGCCGTCATTCCCGGCAAATCCCGCTGAAATGTAGCCGCGACGCAGAAGTGAAGGCCCCCATCCGGCGAGCGATGGCGCCATCAGAACTGGGAACGGACCCTTGCCATCGGGAATCATGACCTGCACACGCATCGTGCCCTTGCTTTCAGGCCCGAATTCGAGACGCACGTTGCGAATCAGATAACCCTTTCCGTGCGTTTCGTCGAGCACGACGGCGCGGTCGAGTTTCGGGCGCTGAGGAAACGTGCCGGTCTGATACTTCTCGAAGAGTTGCCGGATCTCGGTGTGGCGGGCCTTCCAGTCCACCGGCGTAAGTACGGCGCGGCCATTCTGGAATCTCAAGGGATCTGGCAGGCCGTTGACGCGTGGAAGTGCGTCGAAATCAGGCGGCAGTTCGCCGGTCTTGTCGAGCCACTGCCGGAAAGAGGGCACGTCTGGAATTATGCCCTGCAGTTTGGTGAGATACTGGCGTCGCTCTTCGGGAGTGAGAGCGTGGAGTTGCGGAAACGCGGCAAGAACGAGAAGTGCGATGGTGAGAACACGGCGCAGCATGAGAGATTCGGTCTCCTGAAATCGGGCTGACTGGAATGTTATCAGAGTAGTCGGCCTGCGGCGTAAGTCAATGGACTATTGATTTGGGCCATGTGTCCGTCTTAGGGACCCTCGGGCAGCAAGTAGTACTAAAGGCTGAATTGAAACTTTAGTACTGGATGAATGGTATTGAAGCGCACCGATTCCAATGCAACAATCATAAATTGTTAGTTAACGTACTAAATCGACGGGTCGGGGGATTATCGATGATGATGAGACATAAGAGGGCGACTTTATCGTCCGGCTATTTGAAACAACTCGCTATGGTTGCCGTGGCCGCCAGCGTTGCGGGCATTCCGCTGCAAGCTAACGGGATCTTCGATTTCCCTGATTTCTCCAGCACAACCGGACTGACATTTGTCGGGAGTGCCGGGCAGGCCGGCAATCAGCTGCAAATTACTCCCGATGGGGGTGGTCAGAGCGGAGCCGCGTACAGCACCGCAGCTGTGGCGCTCGGGTCAGGCGACACCTTTAGTACCACGTTCCAGTTTCAGTACACCGGACAGGGCGGCATTGACCCTGCTGATGGAATTACCTTCGTAATGGCCGCCAGCCCGACGGGCCTTGGCGCGAGCGGTGGCGGGATGGGCTACGGTGGAGTAGGTAACAGTGTAGCCATTGAATTCGATTCCTACGAGAATGGGGGCAACGACTACAACAGCAACCATGTCTCGATCGATGAGGACGGCAATATAGGTGAGGATGCCTCCCTGGTGAGTCCATACGGAGTTGGTGCCTGCGACTTTTATTCGGGCTATCAAAAGACCGGTTGTTTTTCCAACGGAGACGTTTGGAGCGTCACTGCCAGTTACGACGGCACAAACCTCTCGCTCTCAATTTGGGATCAGATTGGCACATACGCCCAGGCTTCGCCGTTTACGGTGTATACATCGCTGCCACTCAACGTTGCGGCGGATCTGGGGACCAACACGGCTTACGTTGGCTTCACAGGCGGTACCGGTTCCGGCTACGAGCAACAAAACATTCTGAACTGGAGCTTTGCCAACGACACTTCGCTCGGAACACCGGAGCCGTCGACCTGGCTCCTTTTTGGCACCGCCGGGATCGGACTGATGACGTTCAGGATCCGGCGCGGCAAGGGCGCCTGCTAAATCAGGGCAAGACTCTACAGAGAAATCGGAGCTGCTCAGGCCGTCAGATTCGCGGCGCGAGATGAGATCACCCACGATTACGGCACGCTGAATCTGTAAGAGTCGTTTTCTTTCGGCTAACGATCGGTTGGACCGGCAGTTATAGGAACCGGTGCATGAAACGTCAGCGATCCGGCAGGTTCTGTCGGAGGAACTCGCCCTGGCCGCTCTGTTGAGCCATTGTCCGGGAGTCGTGAAAACGCATCCGGCATAGCCGTTTGCAAGGGAGGCTCGGGCGGCAGGAGCTCGCCGCGTTTCTTCACCGAGACCCAGAACATGTGGCGGTCCCAGGCACCCTGATTGGGGATGCCTCGGTGGATGGCGCCGAAATCCATCAGCAGCATACTCCATGCGGGCGCGAGAAGCTGGCGAATGCTGACCCAGTCGCTGGCCTTTGTTATTGCGCGCAAATCCACGCTGTCGGGATTTTCGATCTCGGGTGGAGCGGGCAGCACGGCGTACTGCACGGCGTTTTCGGCGCTTAGTTCCGACATAGGGATGAAGATTGTGGAGTAGTCGCGGGTGTAATCGATGTGCCAGTCCTGCCCGCGTGATCCGACCGGATTCACGATCATCCCGTAGCCATCGAGTTCTACATCTTCGTGCTGATAGTGGCGCACAGCCAGATCGCGGGCCCAGGTATCGAGTTCTTCCGCGCCTTCCACGGGCATAGGGCTCCCACCGCCCGACCTCTGCCAAATGTTGACCCAGAAGATCTCGCCGCGGGCTTTGCTCGCCTCGCATTCCGTACTGAGCAGCGTGAAGGCCGAGTCGGAGGCTCGTTGCAGCAGTTTGCGGCGAGCTTCGGGCACCATGCCGCAGTAGCGGAAGCCGGCGTCGTCGTAGAGGGGCGCATAGCGGGCCGGTTCGGACCAACTGGCAAGAATGAAGACGACCCACGCGAGCTCGCACCAAAGATAGAGGAGCGCAGGTAACAGGAGTGCCAGGCCAGCTGTCTTCAGCCTCATGCAAAATGCGAGTATGCAGAGCGGGTACGCCAGCCATAGCGCGTTGCCAAACGCCGTGTACGATCCACCCGGCATGCTCCAGTCGAGGATTGAGAAGAAGCGATTGCGCTCCCGCAGATGTGGCGGCATTTTCGGATAACGGGCCGTGGCAGTGGTGGCGAAATCGAAGATGCAGTTGCAGAGCTCAATGCAGGTGGCGGCTGCGATCCACGGCAGAACCGACGGCTGCAGAGAAACCCACCAGCACATCGCGACCAGCTGCGAGGCGATGTCCGCAAACCAATCAATGCCGGAACCCAGGACGCTGCATTGATTGGCACGGCGGGCGATGGGGCCATCGATCCAGTCGAGCAGTGTGGAACCCAGCAACAGGGCGGCGGCGAGCCAGGGGACCCGGTAAAGCAGGAAGGCAGCGATGAAACACATCGCCACGCGGGCATAGCCGATGATGTTGGCGTAGTACCACTTTACGTCGGAGAAGCCCGCGCTATTCCGCGGCGCAGGGCCACCGTCCACCCACTTTCCATTGCGGAATACGAGAATTTCTTCGGATAACATGAGGCTGCCAGAGGTTACAGAAAATGCCGGGCCGATTTAGCTGAGTGCTGGCTGGGGCATCCACCGGGTCCATTCATCTCCGCTGTCACCGATTCACCATTTCGTCACAGTATAGTGCACCGACAGGAGCAAATGTGTCAGGCATTCCGCCCTTCCTTCTCTTCTAACCGGTGTGGCCGGGCGAGACTTCAACCGCAGAGGACTGTCAATGATTGATGCGACTCTACCGATCACCTGTTGTGGGGCTCTGTGGCGGCGGATATCCTGTGTCCAGCTCAAGAGAGTGCTCATCGCCAAACTCAGGATTGAAATGCATCGTGACCCTCTGAACAATCAGGGCATATCCGATATCGGTTAAAGCGTCCGAGGCATCCCGATAAAGTTGCTTTTTCTGCTCCGGCGTCAGGTCGCGCGGTTCGAGGCCGCTTACGAAGACGGACTCCGCGTGCAGGGCAGACAGGAAGGCGCGGTCTTCCACCTGGTCGAGGGTTCGCAGCACCACGTACAATCGGTCGTTCGCGCTTTGTTCTCCGGACGACATTAGCGTTACCGCCCCCTCGCGCTCGGCGGTGGTCCATGCAGTGTACTGGCTGTAGACAGAATCGAGGGGTACTTTCAGTGCAGGCAGCGGGGCGGCAGGATTCTTGATGGTCTCGCGCAGGGTCGCGAGACAGGTCTTCAGATAAAGGCCGGCCGTCTGAAATGACGCCGTGCTCCGGCGAAAGTTTTCGACGTTGAATTTCTTCTCCTCCGCGATCTCCTTGCGGCCTCGGAAAGTTCGCGGCTGTGGTGGATATACTCGACCGTTTGCTCGAGGCCGACTGCAATAAGCAGACCGGGCACGATAGTCGAGATGTGGATGAAGAACTCTTTCAAACTGCTGGCGGCGTGATGGGCGGGATGGACATTTTCGGCAGTTGTCGTAGATTGGGAATCGATGCACTCGGGCTTTGGCACAGGCATGACAATTTACTCAAAAACGGTGGCTCCGTGTCAGAAAATGGCGCAAACACAGAGCAGGCGATAGCATATATCCTGAACAGTACCGATGGGCACCCCGCGTACATTCGTTTGGGGTGGGCGGGCAGGAAGTAATCTCTACAGCCGAGTCGGGTACAGATCATACGAAAAAAAAGAGGTGTTGCGCAAATGAAGATGAAGTTGGGAATAATTTCGATCGCCTTCGCCGTGGCGGTCCTGGCCCAGCAGCCAGCGGGACTGGCGGCGGGCGCGCCCGGCGCAAGCGGCCAGCCTGGCAGGGGTATGGGTGGCGGCAGGGGACCAGCGTTACGCTCCGCCGAGATTTCAGAAGACCAGAAAGTGACGTTTCGCCTGCGTGCCCCTAACGCCACCGATGTTACGGTCAATGGGGACTGGCCCCAGGGGCGTGGCGTCAAGATGACGAAGGACGACACAGGAACGTGGTCGGCAACTGTTGGACCTTTGACGCCCGAACTGTGGAGCTACACATTCAGCGTTGACGGCGTGAGCCTGCTCGATTCCGCGAACGCGAACATCCTGCGGGACGGAACCCGGTATTCGAACTTCCTGATTATCGACGGACCGCTTTCCGATACCTACAAAATCAAAGACGTTCCGCACGGTAATGTCAATCTGGTGTGGTACGACTCTCCGACGCTGGCCGCCGCTTCGCCGCGACGGATGTACGTCTATACGCCCGCAGGTTATGACAAGACAACTGAGAGATATCCGGTCCTGTATCTCCTGCACGGGGCAGGTGGCGATGAAGATGCGTGGAACAATATGGGCCGCGCCAGCGTGATCATGGACAACCTGATCGCCGCGAAGAAGGCCAAGCCAATGCTGGTGGTCATGACCAACGGCAACGCCAATCAGAAGATGGGTCCGGGTTACGGCGTCGTTCCTGGCCAGAACATTGGCAATACCGGAAATCCGGGTGAGGTGGGAGTGGTCGGGGCGTTTGCCGGTGGCCGCGGTCCTGGTGCGCCCGGCGCTTCTGGCGCTCCGGTTGGCGGACGCGGCGGTTCCGGCAGGGGTGGCGGTGGCGGCGCGTTCGGCGGCGCTTTTCCCGAAAGCCTGGTCAAAGATGTTATCCCTTACGTGGACAAGAACTACCGCACGATCGCGAATAAAGACAGTCGCGCGATTGCAGGCCTGTCCATGGGAGGCGGTCA
>CAIKAS010000285.1 GCA_903825445.1 uncultured Acidobacteriia bacterium
CTTTTTCGACTAATTACTGTCTTTGGCCTTCTGGCTTCATTGAGTTATCTGCTGGCAGCGGGAAAAATCTTTCCGTACGCCTACGTCCAGGAAGATTTGCCGAATGGACTGCGGCTCATCACGATCCCTACCGATTTTCCGAATCTCGTTTCGCTCTATATTGTGGTTGGCGCCGGTTCACGCAATGAAGTGGAACCGGGCAAGACCGGTTATGCTCATCTGTTCGAACACCTGATGTTTCGCGGCACGGCCGAGTACCCGCCGGAGAAATACGACGCAACGATGAAGGTGGCCGGTGCCGCCTCCAATGCCTTCACGACGAGTGACTTTACCGCATATCACACTACGTTTTCAAAGGAAGACTTGCCAGTAATGCTCTCCATGGAGGCAGACCGCTTCCAGCATCTCGATTACACCGAAGCTGCCTTCCGCACAGAAACCCTGGCCGTCCTGGGCGAATACAACAAGAACAGCGCTGACCCAGGACAGAAGCTTTACGAGACAATGCGGGCCACAGGCTTCACAACGCATACCTACAGCCACACGACGATGGGCTTCCTGAAAGACGTCCAGGCGATGCCGGAGGCCTACCAGTATGGCCGCGAGTTTTTCAGCCGCTACTACCGGCCGGAATATACGACCATCATCGTCGCTGGCGACGTGGAGCCAAAACGCGTCCGGGCCTTGATTGACGAGCGATGGGGTAATTGGAAACGCGGCAATTTTACGGCGAAGATACCTGTGGAACCGCCGCAAGACGGGCCTCGAACCGCCCATGTAGATTGGCCTTCAGAAACCCTGCCGATGCTGGATGTCGCGTGGCGTGGCCCGGCTTACTCCGATGACACTATGGATACGGTCGCACTGGATGCCATCTCGCGCCTCGGCTTCGACCAGAATTCCGCGCTCTATCAGAAACTGGTGGTGGATGAACAAAAGGTAGACCTGCTGAGCGCCGGCCCGCCGAATAATCTGGATCCGGAGTTTTTCGGTGTTTACGCAAGAGTGAAAGACGCGAAGGATCTGCCGTCCGTGGAAGAGCAAATCAAGGCCACGGCCCGCTCTTTTGCAGATACTCCCGTGGACGCGAAAAAGCTGGAGGCGCTGAAACAGCATCTTCGCTACGAGTTCGCGATGCAACTCGACAACAGCGAAGCGATCGCGGCCACCGTAGCCCAGTATGTGGCACTCCGCCGGACTCCTGAAACGATGAACCGATACTACGATCTGTGCGCTAAACTTACGGCCGCCGACATCCAGCGCGTGGCAAAACAGGTATTAATAGACAAGAACCTCGATGTTGTCACGCTGACTTCCTCACCTCAGAAGGGAGATGCCAAGTGAGACTCCAATGGTGGTCGCTAGCCATGGCGTGCGTGTTGGCCGCTCCGCTGGTTTCCGCGCAGCCGCGCATCGTCGAACTGCCTGGGAAGTCGCCGCTGGTCACGATACGCATAGTGGTCACGACTGGCGCCGCATCCGACCCTGCCGATAAGCCAGGCTTGGCAGCTCTCACAGCCCAAATGCTGGGCAACAGTGGTACGAAGGCCATGACCTTCAAGCAGATCACCGACGCCCTTTATCCGATGGCAGCCGGAATCGATGCCTATTCCGACAAGGAAATGACAACCTTCGTGGGCCAGACTCATGTCGATAACCTGGAGAAATTCTATGCGATCATGCGGGATTCCATTGTGAGCCCCGGATGGCGCGCTGAGGACTTTACGCGTGTCCAGGACGATCAGGTCAACGCGTTGAAAGTCGGACTGCGCGGCAACAACGATGAAGAGTTGGCCAAAGAGTTACTCTACAGCCTGATCTACGCGGGCCGCCCGTATGGACACGAGAACCTCGGCTCCCTGTCGGCTTTGAAAACGATGACGGTAGCCGATCTTCAGGAGTTTCACAAACGGCATTACACGCAGGCGAACTTGATTGTCGGATTGGCGGGAGGGTATCCCGCGGGATTTGCCGCCCGCGTGAAGAAGGATTTTTCCGCGCTCCCCGTGGGAACTGCAGATCGACCCGAGTTACCGCAACCACAGGCACTGAGCCACAGTCAGGTAACCCTGGTCGAGAAGGACACGCGCTCTGTAGCGTGGTCGCTCGGCTTTCCCATTGGGATTAAGCGAAATGATCCCGACTTTATACCCCTGATGGTGGCTGTTTCCTGGCTGGGTCAGCACCGTGAAAGCGGTCGCGAGTTATATGAACGCATGCGTGAGATTCGCGGTCTCAACTATGGTGACTATGCTTACATCGAGTATTTTCCCAACGGCATGTTTCAGTTCGAGCCAAGCCCGAATCTGGCGCGACATCAGCAGATCTTCCAGATTTGGATTCGCCCGGTAGAGCCGCAGAACGCTGTATTCGCGCTGCGCCTGGCGATTTACGAACTGGATAAGCTGGTGAAGGGAGGGATCTCTCAGGACGATTTCGAGAAGACAAGACAGTTTCTCTCGAAATACGTCAACATCCTGACGAAGACCAAATCGGGCGAACTGGGTTACGCCATCGACAGCGCATGGTATGGCATGCCCGCGTACAACGGCTATCTCAAGACCGCATTAGCAAAAGTAACACTGGACGATGTGAATCGCGTGGTAAAGAAGTATCTTCGTTCCGATCGTCTGCAAATTGTCGGCATCGCGAAAGGTGCCGCGGCCATTCGCGGAGATCTCACCAGCGGCGCTCCCACGCCAATACACTACAACGCCACCAAGCCTCAGGAGATTCTCGACGAGGACAAAAAAGTGGAACGCTGGCCGTTGGGTCTTAAACCGGAAGATGTCCAGGTAGTGCCTGTCGAAACAGTTTTTGAGAAGTAGAGCGCCGCGAAGCCGGGTTCAGGCTTCGGCGATTGAAAACTTGCCTGCCTGCGACTGGATGCGTGCAAAGTCTACTTTGGGGTCATGGCCAAAACTGCACCACCAGCCTTCACTCGCCGCCCTCGCGAAGAGTTCATTTTTTGAGCGAATCGTTTCGAGAGGAAAGAGATCGAAGGCCGCAACCCATGTTGGCGTAACGTGCGCCGCGTAGGGCGCCAGGTCCGCCAGATGACACCAGGTTTGCCCGCCAGAGTGCACACGCACGACCATCATGTCGCGATTGTGCCCTGGCGCGACCCGGAGGTGAATTCCAGGTAAGACTTCAACATCGCCATCAAGCAAATGCAAATGCCCGGATTCGAGTAAGGGCTCATAATTAGGCGCGCGATAACTCACGGCGTCCCGGGGAAGCTGTTCACGCGCGTGCTCCAGTTCGGCTCGCTGGACTACATAGCGCGCCTGAGGGAAAGCTGCGACCGCGGTATCACCCACATCGACCGTATTGCCGCCGCAATGGTCCCAGTGCAGATGGGTGTTAATAACAAGGTCAATTGAGTCGGATTCGAAGCCCAGATTCGCAAGAGCCGCAGCCGCATCCACGGGTTGCGACATGCGCATCCGGTCAAGCGATCGCTGGTCATGGCGAATGCCACCACCGGTTTCGATCAAAACCCGCTGATTGTCGCTCTCAACGACAAAACAGTTTAAGCCCGCCTCAATACGATTCAAGTCATCACTCGACTGATGTTTCAACCAGAGCGTCTTAGGCACGACGCCAAACATCGCTCCGCCGTCCCACCAGTAGGAACCGGCGCGGACGGCGGTAATGCGAAACTCGCCAATTTCGAGAACGGACGCCAACTCAGAATGACCCGTTTAGTTCTGGACGAGTTTGCGTCCGCGTTCGAACAATTCGGCAGCGTCGTCGGCAATCTTCCGGCCGCGCTCATACAGTTCCTTGCCGCGGTCCATTAGTTCTTTGCCGCTGGATTCCACGGCTTCCCTGCCCTCACGCGTTTGCTTGTTCAGATACTTTCGTGTGTCCTTACCAGACTTGGGCGCGTAAAGAAGCGCGATGGCGGCACCTGTCACCGCTCCTGCCAGGAACCACGCTACGGGATTGCCGCTGTCTCTTTCCATATTCAAGAAGCCTCCGCTCTTATTCTAGTGTAGTGACCCAGCAACCCACGTTGCTCTAAACTGAAACATTGTCGAACGCAACAACAGATCACCCTGAAGCATCCACACAGATCGCATATGCTCGCCGCACAACCATCGCCTGGGCCACGGTAGCAGCCTTCCTGGCCAAGTTGATTTTGGGACTCTGTACCTACGGCACGAACGACGTCTATACCTACCAACGGTTCGGTGCCTGGTCATCTTATTTCGGAGCGGAACTGTATAGTATCGCGCCGGATCTCAACCATCCACCCTCGATGCTCCACTTTCTGCGGTTCCTGATCTGGACATCACAGGAAGTGCATCTGCCATTCGCCTTTTGCCTTCGATTTTGCGGGATGCTGGCCGATATCGGCACCATTTTGCTCCTCTGCAGGATCTTCGCTGCCCGTCTCACGGACCGCGCCGTTTATATCGCCGTTCTTCTCATCGCCCTCGCGCCAACCAGCATTATGATCTCGGGTTTCCATGGAAATACGGACCCGATCATGATCTTCCTGGTGCTGCTGGCATGCTGGCTGGTGGCAGGCCGGGAGAGGATTTGGGCCGCCGGAATAGTCTTTGGTCTGGCCTTTTGTGTCAAGATCACGCCGGTAGTCGTTGGCCCCGTGCTCCTTCTGGCGCTGCCTGATTTCAGAAAGCGCCTGATGTTTCTTTCCGCCGCCCTTGCGGTAGTGCTTGTCGCATGGTCTCCTTACTTGTTTCAGCAGCCCGTCGCAGTGTTCCACCAGGTCTTCGGATACAAGAGCAGCTACGGACTCTGGGGCTTGTCGTGGATATTCCGCGAACTCGCCAACGCCTGGCCCGCTTCTGCCTGGGTTAATCGAGCATTCAGTCGACTCGGTTCCTCTGCGGTGATGTTGGCGATTCTGGGACTGTCGGTATGGATGTACCGCATGAAGCGGAAACCATCGGTTTACGCGCAGATCGGCATGGTGTTCCTGTTCTTTTTCACCTTCACCAGCGGCTTCGCGGTGCAATACCTGGCGTGGCTAACACCATGGCTGGTTGAGCTGGGCGTTGTGCCCGTCGCCTGTTTCATGCTGACGACATCGGTTTTTTTGCTGGTGGTTTATAACTACTGGAACCTTGGAATGCCGTGGTACATGGCCATCGCGTACCCATGGAGTCCACATCAGTATTTTCAGGTAATCTGCTGGCTGTCAGTGGTTGTGTTGACAGTGATTGCCTGGTATCGAATCCGCCGCGCCGACGGCTCGGTTAATAATGCCGCAGTTCGGAGCCTTCGCGAACTAGGATATCTGTTGCTTCGCATTTCCACGCCCGTTCGTTTCGGCATGGCCATGGTTGGTATCGGTATCTTTCTGATTTATCCGGCATACCGGCACATGAAGCGAGACACCTTTACCGTAAGGCCGACGTATGCGGCGGACGATGTCCTCTATGAACAAGCCGACGAATACCACAATCTCGCTACTGAGCTTGACCAACGCGGGCGGACTCGGGAGGCCGACGCGGTCCAGAATGAGGCAACCGACATGCTCACTCGCGGAAAAGCGATTTCCGAGGAACTCATCCGCCTCCATCCGATCCGTGGAAGCGTGAGGACACCCGAGGAATACGTCGATGCCTCACTCGAGGACTATAACCGCGGCAACTTTACTCAATGCGTGTTTGACGCCACAGAGTCGCTCCAGCTCCGTCCCGGCATGCCGGCGGCGTGGAACAATATTTCCCTCTGCAATTCAGAACTGGGCAACTGGGATGCCGCAGTTTCCGCCGCGATTGAGGCATTGCGGATCGAACCGGAGTCCGATGTTGTTAAGGCAAATCTGGATTGGGCTTTAGCCGAGCAAAAGCGTGCGAGCGGTGCGTCTCGCTAGAATTGCCTGCGCATACTTTGGTTTGGCCAACAGCGTGCACTAACTCGAGCGTGCAGCGTGATACGCAGGCTCGGGAAGCAGCGATCTCTCCCTCCATGAAAACCCCGCAGTTATAGTTAACTTCTGAAAAACCCGCTGGTTACCGCTTTTCCTCCCCCATTCGCAGCCCCGAGCCTGGCAATTCTGCCAGGCTTTTTTGTGCGATACCGTGCCGTCTGACACCACCTGAATGGCAAGAATTTGCCAGGTGGTCAAGTTCCTGGCGCGTGATTGAGATTCCTGAGCGACAATAAAATCCTATGGCAAAACTCGGATTTCTCGGCTTGGGGCTGATGGGCTACCCCATGGCACGCAACCTTCTTCGCGCCGGACACACCGTCGCTCTCTGGTCAAACACGGCGTCGAAAGCCACTCAGCTGGCGAGCGAGGCCGGTGGTGTCGCCTGCAACACTCCGGCCGATGTCGCCCGCCAGTCCGACATTGTTTTCCTCTGTGTCGGAGATACGGCGATGGCGGAAACGGTCATTCGCGGTGAGAATGGCATTCTCGGAGGGGCGCGCACGGGGGCGGTGGTGGTAGATGCGAGCACGATCAGCCCGTCTGCCAGTTGCGGAATCGGGGAGAAACTGGCTGCGGCAGGAATCGAGTTTCTGGGCGCTCCCGTCACCGGATCTACGCCCGGCGCGATCAACGCGACGCTCACGTTCATGGTCGGTGGCGATGAGAAGGTTTTTGAATCGGTCAAGCCGTTGCTCGAAGTGATGGGAAAGAAGTTGTACTATTGCGGAGGCCCGGGCATGGGGCTTCACGCCAAACTGTCCCAAAACCTGGTCCTGTCAAATATTCTCCAAGCTTTCAACGAGGGCATTGTGCTGAGTACAAAGGCCGGGGTCGAACCAAAGCTGATGCTCGATATCCTTTCCAACAGCGCCGCGAAGTGCGGCCTGATCGAGTACAAGGCTCCGTTCGTCTTCCGTCGCGATTTCACGACAAACTTCTCCGTAAAATGGATGCACAAGGACATCGGTCTCATGCTGGATTCCGGAGAAGAACTCTCGGTGCCGCTCCCGTTGACCGCTTTGACTCGCCAAATGTTTCAGGCTGCGATTTCAAAAGGCCACGGAGAAGAGGATATCTGTTCTACAATCAATGTTTTAGAGGAATACGCTGGAATCCAAGTTAAGGGATAGGTCTCCGGAGGCACGGGATACCAAAAATAATATTCAGATTTTAGTTGATTCCAAAATCCATCTATACTATTATTGGAATCAAGCCGGGGAGGTTTTTGAGTACTCCCACCAAAGCGAGACTAACCTCTAAACTGAAAGACCCCTGAAGCATCCTCCCCGGCGCCCGTAAGGGTCTGGTCTTTCTGAAGGTCTCCTAAATCTCCAATCCAATCAGTTAGCTACAGCGGTGGAAAGCTTGTGACATGTTATGATCGAACAGGTCATGTCGAACCGCACGCTGACGATTTTGGGCTGTACTGGCTCAATCGGCACAAACACTTTGGACGTGGTTCGACAGAACCCCCAGCGCTTTAGCGTGTTCGCGCTTGTCGCTGGCCGTAACATCGACCTCCTTGCCAGGCAAATCCAGGAATTCAAACCCCGGGTGGCCGTTGTAGAGGCTGCTGCGGATGTAGACCGACTCCGCGCTCTATTGCCGGTTTCTGACCTTCCCGAGCTACTCAGTGGCCCTGCCGCACGCGTACAGGTCTCCGTCGCCCCCGAAATCGACACCGTTATGTCTTCCATTGTCGGAGTTGCCGGCCTGGAAGCCACCTACGAGGCAATCTGCAGGGGGAAACGCGTCGGCCTGGCGAACAAAGAGGTCTTGGTCTCTGGCGGAAGACTCGTCATGGAGGCTGTCCGTCGTCACGGTTCTGAGATGATTCCGGTGGATTCCGAGCACAATGGAGCGCACCAGTGCCTCCGGGCGGGGCTTCGGGCCGAGGCCCGGAAACTGATTCTGACCGCCTCGGGCGGTCCGTTCCGGACGACTCCCAAGGAATCTTTGGACCGGGTGACACCCGCTGACGCGCTGAAGCATCCAACATGGAAGATGGGTGATCGGATTACGATTGACTCGGCCACGTTGATGAATAAGGGATTTGAAGTGATCGAAGCACATTGGTTGTTCGATTTTCCGCCAGACGCGATCGAGGTCGTGGTGCACCCCCAATCATCGGTGCATGCCATGGTGGAA
>CAIKAS010000286.1 GCA_903825445.1 uncultured Acidobacteriia bacterium
CAACTCGAACCGCGTGCCCCGAGGCCGGATCTCCGTCTCAAAGCTGTTCGCGCGCTGGCCGATGCAGGTGTTGAGGTCGGCGTCTTCCCAAATCCGATCATGCCCCTGATCACCGACCAGGAGCTGCGGCTGGATCGGCTCGCGAAAGCCGCGCGCGATCATGGGGCGACGCACTTTGGCGGAGGCGTGCTTTTCCTGCAACCCAGTTCGCGCCGCGTCTTCCTGCCGTTTGTGGAACAACATTTCCCGCACCTGCTTCGGCGATATCAGGAGCGCTACGAGGCGTCAGCCTATTTGAAAGGGTCATATCGCGAGATGATCCGGGAGCGCATCGCCACCATCCGCGATCGATACGGTCTCGCATCGGGTCCCTCCCGCCCGGAGATGGTGCATATTCCGGATGTTCAGCCACCCCTGTTCGAATACGCCGTAAACTAACAAATCGCCCGCCCGGCCGAATTTGTATCGGTCTTCGGTATGTCGCTGACATCAATACCGTTTGGCGAATTCAGCTCCATTCTCCGCCGTTTTCTTATCCGTCCTCATCTGCGTCCATCTGTGGCCAAATCGGTTCGTTTTTTCGAGTTCACTTTGTTCCCGAAGATTCAGCGATATCGCATCCTTTACAATCAAGCGTGAAGCCGTTCGCCGCCGCCGTCGCAAAAAGAAGCTGATTATGGATCGCGCCCTCTCTTCCCACGTCATCGTCAATCACCGGCTCAACACTTCATGGCTGGGTAAGGTCGAGCGGGCAGGCATCTCCGCGGTCGAAATTTTCTGCGCGAAACAGCATCTTGACTGGCGCAACTCATCCCAGGTCTCCGATCTTGGTCACTGGTTTCGCGATTCCGAGCTCAAACTCCACTCTCTGCATTCGCCCATGTTCACGGACGAACATTGGGGCCGCTCCGGTCCGGACACGCACATCAATATTACGGAACACAAAAAGGCCGATCGTATCAAGTGGGTGGACGAAATCAAGCGCGCCATCGAGGTTGCCGAAACGATTCCCTACCGCTATTTGATCCAGCATCTTGGCGTCAATGATCAGGAGTTCTCTGAACGTACTCTGGATGCTGCGTTTTCTTCTCTCGATGAACTGGGCGTCTTTGCCCGCCAGCGCGGAGTGGAAATTCTACTCGAGAATATCCGCAACGATCTGGCCTCGGCGGAGCGCCTGCACCAGTTCAACGAAATTACCCATCTCAACATGAACTATGTGTTCGATTCCGGCCACGCCAATATCATGGGCGGCGTGCAACAGCAGTTTGAAATCATGGCGCCGCGCATCCGCTCGCTGCATATTCACGATAATGACGGCGAGAAGGATCTCCACCTCTACCCACAGGCTGCAGGTGGCAATATCGATTGGGCGAGCGTAATGCCGCTACTGCGCTCTCGCCCCGGCCAGTATCCTCTGCTGCTGGAACTGAAGGAAGTCCCCGAGATGGAGCATCCGGTGGATGAAGTCGTCAAGGTCTTCAATAGCCTGGAGGCGTTGTGAGCGCCGTCAAACGTATCTGCATCAGCGAAGCGGCGAAGCACGTCGACGAGACGGTGGAAATTCCCGGCTGGCTCTACAACCTGCGTAAGTCCGGCAAGATCGTATTCCCCATCCTGCGTGATGGCACCGGGCTCATGCAGTGCGTTGCCCTGAAAAGTTCTCTGCCCGAAGAACTCTTCGAAACGCTCAAGCACCTGACGCAGGAATCGTCACTAATAATTCGAGGCCGCATTCGCGCCGAAAGCCGCGCGCCTGGCGGTTACGAGATGGACGTGGAGTCCGCGGAGATCCTGCAGAAGGTTTCCGAAGCCGACCCTTACCCGATCACTCCGAAGGAACACGGCGTTGAATTCCTGATGGATCACCGGCATCTGTGGCTGCGTTCTCAGCGCCAGCACGCCATCATCCGTGTGCGCCATGAAATCATCAAGTCCGTACGCGATTATTTCGATTCGCACGGTTTCACGCTCGTTGACACGCCGATCTTCACACCAGCTGCTTGCGAAGGCACCACGACGTTGTTCGAAGTGAACTACTTCGATGACGACAAGGCCTATCTTTCTCAATCCGGCCAGCTTTACAGCGAGGCCACGGCGATGGCCTTCGGCAAAGTCTACTGCTTCGGCCCGACCTTCCGCGCGGAAAAATCCAAGACACGCCGCCATCTGACTGAGTTCTGGATGGTGGAACCTGAAATGGCCTTCGCCGACCTTGAAGAGGTCAAGCGTGTCGCCGAGGAAATGGTCTGCTATATCGTAGGCCGTGTGCTGGAAGTCCGGCGTGAAGAATTGAAGGTATTGGAACGCGACACCACCAAGCTGGAAGCTGTGCAGGGTCCGTTCCCGCGCCTCAGCTATGACGCCGCCGTGAAGAACCTGCAGGAACATGGCTCGGAAATCCAGTGGGGCGGCGATTTTGGCGGTGGCGACGAAACCGTTCTCACGCAGCAGTTTGATCGGCCCATCATGGTGGACCGCTTCCCGACCTCGATCAAAGCTTTCTACATGCAACCCGACCCGGAGCGGCCGGAAGTTGCGATGGGGGTGGACGTCCTTGCGCCTGAGGGCTATGGTGAAATCATCGGC
>CAIKAS010000287.1 GCA_903825445.1 uncultured Acidobacteriia bacterium
AAAGGCCCCGGTAACGGGGCCTTTTTTATTTGTCTAGTTGCCTCTGCCTGCGAAACCGGAAGCGCCCATCGCGCCGCGCCCGCCCTGTCCCATCGCACCCGTTGCCGTCAACAGACCGCGACCGCGCATCCAGTTCATCAGCAAGGTTGGCCATGCACTGAGGGATGGATCCGTCATTCCCATTCCCGATCCATGAGGTCCATTCTCGAACAGGTGCATTTCGGCGGCGACATGCGCTTTCCGGAGAGCGAGATAAAATTGAACACTGTTCTCAACCGCGACCAGATTGTCGTTCGTTGTGTGATACAGAAACGCAGGAGGGGTTTGCGCTGTCACCTGCAGTTCGTCCGAAAGATCGTCGAGCGTCTTCTGGTCCGGATTATCGCCAAGTAGATTTCTGCCGGAGGCCGCATAAGCATTCAGGATATTGGCACCGGCGACACTCGACTGAAAGGAAATGACCGGATAGCAGAGAATCAGGAAATCTGGACGGCTGCTGACCCGTTCCACCGGATCGACGGCATCGGCTTTGCCGGCATCGAAGTGCGTACCCGCTGTCGCCGCCAAATGGCCTCCTGCCGAGAAGCCCATCATGCCGATGCGGTCCGGCTGGATACCGAATTCCTGCGCCCTCGCCCGCACGATTCGAATCGCACGCTGGGCGTCATTCAGCTCTGCCGGATGATGATACGGCGTCAATCGATACTTCAGGACGAACGCGGTCACACCCATCGCGTTGAACCAATACGCTTCTTGGCGGCCTTCGCTGTCCATCGACAGATTGCGATATGCGCCGCCCGGGGCGATGATGACGGCAGTGCCGCTCCGTCCGCCGCGATAGAACGTCATCTCAGGCTTGTCGGCATCGGCATCGCCGATCGCTCCCGGTGTACCGTTGGGCCAAAGAGTAATGGTCTGCGGCCCGGTGTTGGCGGGGCCACGCCCTCCGCCGCGACCCCCAGTCGCGCCCGGCGCTCCTTGTCCGAACAGCGCGCAGGCGGTCAGTATGAAGATGGATGGAAGCAACAGGTGTCTCATAATTTTTCTGTCCTTGGCTATATATCAGGCACCACCGAATGGTGAACGCTTGTATTTTGACAGAGAGTGACGCAGGAGGGAGGAAACTAGATTGGTTGCGGGGGAAGGATTTGAACCTTCGACCTTTGGGTTATGAGCCCAACGAGCTACCAGACTGCTCCACCCCGCACTTGTATATTACTATGCCGCTTTCGGTGGGTCGTCATATCGCGGGAAAGGGCGATCCGCCAGTCGCGCGCGCATCACAACCAGCGCATCGCGCATCAGAAACGGCTTCGGCAGCAACCCGATACCGTTCTGTAGTCTCACGCGATCTTCATCCTCAGGCAAAGGGTCCGCGGCCGTCAATGCAATCGCGCGCAGTGAAGGAGCAGTAGAGCGCAACTGCACGGCCAGCTCAACACCTCGCTGGTCGGGCAGCGCCGCGTCGATCAGGGCCACATCCGGCTTCCGCCTGGCCGCCAGCTTCCGGGCTTCCACGGCAGTTCCGGCAATTGTTACCTCCCAACCCTCATCTGCTATCCAATGTTGCTGGAACTGGAGCAGTTCTCTGTTCTCGCTGACAACTAAGATAGAGGGCTGAGCGGACCCCCGTGGCGCGCCTGCCCTGGCCATTCCCAAAAGCAGCGATTGCCGATCCTTACGAATCCCGACAACCACGCAACTTCCGGGATCCACCTCTCCGCGCGCCACCATTGTCGCCAGCGGCTGCGTCAGATTCCGGTGGATCGTGCGCTTGAGCTCACGCGCGCCATATTCTGCGCTTGTCCCTCTTGCCACAAGCCACTGACGCACCACGTACGGAACATCCACGTCGAACGCACGGGGACCCAGACGTGAAACCACGTGGCGCTGCAGGCGGTCCACTTCGTGATCTACAATTGCGGCAAAACTGACAGCATCGAGCGGCTGATATGTAATCACATGGTCGATGCGATTGACGAACTCCGGCGAGAACTTGCGTTTCACCGCGCTCATCGCGACCCTTTCCAGCTTTCCGGCTACTTCACCGGGGTCGGCTGCGACCGCCGACTGGAATCCGAGCTCGGGAGCAATTTCCCGCATCATCTCCCGTGCCCCCAGATTGCTGGTCATGAAGATGATAGTCTTCTCGAAGTTCACCTGAGTGTTGTCGCCAAGCCGCAGGATGCCGCGATCCAGCAGACCAAGCATCAACCTCGCCATGGAAGGCGCTGCTTTTTCGATCTCGTCGAACAAAATGATCGAAAGGCCGCACTTCTCACTCGCCACGGACGTCAGTTTCTGTTGCGTCAGCGCAGGTTGCGTTTCCCGATGTCCCAGATAGCCGGGAGGCGCGCCGATGAGCTTAGCAACCTCGTGCTCCATCTGGTATTCGCCGCAGTCGATCTTGAGCAGGCTTTTGGCGTTTCCGTGAAGCGCCTCCGCCAGCGCTTCCACCGTGCGGGTCTTTCCCGTACCAGTTGGACCCAGCAGCAGGAAGACGCCGACGGGCCGACTCTCCGGCGCTAAACCAGCCTGAAACATTTCGACACACGGCACCAGTGCATCGATCATGTTGGGCTGGCCGACGACCATGGACGCCAAAAGGCTGGCGAGATCATCGGCCTCCCGTGTGACGGGCCGACGGGTTTTTGTTGAGGTAAACATTCTGTGCTGATCAATCATCCTGGCCCGATGTTACCGGGAGCACAGAAATAACCATGCCTGCGAAGCGGGACCGCGAACTGGCGTGAATAACGTATCCGCATCAATTCAAAAGAGTAGAACGCAGGGCAAAATTATTTTCGGACGTTGTGACTCGAACTCGACGCAAAAGAGAAGGCTTTCACCGGGTCCAAATGCAGGAATGGCGGAGCTCCGGGTTTTCCCCGGCCCCCGCCATCTTGTTCGGATTTGAAACGACTGCTGCCTTACTTCTTCGAGGGGCTGTCGTCGGCCTTCAGATCGCCCAGTGCGTACTGGATCCCGGCGCGTATGTGTTCAAGCATCGGTGTCATAGCGTAGACCCGGGCGCTGTGGCCATGGCCTTCGTAGAACACGCGACCCTTGCCTTCGCGGCGGATATAGCTCAGCGCGTAATCACCGTCAGTACGGGGGTTGGATTCCTTCGCCTTGTCGGCATCGCTCATCTTCGCGTAGTCGATGCTCGTGAGGACGTGGACGTTGGTACGGGAGAAAGAATCCTGCGCGAAGGTATACGTCTCGTCGCGAATATCGAACTCCTGCCCGTGGAACATCGCCGTCAGCGGGCTCTTCGGATCGTCGATCTTCGTTGTAATGAGCTGCGGGTCGGACCAGTGGAATTTGAAGTAGCCGCCAATTAGCTTATTGAATTCGGGCCATTGGAGAACGGGAGCAGCTTCACCGCCACCCGCTCCGCGTCCACCGGAACCACCCCGTCCGCCACCGGGAACCTGTGCCGGCATTACGGCCGTGTTGAAGCGCATGGCAAACTCCTGCGCACTCAGCTTACCGGTCTTGTCCGTATCCAGTTTGTCGTACCAGGCGTCGGCCAGCGACGCGAGCTCCGCACGGCTGAGCTTCTGATCGCCATTCTTATCGGCCTGCGCCATGAACTGCGTGGCGAGCGTCTGGGCGTTGCCGCCACGGCCACCGCCGCCACCTGCAGCGCCACGTCCGGCGGGAGCCGGCGCCAGCGCCGCAACGCAGTCGCTGTGATACGAATCCGTAGCTGCGTGAATGCTGGCCACACCCTTGCCGCTGCGGACGAACTCAAGGAACGCCGCGCGACGGGCTGCGGTCACGGCCGCATTGGCATCGTCGAGAAAACATGCTGTCGTGCTGTCCAGGAAAATCGCATCGTACTGTTTCAGGTTGGCCGTGTTGATGTCTGCGGGGTCATAGCTTACGGTTGTGCTCCACAGGTCGCCTTTGTTGCCGAGCGCTTCCACCGTCTTTGCCGCCAGTGGAATCGACGCATGAACGAAGCCGCCTGCACCAGTGTGGGCAAATACCAGCACCTTGCGTGCCTTGGCCGGCTTGGCGCCAGGTGTGGTGGGCAGGGCCGCGATCATCGCATCCACTTCGGCCTGAACAGGGACCAGCACAGTAAAGTTGCCGGTCGCATTAAAAGTATTCATCGCCCCGGGCGCGGGAGGCGGTGCGGGAGGGGGCGCCGGAAACACAACTGTCAGGCCAGCCAGGAGCTGGTCCCGCGAGACCGTTCCGGCTTTCGCCGTATCCCAGTTGGTGAACCATGCATCGAACGCGGCTTTCATTTCCGCGCGCGTCAAGGTTCCATCTTTATCTGTATCGAGCGCGGTGAAGAGGGCCGGCGCAACGCCGCCGCGGCCACCACCGCCAAACCCACCACCACGTCCGCCTCGGCCTGATCCGCCGGGGCCGCCCGCAGGCGGTTGGGCGCTCATCATGCCGATAGTAGCCGCGAGCATCGTCACCGCGGCTGCCGAAATCAAAATCCTGTTTTTTGTTAACTTCATGGAGACTCCTGTGCCGTGGAATAGTCTATCGCACGGAGTCGGGCCGGAATAGGGTTATGCCGGGGATTGCGCCGTTTTGCCGTTTACTTTCACATCCGTGAGCGTCAGCCCCTTGACGTTTTCCACAACATCAGGATTGGCCACGTTTTCGAACGCGCAGCGCTCGAAGTGAATATTATTCATCGGGGCATCGGGAAATCCGCGGAGCTGCAGCGCGTATTTCGACTTCTTGCTGGTCACGTCGCGAATATCGATGTTGCGAACAACCGGGTGTTCCGGGCCTTTGGTTCCTTCCTGATAGTAAAAATCCACCTGCAGGATGGCATCGGAGACCTCACCAATCGTGATGTTACGGAAATAGATATTCTCTATCGTTCCACCCCGCATCGCGTTCGTCTTGAAACGGAGCGCCTCGTTCAGGTTTGGGCTGTTAAGTCTGCAGTTTTCAACGAACACGTTGCGGACGCCGGCCGACATTTCACTGCCAATCGTCACTCCGCCGTGGCCATCCTTCATATCGCAGTTGCGAATAATGACGTTTTCGGTGGGCGCGGCCACGCGGCGTCCGTCCCGGTTGCGGCCGGCTTTGATGGCGATGCAGTCGTCGCCGGTGCTGAAACTGCAGTTTTCGATCAGTACGTCGGTGCAGGAATCGGGGTCGCAGCCATCATTATTAGGGCCGTGGCTGTCGATCTTCACATTCCGGATGGTCACGTTACCGCAATAGAGCGGATTCAGTTCGTACATCGGCGAATTAATGATGCTCACACCTTCGATCAGGATATTCTTCGAGCGGCATGGCTGGATGAATGCCGGCCGCAGATAGTGACCCTCACCAAATACCCGCTGCGCCACCGGTACATCTTTATTGCCCATGTCCGTGAGCGTCGCACGGTCGTCCACCTTCGGCGCGCCGTCCGGCTGCCCCCATGGTTTCGCGGTCGTCCACGACCACCAGTTGGTGCGGTTGCACTGTCCGTCGAGCGTGCCTTCACCAGTAACGCCGAGGTTCTCCTGACCATCGGCATAAATGAACGGCGAGTAGTTCATCAGTTCTGTACCTTCGAACCGCGTGAATACCAGAGGCAGGTACTTCTTCGGGTCCGCGATGAACCGCAGCGTCGCGCCAGCGGAGATGTACAGGTTAACGTTGCTCTTCAAATGTACGGCGCCCGTATAAAAGATGCCTGCGGGCACCACCACGCGGCCGCCACCAGCTTTATTGCAGGCATCAATGGCCTTTGCGATGGCTTCTGAACAATCATGGGCTTCACCGGCCAACGCACCATATTTCGCGATGTCGAAATCCCGTTTCGCGAAAACAGGTGGCTTGATGCGCGCCAGAAGTTGGGGCACCTGATCCCAGGCGGCAGCTTGTGCGGGAGCTGCTCCGGCAGGGCGTGCAGTAGCAAAAAGAGTGGCGGCTGTAGCTGCCAGAAATGTACGACGATCGTGAGTCATTTGTTTTTAAATAAACGGGACCGGCACCCGTCATTCGGCGCCTTTTGTACTATAGGGCGCGCCACGGACCGTGTCAAACGCGTTTTCCGGAAAGATCCTTTTCGATTCGCACAACAATCCGCCCTGCTGTCTCAAAGCCAGTCGGGATTGTGTCCCCAATGGCTGGGCCGATATTGCAGGTATTGAACGATTCTCGGACGCTCGGTACGGTTGGGGCTGCTTCCATGTGGGAGGGCATGGTGCCAAATCACCAGGTCCCCCGCCAGCCCGGCGATAGGTACGGCGGAGGCGGAAAAATCGTGCGCGCGCGGATCGGAGCCAGCTGGCAGACTCTCCAGCCAGCTGTCGATCTTCCTGTGGAAACCCGGCACGCAAGTGAAAGCGCCCTGATCGGCGGCCACGTCACTGAGGTACAAAATACCCTGAACGCCGAAGGGGATCGGCCGCGCCAGACTGACGTCCCAATGGATGTGCGGGCCCGGAAAACGCCAATCCGCGCGTTCCGGCGGATTAAAGCCCGCCTGATCAACATTCACCCAAACGTCTTCACGGTTCCATATTTGAGCGAAGGCGCGCTGGATGCGTGGCGAATCACGATTCGCCCACAATGCTGGATGATGAAGCAAAGGAATCCAGATACTGTGACCCTGCGGGCCTCCGTACCAGGTATCGGGTTGATCAGGACGGACTGAGAGAAACTCACAAATCGCCTGCACGGCAGCTGCGCAATTCTCCGCTGGTACGGCGTCGTGAACTACGACGTAACCGTTCTGCTCCCAGAACGCGAGGTCGTCCGCAGAGAGAACCGGCTCCGCGCGCGTATCGGCGGGTTCGCCAGATATGCCAGCTTCGGAAAGCCCGGCGTTTAGGCGGTCGACTCGTTGCGCGTCGATGGGCCCGCCGTTCTTGTCCAGAATCCACTGTTCAAAGGCATCCCGAGTCGGCCTCTTATTAAGGAGGTAGTCGAACGTTTCGCGTAAACCCAGGCGGAGGCCGGCAAGCAGCGTGTTATCAGCGACCCAGTCGCTCCCGCAGGCCGGGTCGGTGCGCCCGTCCGCAATCGCCAGCTGGCGATGCCAGAAGCGAGGCAGGTGACGAACACCTAAGGTACCTTTGTCTTCCGAGGGAGGCATGGCTTCGGGCTGCATCAATCGTCATTTTCTCGCATTGCGGTAAGGTTTGGCCCAAACACCGCCATTCCGGTAAGCTAGACTAAAACTGAAATGCAGCATTACATTCAATCTAAGGTCGCCGCTCTGTTTGTAGTCGCACTGGCAGCGACGGCCGTTCCGTGCGCATACGGACAAAACACGCCGACTCCAGCCGCCACCGTTCGAGTCGCAAAGGGGCTTCCGCCACGCGCGAATCCCTCCGAATACCTGTCGCACGCTCAGGCCGGCAGCGTCACAATTGGGGCCGAATTTGATAGGCACTCGGTTCCCACAGTGGAATCCATTCTGACCACGGAAGACTTCGTCGTTGTGGAAGTGGGACTGTTCGGAGCAGCCAATGCACACCTGACCGTATCAAGTGCAGATTTTGGACTTCGTATCAACGGCAAAAAGACACCTTTGCCTGTCGAACAATATGCGGCGGTGTTTAAGAATCTGCGAGATCCGAGCTACGATGCGCCGGAATTGAAGGCAGCCAAAGAGAACAAAGAAAACAGCAACGGTATCAATTCCGGCGGCGCAAATCAGAGCGACCTGGGGTCGACCCCTCCGCCGATCCATATTCCACCCGCCATGGAACGCGCAATGGGCGAGCACGTTCAGGCCGCCGCTCTTCCCGAGGGCGACCGCATACTGCCAGTCGCCGGACTGCTGTTTTTCCGGTACGGCGGCACGGACAAGAGCGTACATTCAGTGGAACTGGTTTACATCGGTCCGGCTGGAAAAACTTCGGTAATACTACAGCCCTGAATCAGGAAACGACTAAGCGGAACCCAACTTCCACGTTCACTCGGGCCCGCACAGGCTTGCCCGCTATCGTCGCTGGCTTGAATTTCCATTGCCGCACGGCCTCAATCGCCTTTTGGTCAAGACCCAGTCCCAGCGCTCGGGTCACTTCAATCTCCGAAGCATTTCCGTTCGTTTCCACCACCAGCGTGAGCACGACCTTTCCGCTGAGTTCCGCTTTCCGCGCCTCGTCCGTGTATTCCGCGTCCGGGCGGAATATGGGTTCCGGGGGAGTCATGCCCCTGGCCGAGGTGTAGACGGGGTCGCCAGTTCCCTTGCCGGTCCCGACGCCGGATCCCGTTCCTCCACCCCAGCTTCCGCCACTTCCACCTCCAGCACCAGGACCGAAACCAGCGCCGCGTCCGCCGCTGTATCCCATTCCAGTGCCAAAGTTCCCTTCGGCGCCGACGAGCCCTGCCAGTGGGTCACCGAAGTGCACATTTGGATCGGTCGTTCCTACCCACTCCGGAGGAGTGAATAACAACGGCGCGATCGCCAGCGCGGGTCTTTCAGTTGGTGGTGGCGGCGTGAAGTGCCGCATGATCGGCTTCGGCGGCTCCGCGATCATGGCCACGGGCGATCGCATGCCGCGGTTTCCGCCGCCACCTCCGCCACCAGCAAGTGGCTTGACTTCAACCACGTGGGTGGGCGGCGGCGGTGCGACGAGTACTGTCACCCGTTGCGCGAGCTTCGCAATGGGCGCACTAGTCGAGATCGACCAGAGTAAACAAAACAATCCGGCGTGCACAACGATTGACACAACGCCGGAGCTCCCTTTCGCTCGATATAGCCCCCATAATTCGTGCCCCGGCATTTCGTCGGGAGCCAGAGGTTTGGATGTTAATTCCAGTGGAGGAAGCGCCTCCGGGTACAGCGCTTCAGTTATATTTGCGACGATGGATCGATACCAGGGAAGAGTCGTGTCAGGTGCGAGCAAACGATCCAGGTGATCGTTAATCTCAGTTCCTGGCTTGGCGCCGCCGCGCGAGTTATTCGCTTCGTACGTTGCTCCGAGATTCGGGACCATGGTAAGTACCTCCTCGATGCAACCTGACTACTTGCACGACGATGACCATGAGAAATCGGTCTGTTCTAAGGCTTTACAAAATTGCTCGTTGCGCCATCGCACGGACTACGCGCCTTTCGGCGCACAACCAGGAAATGCATACCCGGAAAATGCCTTTCCTTCTTAGCGGTGATAAACTATACAGTCATCGGTGTGTGGTTCGGCGGCTGTTACCTGGTCGTCTGTGAAGGGCTCATAAGAGTGCTCGATTTTATACTTGTTCGCGTCATTTTTGTTTTAGTTTTTGCCTTTGCAGCTGCTTACTTTCGCCCGGATAGCCAGGAATACTGGCCTGCGGCAGCGCTTGGCGCGGCGGTCGCAATGATTGCTATCGCTCTTGAGCGTCGGTTTGCGCGCACCAGTCTGAAGCGCACCATCGGGATCACGCTGGGCCTTGCGTGCGGCCTGTTTTGCGCAGCGCTTGTCAGCGTGGTGCTTAGCCATCTTGGTGCGGACAGCGCTGGCTCTATTCATTTCGTGCAGGTCGTTTGTCTGCTTGTCCTCGTTTATTTTGGCGCCGCGACCGGTGGGGCAAAGGGCGAACTGCTCAACCTCTCGGCGCTGAGCGTTTTTGGAGGGGAAGCCGAGTTGCGTGGCACCCAAAAGATTCTGGATACGAGCGTCATCATTGATGGCCGCATTGCCGATATCGCCGAAACAGGGTTTCTCGACGGTGTGTTGGTGATTCCCCAATTCGTCCTGCATGAGCTTCAAATGGTGGCGGATTCGCAGGATTCCATGAAGCGCACCCGTGGACGTCGCGGTCTTGACGTGTTGCAGCGAATACAAAAGATGCCCAACGTGACGGTTCGCATCTCGGAAGAAGATTTTCCGCAGGTGCGGGAGGTCGATATGAAGCTGATCGAGTTGGCCAAAGTTCTCAGCTGCAAGATCGTTACCAATGATTTCAACCTGAATAAGGTTGCGCACGTGCGCGGGGTGGAAGTGCTTAACATCAACGAGCTCACCAACTCGCTCAAGCCGGTGGTACTGCCGGGCGAATTAATGCGCGTGTTCATTCTGAAAGAGGGAAAAGAGCACAACCAGGGTGTGGCGTATCTGGATGACGGCACCATGGTGGTGGTAGATAACGCCCGGCGCATGATCTCGAAGACCGTCGATATTTCCGTGACCAGTGTCCTGCAAACCACCGCCGGAAAGATGATTTTCGGGAAGTTTGACGAGAGAAACCAGACTCCGGCCACTCAATCTGTTGCGGCGGTCCAGGTCGCCGACCGCGCGGGGGATAGAACCATGGAGCGCCAGGCACGTCGGGAACAAGCGGTTGGAGAGAATTAGAACGTGAGACTTGCTGTCATTCTGCCCGCCGCGGGACTGGGTACCCGCATGAGCCGCACTTCCGTTCCCGCCCCTGAAGTTTCCGGCACCAGCCGCAAGCAATTCATGTTGCTCGAAGGCGCGCCGATCCTGGTCCATACCGTTAGAAAATTCGCTGCCTCGCCGGTTGTGACCGATATCGTGGTGGCGGTGCGCGACGAGGACGTGCCGTGGACCAACGACATGCTGCAACCGGAAGCACGCGGTCTCCTCGGCAGCCTCACGGTCGTCGCTGGCGGGAACACTCGTCAGGAATCGGTCGAAAAGGCGTATGCCTCACTTCATCCTTCGATTGATTTAGTCGCAGTGCACGACGCTGTAAGGCCGTTCATTGATCTCAATACTATCCGCCAGGTGGTGGAGGAAGCTAACGAAACGGGCGCGGCAATTGTCGGAATTGTTCCTGTCGATACGGTAAAGCAGGTGAGTGGCGCGCAGGCTGGAGGCGCCAAAGTTCGGGGCACAATTTCGCGCGAGCGCCTTGTGCTGGCGCAGACACCTCAGGTCTTTCGTCGCGATATCCTCGGCCGTGCATTTGATGCGGCACGCCGCGACAGTTTTGTCGGCACGGACGAATCAAGTCTCGTTGAGCGGCTGGATGAAGTTGAAATCAGCGTTGTCCTTGGCAGTGAACGTAATATTAAGATCACGCGACCGGGAGACATGGATCTGGCACGGCTGTTCTATGAACAGGACAAGGCGCTGGAACCGGAGAAATCCCGGCGGTGAGTTCTCTGAGAATCAGGGTTGGACAAGGCTGGGATGTTCACCGAATCGCGCAAGGCAGACGCCTTATCCTGGGCGGCGTCGATATTCCCTCTGATTTTGGCCTTGAGGGTCACTCCGATGCCGATGTACTCTCGCACGCCATTACCGACGCAATCCTGGGTGCACTAGCCCTTGGCGACATCGGCATGCACTTCCCCGATACAGACCCGCGCTGGAAGGGTGCCGATAGCCTTGTCTTCCTGCGGCACGTCTGCGGACTTGCCACCGAAGCAGGGTACGAGATCGTCAACGTGGATTCCACCGTTATTCTTGAGCGCCCGAAACTGAAAGAATTTCGCCTGGCGATTCGCACTACACTCGCGGAGGCCATGCAACTGGACTTGTGCCAGTTGTCCGTTAAATTCAAGACTGCGGAGCGTGTCGGACCTGTGGGTGAGGGCCGCTCGGCGGAATCGCAGGCTGTCGTCCTGCTGGAACGCTTGTAAGGCGATGGTTCCGGCTATCATGCGAATGGAATGCCAGCGCTTTCTTCTCTTTCGCAACGCCTCTCCGGCATCGCCTCAAATCGCCTGACTATTCCGCTGCTCTGCGTGGGAGCCTTCCTGCTGCGCGTCATAGTGGCATTCGCAGCACCCGACCATTTCTGGTCTTACACGTCGTATTACTTTCTGGCGAATACGCTGGCGCATGGGGGCGGCTACTGCATGGAGCCTGGCAGGCTCTGTGCATTTTTCCCTCCCGTGTTCCCGACGGTTGTTGCGGCTGCAGTGCTGGTTGGTCATGTGAAGGCTGGTGTCGGCGTACTGGCATCTCTGGCCGGCACCGGAACGGTTTGGTTGACATGGCGGATGGGCAAGTTGTTGTTTTCGCCTGTTACGGGATTGCTGGCGGCAGCTTATGCCGCGCTTTATCCGTACTACGTCTGGCACGATAGCGTCTTACAGGAGAACGCGACGCTCGCGTTTGTAGTCGCGCTTTCGATCTGGCTGATGCTGCGGCTGCAGCGGTCGCAGTCCCGAATACTGGCGATGGTTACGGGCATGATGCTGGCGATCGCCGTCCTCACCAAAGCAAATCTTTCGGCTTACTTGCCATTGGCTCTCTTGTGGACTGCATTCGCTCTGCCGGGCACCTGGAGGAAACGTGCCCAGGTCGTTCTCTCCCTCACATTTGGTATGACTTTGTTACTGGTTCCCTGGTTTGTCCGCACATGGCGAATTACCGGTGCGCCCATCATCTATTCCAACGGCGGTTTTTCCCTGTGGACAGCCAACCATCGCCTAACTTTCGATTACTTTCCGCAGCGCAGCATCGACGCGGCGCAAGAGGCGGAGTGGCTCGACGTACCTCCTGCCGAGCGCCATGAGATGTATGAACTGGGCGATCCCCAATTCATACGAGAGACGCAATGGTTCTGGAACCGGGGCATGGCCTTCATCCGTGCTAACCCGACGCTTACCGCCCGCCGCGCGGTCTACAAGATTTGGATCGCATTCTCACCAGCTTTCAGCCCCGCTCAGGGCATCGCATTCCAAAGCGTCTACCTGATCTCATACTTGCCGCTGTTCGTGCTGGCACCGTTGGGAATGTGGCGGTCGCGCAGGGCATGGCGACTGCATGGCTGCATCTATCTACTATTTACGTCGTTTGCCGTAAGCTGTGCTGTCTTCTGGGGACACACGAGCCACCGCATGTATCTGGAACCGTATCTGATGATCTTCGCGGCGAGTACCCTCAGCGGAAGGACGAATGACTGCGATTCGGCTAATGCTTTCCGATGAGGAACTCCAGTCCGCCCACAATGCCCCGCGAAGGCATCGCGACGGCCAGCACTTCCTGGTAATCTGCGTTCGTCAGGTTGGTCAGCCGCAGATACGGCCGCACGTGGCCCGTCGCGTAAGCTGCCGAGGCATCCCAAACCGTGTAAGGGTAGTGCTCGAGCCGGTTCACGACTCCAATCCGTGTTCGCGCGATGACGTATGGCGTGATAGAGCCACGCCACTGCACCACCGCGCTTTCCTGCGGATAGTTGAAGGTGTACTTGCTCATCAGGATGCTGTTGCTTGCGTCCAAGCCGTGTAGTGCGGTGAATGCGACCCCAATTTCCTGTCCGGAAACGGGCGTATACTCCGCCAAAGCTTCCACGCCGGTGAAGTGCAGTTCGTCAAAATTGGTCGCTGTCCAGATCGCGTTGGCATTCGGCCGGACGTAATCGATGTCGTTTGAGTCACGCCGCTGGAAGACTGTAACCGATGCTCGAAGTTTCTTGTTGAGATAAGCATCCACTCCTGCCTCGTAACTGGCGGCGCTTTCCGGCTTCAAATTTGGATTTCCCTGATCCGCCGGGTCCGAGTAGTAGAGTTCTGTGAACGTCGGTAGTCGAAACGCGCGGCTGATTGCGGCTCGCAACTTGACTCGTGAATCGACCCATGCCGCTCCGCTCAGTGATGGGCTGGTTGCAACCTGGTGCGCACCATACACCTCTTCCCGAATACCCGCCGAAATCGAAAACCGTTTGGCAAAGCGGAGATCGTAGACCGCATAAGCACTGCCACGGGTTCGGCTGTGAATGCCGAGGTTGGTACTGTTGATTGATTCCGACAGTCCTTCCGCGCCATAGCTCAGTATGGCGTGATGCGGCAGCTCTTCGTGACGCCGCAAGCTGCCCTGCCAGCTGTCGTCGAGATGACGGTTGGTATAAATCTGCGGGTCATAACGGAACAACACGAAGAGATCAGTGTGGCGTCTGTAAGCGAAGCTAGCTTCCGTTTTCTTTCCGAGATTCTGGTGAATGGACGTGAACCACGTTTTGATCCGTTCCCATGAGGGATAGGGGCCGTAAAACTGATTCGCGCCGTAGGGACGGTCGCTATACGCGACCAGCACACTGGTAGCCCCAAGGCTGGATTTCAGCGATGTCAGCGAACTCAGCGCAAGGTTCCGGTAATCACGGTCGTAAGCAAAGCCGGTAGAAAAGTCGCGCGCCACGGCGACCTCCTCGGATATTCGCGGCCCGGCAAAATCGGCGATCAGATGTTGTTCGTTCGTTCCAAAATTGCCAAAACCGGTGTAGAGGCGCAGTTCCGGATCTGCCGATGGTTCGGTTCGCACATTCACCACGCCGCCGATGGCATCCGATCCGTAAAGCGTGGAGCCCGAGCCCTTCAAAACTTCGGCATCCGTTATCATCTCCATCGGGATCGGCAGATCCAGATTGAAGTGTCCAGTCTGCACGTCGTTCGCGCGCATGCCGTTCAGCAGCACCAACGTCTGTCCGTAAGTGGCACCACGAATGGACAGATCCGCCATAAAACCGCCCGGCGAACGCTCCTGCAAATCGAGCGCGGCGTCAAGCCGCAGCAGTTCAAACCAGGAATCGTAGAGTGGCCGGTCGCTTTCGGGCAATGGCAGCACGCCGACGTCACGATCCGCCTCATCAAGCGGTGCGGGTTGCGCGACCCCGGTGACAATAATGCTTTCCCCGGGCTGGGCCGGAGACGGGGTTACCGGTTGTGTAGATGCCGGTGGTACAGACGTCGGAGTCTGTGCACACACCAAGCCTGTAGTGATCAAGAGAGTTGCCCAAATTTTCATCGGAATTATTACCGTACCATGAAGTTTGTCTATCGCGTGCAACGTCGATGTCTGGTTGGTTTCCCTCGAAAGCGAACGCGAGGCGATCCTCTCTCACGATGAAGAATTGCGCGCGGCGCGCTTCCGTTTTACGGAAGATCGATATCGCTGGATTCGGGCCCGCTCATCGCTGCGGGAAATCCTCGGGAACTGCAGCGGCCTTCCGGCAACGGAGCTCCAATTCTCATTAGGCCCGCACGGCAAGCCAGCGCTGGTGGGAGATACGGGCATCGAGTTTAGCCTGTCGCACTCTGGCAGTTGGGCGATGGTTGCAGTCACGCGGGGAACACCGGTCGGCATCGACATTGAGCGAATTCGCGACAAGGTAAATATGCTCGCGCTCCTGCATAGATTAGGTGACCGGGGGCCGGACGTAAGCACAGGCTCTCATCAGACGGATCTTTTTCGCGCCTGGACACGTCGCGAGGCGATGACTAAAGCGGTTGGCGGCGCACTGTTGGATGCTCCGACCGGCGATTTCCGAGTCGCCGATCTGGATGCTCCCAGCGGCTACGCGGCTGCCGTGGCACTGGTCGGTTGCGACCCCAAAGTCCGCCAAAGAGGCGTTTTGGTACCCGCCGTTGGTACCGAATAGCAGCGACCTCGTATCGGATTGGACGTATTATTTACACTGGCCCACTGTACAGCGGGAACATTCCGTGGTAAATATGAGGTGTAGCCAGCGGACATCCGGGAGCGGTTTAGCCCCGAGTGCCCGAGGGTGTTGCACTGAAAATAAAAACAGACACAGTGTGCCTGGCTCCTCGTCCATATCCAGCGCAAGTATTGAATTCCAACCAGGAGTTGTGAGCCTTCATGGACTCCGATCGCAAATACAGACAAAACGGCTACAACGATAGCGGCCACCACACAAACGATCACAGTAACGGCAACGGACAGAAACCGAAGCCCTCGGGCCCGCGGCCTCCCATCGACATCACGGGTCCGCGTCTGCCCCGGCTCGTGCAGTCGGTGGCAGCTTCGCGCTGTTACAGTTGTGCTGCGACTTTACTTCCGGGTACGGAATTTAACGGCCCGTGTCCCAAGTGCGGAGCGCAGTTGCATTGCTGTAAGCAATGCGTAAGCTTTGAATCATCGACCCGGTTTCAGTGCCTCAAGCCGATTCCGGTTCGAATTGCGATTAAGGATCAGGCGAATGAGTGTCCGTTGTTCTCGCCGAGGGTGACCGTTGCCCGAGAGGTTTCCGGTCAAAATGCCGGTCGGCCCACGATCCCAGGCGTGAACGCTCCCGCTCCTCGTAACGCAATGGATGCCCGCGACGCTTTCGACCGCCTCTTTAAGAAATAAGAGACCTTAAGGTCTTCATGCCGGCTTTGCGCGCAGCCGCGCTCGCAGCGCCGCCGTTGCTTCCCTATGGCACTTCAGGCAAAGCGTCCGCATATTTGCCAAATCGCATTGTCCTCCGCCTTCCGCGACGGGAACAATGTGGTCGGCATCCCACAGTGATTTCCGGCTGCGTTCCGTCAACCCCCACTCCTTAAGAAGCTTCCTTCTGGCAGCAAAATCCAACCGGCGCATGTCACGCCGAAGAGTGACTGTATCTGCTCCGCATTTTGCGCAAATACCCGCATCGCGCAATAGGACCCGCTCACGGAGATAGCCCGGATCGGTTCGCAACCTCCACTCATGGACGCACGCGTCGGAACAAAAGGTGCGCCGACCTGATGGAGTCTCCATCCGGCACCAGCGGCACAAGGGCCGTCCGGAGGGACCGCGCTCCACCTGGCTCTTCGGTAGTCTTCCGCCCTTTTTTGTGCGACCCGGGCGCACGGGTTGCGCTGCTTCCGCTGTCAACGCGGTCTCACCTCACCCATTCCGAACACAGATTCCAACACTCTATTGTTGCGATCCACCAGGGCCGTTGCCGCAAAGCCCGATTGCGTCGGCGTCCCGAATCGCAGGTCGATCAGAGAAACTCGCGAGTTCCCACCGGTATCGAGCGCCGGTTCGGTTACCCATAACGGGTACTGAACGAACTCCAGCAGCATTTGAAAGGGATACGTCGCCATCGCGGCCTGCATTGCCGCAGTACGTGGGGGCTTGTAGTACGTCAGAGCATCCCCCGGATGAAAACCGTCGCGCAGATCCACTGGAATGTCCACATAGCCGTTGCTAAGTTCCGCCATGCCTCGCCACACCAACGGATTCGCCGTAGGAAACGCCCCGACACGGCGCGGCGCGAGCCTGTTGTAAATGTGCGAATCCATGATATTCGTGGCGCGTTCGTGAAAGACGCTTCGCGTATAGTCGTACGCGCCCAACAGCAGCAGTGCCGTGATCGCCCAACCCGCATTGCCCTTGTCACGCCGCGTGTCACCGATTTCCGACCCGACCAGGCGTGAAAGCGCGGGCGCTGCGACACCCAAAAGCAGGATTGCCCAAATCACGTAATCGACCACCGGGGTTATATCCCAATGCGACCAATGGCCGGAAAACGGCAACACCAGGCGCACTCCGTAGACGTTGGTAAGATCCAGAATCAAATGCGACGCCACACCGAGAAGAGCAATCAGAAAGGCCTGCCACCATCGAAGCTTCTGTCGCCCGACCAAGGCAACCAGCGCGACCGCCAGTAACGCCATCACCGGAGCGCCCACCAGAGAATGAGTGATATTTCGGTGCCAGTGCAGCCATGTCGGGCGTCCCCAGAACCAGGAGACGACGTCGAAATCCGGTGCATTCGCAGCAACCACCAACACCGCCGTACCGCCGGGCGTAGCGCGCTTGAATCCCGCGCGTGCCAGAAATAGTCCTACCAATGAATGCGTGAGGTTATCCAAACTGTGAGATTAGCGCGTTTGAATGAACGGGAGGAGAATAGTATTTCCATGGACGGAGTTCTGAAACAGATCAATCGATCACCGGGTGGCCTTCCGAAGCGCGCCGTCAATGACCCCGTGATGCTGATGGATGGCCGTGTGGAAGGCGACGACTGGCGAAATCCGGTTTTTCACGGTGGGCCAAAGAAGGCAGTGCTGATGGCTTCCGCAGAAGTGATCGATTCGCTCGCCGCCCGCGGTTATCCGGTTTATTACGGAGCTATCGGCGAAAACTTAACCGTGGAGGGAATGGATCCGCACACGTGGCGATCAGGCCAGCGATACCGTGTGGGCCCCGATGCGCTGATTGAACTGACGACGCTCCGTACGCCCTGCAACAATCTGCACGTGTACGGCGCGAACATCGGGACTGAATTGTATGACGCGCAATGCAAGGCGGGCGACTTCACATCGGCGCACTGGGCACATGGTGGGTTTTACGCGCGAGTCATCAGGCCGGGGATCATCCAGGCAGGCGATGCGGTGATTCTGGAATCCGAGATCGCGTAAGCCGAAGAGGAATCGGCCGCGCTACCGCTTCTTTTTCTTTGCCGCAGGAGCGCTCTTTCTGGCCTTCGCGGCAACCGGGGCGGCGACTGCCAGGGCATCGGCGTTGGCAATGTCGGCTACAGCCTTCCACGAGCCATCCGTCTGCCTCTTATAAACCGTGACGTACTTGCCTTTCTCGGTGACTGGCTTTTTTGTCTTCGGATTTGTCATGGTCATCGTGTACGTACCCTGCGTATACCCAATGTCTTTTGAGACATCCGCCGACGACGTGGTGAAGGTCAGGGATAGATTCTTATCTGCCAACATGGCCGCCAGTGCGGTCCTGATACCGTCTGTGCCTTTAACGAGAGGACTATCGGAAATCATCAATGAAGCGTCGCTGGCATAGTGGCCCAGGATCTTGCCGCCGTCCTTCGATGCCCAGTCGCTGTTCCAGGTAACTTCTCCGTCCCGAAGCGCCTTCAGATCCGCAGCGGAGGTATCTGCCGGAGGCGCCGGCGTATCCGAACACCCGGACAAAAGAATCATCAATCCGACGGCGAAGCCCGCTATGTACTGGCGTTTCATGTTTAAGAATCTCCCGCATGAATGCTATCGCACCCTTCCGCGGCAGTCAAACCATACTCGACAACGACGCCCGGCATGTTTGAAACAGGGATAATCGGATTAGTGCCGGATCTCGCCGTCTCCGCTCTTCTGGAGGATATTGAATTTCGCGATACGCAGCGCGTAGCGCCCGCCATTGCCGTGTTGGAGCGGCTTCCTGCGGACGTCCTTCGGGTTGTGCAGGCGTTGCTGCGCTCACTCCCTAATCGCGACGATGCCGTTCACTACCTAAAACGCCTGCTTATGGAGGCACCCGACGCGGCGCAGGCGATCGCCGGCAATCTTATTGCACTTCGCTACGCCCTCACGATATTCTCCTGGAGCCGTTTCTTGTCCGAGTCCGTCATCCGGCACCCGGAGTGGTTGCTTGAGATAGCGACCGCGCACGATCTCCATCGCGGATTTTTGGCGGAAGACTACGCCGACGCGCTCCAAACCACGTTGGGTGATGCGACACCACGCCCGGTGGACCTGGCTTTATTCCGCCGACGTCAGTTGCTGCGCATCGTGTTGCGCGACGTGTTGCGATACGCCGATCTCTCCGAGACCGCCGAAGATCTCTCCAACCTTGCCGATGCGATTCTCGGTGTGACCTGGCGCGCCGTACGCCGCGATCTGGAACGTGAGCGCGGCGTTCCGTCAATTTACGCCGGTTCTAAGCCCGCATTCTCGGTTGTTGCCCTTGGCAAACTCGGCGGGCGCGAACTCAACTACAGTTCCGATATCGATTTGATGTTCGTCCACTCCGCGGGCGGCGAGACGTCCGGGGAGCATCCGATCACCACTAAAGAGTTTTTTAAATTTGCTGCGGGCCGAATGACGGAACTTCTCTCGACTTATTCACCCGAGGGACTTTGCTACCGGGTCGACCTTCGGCTTCGCCCGGAGGGCCGCCTGGGAGAGTTGTGTCTGTCACTGGAAAGCGCCAAACACTATTACGGTACCCGCGCACGAGATTGGGAGCTCCAGATGCTGATCAAGGCCCGTGTGGCAGCGGGCGATCCGGAGCCGGGCCGGGATCTTCTGGATTTCGTGGAGCCCCTGATTTACAAAACCACCACGGACTTCCGAACCGTGGAGGCGGTCTCCGAAACCCGTGCGCGTATTCACGAAAAACAGACCAGGTTGAAACTGGCGCACGCGGGAAAGGCAAGGCTTCGGCCATCGCGCGCGGGATCGGCGGAGCATACTCTCGACGTCAAGCTAGCCAAAGGCGGCATACGGGACATCGAATTCCTGGTGCAGTGCCTGCAACGTCTGCATGGCGGCCGTGAACCATGGGTCAGGCATGGAGGCACATTACTGGCGCTCTCCCGCCTGCGCGATAAGGAACTTCTTTCCCCATCAGAGTTTTCCCGGCTAGCCAACGCCTACCAGTTCCTGCGCCACGTAGAGCACCGGCTCCAGTTCGATGAGGATCGCCAGACCCACAGCCTTCCTGCCGATAAAGAAGACATTGATCTACTGGCGCGTAAGATGCCGCCGGGACTTCCCGGGCTGCCATCCGCGGGTACTTTGCAGCGCGAGTTGGATCATCACTTCACTAACGTACAGGACCTCTACGAGCGCGTGATTCATTCGCACCGGCCGGAGTCTTTCGCGATCCCCTACGATCTGCTGCCATATCAGCCCACCGAGTCCTCACAGTCGGGTCTTACACTGGCGAACGCCGACGCGCCGGTCCGCAGTGATTTCCCCAGCGTGAACCTGAGCCGTTTCCTGGAATTACGGGCCCCCGCGTTCTGGCAGTTGATTTCGGGCGGCGCGGTGACACGCAGCCAGGATAGCTTCGAATCATTTCTCGAGAAGGCGGTGGCGAACACTGAATGGCTGGCGCTTCTCGATTCCCGTCCCGACGTCGCCCGCTGCGTGATCGACCTGTTCGAGCACAGCCAGTACTTTGCGGATCAGCTGGTGCGCCACCCGTCGCTGCTCTGGGAAGTGGCGCAGGCGTGTGGTGAGAAGCAGGGGCGTACCGGTTTTACCGCGCCGCGCGATGCGGGCGAACTTCGCCGGTATTTCCGCCAGCAAATGGTGCGGATCCAGGCGGACAGCGTGTATCACGGTGTCAGTGTGTTTCGCACTCTGCAACGCACCTCGGACCTGGCGGATTCAATCATCGCCGCTGCTTACGATGTGGCACTCGAAGAGACACTGCGTGCCACGCCGCCGGCCAATCCCCGCTACCGTGCCTCCGGCCAGATGATGGTAATCGCTCTCGGCAGGCTTGGCATGCGCGAGTTCGACCTCGCTTCCGACGCCGATCTGAACTTTGTCCTGCCCGATGCCGATGCGGTGGAGATCCCCTTCTGGACCGCAGTGACCGAGCGCCTGATCGCCGTGATTGGCGCTTATACGGGCGATGGCGTGGTTTTCACGATCGATACACGCCTGCGTCCGAATGGCCGGGAAGGCGCACTCGTGCAGACCGAGGGCAGTTATAGAAAATACTTTGCTCAAAGCGCGCAGGCCTGGGAAGGAATCTCTTACATGAAAGCGCGTGCCATCGCGGGCGACCACGAGCGTGGCACGAAGTTCCTCAATGAATTGCAGAAAATCGATTGGGAACGTTACGGCCTGGGTCAGCGGTCGCGAGAGGAGCTCGCCCACATGCGCCGACGTCTGGAGCGCGAACAGGGTGTCCGTAACCCTCTGAAGGCCGGCGCGGGCGGCTACTACGATATCGATTTCGTGCTGATGTATCTTCGACTCCGCGACGCCGACAGTTTCTACAAGGCTCTCAATACTCCAAAGCGCATCGCGGTCATCGTCAAATCCGGCAACCTGGAGCCTGCCGACGCCGCTTTCCTGAATGACGCATCCACGTTCTTCCGCGCGATTGACCACGGATTGCGTGTCGCCACCGGCCATGCGGAAGGCCGCTTGCCGACAAACC
Organism: uncultured Acidobacteriia bacterium; assembly: GCA_903825445.1. Taxonomy (GTDB): domain Bacteria; phylum Acidobacteriota; class Terriglobia; order Bryobacterales; family Bryobacteraceae; genus BOG-234. The sequence continues at coordinate 21,519 of CAIKAS010000287.1, forward strand.
CGGCTCAAATCGCCGTTCTCACGGAACTGGTCCATCGCTGGGTCCCGCCGAGTTTGCACGTGGGAACGCTGGACTCAGTCGCGAGGCGGATCCGCCGCGAGACACGCGCATTCTTCGAGCGTGTGTTTCTTGGTGAGTAGCCCCCGACCTGGGCGCAGAGCGCCGACCTCACGGTAAAGAAACCGTGAATGCCCGTCCGCACCGACCCATCCCATATAAAATAGGAGTTCATAATGGTTCGCGACGGAATATTCTACGCACTTGGTTTCACAACGGCCGGCATCCTGATCTCGTGGCTACTCGGCCCGATGGTCGCGCTGCCGCTCTTTCTTCTGGGTGCGTTCTGCGCCTGGTTTTTTCGTGATCCCGAGCGCCCCATCCCGGTTGGCCCGGTTGCTGTTTCACCCGCCGATGGCAAGGTGGTTGCTATCGTCCCGGAAGGGGATGGCCGCACGCGCATCAGCATCTTCCTGAACGTGTTCGACGTACATGTGAATCGCTCCCCGGTTTCGGGTATCATCACCGATTTTGCATATCAAAAAGGAAAGTTTCTGGTCGCCAGTCTGGAAGCGGCGTCTTCGGACAATGAGCAGACAATTATCACAGTACGCTCGCAGGATGGCACGCAGGTGGTGTTTAAGCAGATCGCCGGCCTGATCGCCCGTCGCATTGTTTTCACCAAGAAACAAGGCGATTTCGTACAGGCAGGCGAACGCGTGGGCCTGATTAAGTTTGGTTCCCGCACCGACGTGATACTGGGTCCTGAGTGGCATATTGAAGTAGCCACCGGGCAACGCGTCAGTGCCGGATCGAGTATTCTGGCGCGTCGCGCCGGCGAAATTGAGTTACCTCTCGCGATGAAAGCGGGATTGAAGGAGCCGGCACTTTGCCAGACCTAAACCCGGAGGAAAACAAGCCGGTGGTGAGGCGTCCGCCACCCCGCGCTGCTTACGCCCTGCCGACGCTTTTCACCGCAGGTAACATCTTTCTGGGTTATCTGTCCATCGTGCGCACCATTCAGGGCGCACTCAATTTCAGCGCCCACCCAGCGCTGGCTCAGCAGGATTTTGAGGTAGCCGCCAAGACGATCGGACTCGCCGTGGTGCTGGACGGCCTGGATGGTCGGATCGCGAGAATGACGAATACCACCAGCGAGTTCGGCCGCGAACTGGATTCCCTTGCCGACGTGATTAGCTTCGGGATCGCACCGGCCATTTTGGCCTACATCTGGGGCGTGATGTTCGTAACGGGCACAGTCGGGGCCTTCACGATCGACCATCTTCAGCGCACGGGCGAATTGCTAGCCTTTATTTTTTTGGCCTGCGGCGCGGCACGCCTGGCCCGCTTCAACATCCAGAAGAATCCCGTTCCTTCGAACCCCGGCGCTCCACATCGGAAGTATTTTGTCGGACTCCCGATTCCGGCGGCAGCGAGCATGGTAGCCGCCGTCATTTTTGCGTCAGGCAGTCTTCCGTTGACGAGTTTCGTCTCCTCGGTCGCATGGCTCGCCCTCCTTGCGGTCCTGTCATTTCTGATGGTCAGTGCCTGGCGCTACTGGAGCTTTAAAGAACTCAATTTGTTGCGGCCACGGTCGCCCGTGATGCTGGTGCTCATGTGCCTGATCATCTATGGCATCTGGAACTGGTCGCAAGTGGTGCTGGTACTCCTGTGCGCCGCCTACGTTTCGAGCGGCTTATTTATCCGGGTGGGCGGCCTTGTCCGGCGTCTGCTGCGCCCCGCAACCAATGTCACTCCGGAGGCCACTCACGTTGGCTGAGATTATCGCTCTTATTGGAAGCGAGACGCTTCTTGGCAAGGAAATCCGCGACGTATTCGGCGAGTCTTCACTCGGCGAGCAACTTCGTTTGCTGGAAGGCGAGCTGCCAGAGTCGGAAGACGATGCCGCCGTTCGCCTCGCGGAGATTGGCGGTACGCCCGCGATTCTTGGAAAGCTCGATCCGGAGGAAGTGGAAGACGCCGCTGTAGTGATTCTTGCCGGAACTGCGGAATCGTCACGGTTGGCGCTGCAATCCAGCCCCAATGGCGTGGTTATCGATCTGACGGGAGCCGCCGAAGAGGATCCCGATGCGCGCGTTCGTGCGCCTCAGGTAGAGACAAGCGACTACGACGTGGATCATGACGGGCCGCAGATTGCCGCCCATCCAGCTTCGGTCGCCATCGCGCTCGTCCTTTGCCGCCTGCACCCGATGTTTCCTATTGCGCGGGCCATTGTACACATCTTCGAGCCCGCCAGTGAACGTGGAAAGAGCGGCGTGGAGGAACTACAGCGGCAAACTGTGGGGCTACTCTCTTTCCAGCAGATTCCGAAAGAGGTTTTCGCCGCCCAACTGAGCTTCAATATGCTGCCAAAGCTCGGCGAAGAATCTGAAGTGCAGTTGCAGGATGTGGAGGATCGAATTGATCGTCATCTGGCAACATTGCTGGAACGCGCCGATACCGGCGTACCCATGCCATCCATCCGTCTTACGCAGGCACCGGTGTTTCACGGCTACAGTATGTCGTTCTGGATTGAGTTCGAAGACGCTCCCGATGTCTTTTCCGTGGAGGAAGCTCTCAGCGGCGACTGGATCGACGTCCGATCCGGCGATGTGGAGCCACCCGATAATGCAGGTATTGCTGGGCAAAGCGGCATTTCGGTAGGCGCGATCACTCCGGACAGGAACGCGGGTAACGCCGTGTGGCTCTGGGTTGCCGCGGATAATCTGCGTTTGAACGCGGAGACGGCTGCGCTGATTGCGCGCGAGGCTTTGTGAGAAAGCGCGTTTCCATTCTGAGTTCTCTGGCTTCAGTGCTCCTGTTGGCAGCAGTTGTCTTGTCGTTCTCCGGCTGCGGATACCAGGTTGCGGGACAGGCCACGCTGCTGCCGAAGGATATCCATACCATCGCGATCGCTCCGTGGGTCAACACCAGTATCAATTTCAACCTTTCGAACTATCTTGCGGCTTCGATGTCGCGCGAGTTTATCTCTCGTACGCGATACCGTGTGGTCTCGGACATATCGAAGGCGGATGCGATCTTCTACGGCACCGTTGCCAATGTTACACAGGGTGGAACCATCTACGACAACACCGTGGGAAGGACAACGGCGGGACAGATCACCGTTCAGGTGCAATACCGCATGCTTGATCGCACCGGCAAGGTACTCATCAGCAAGCCAAACGTGGACTTCCACGAACGATATGAGATCGCGGTAAACGCGGGGCAATACTTCGACGAAAGCGCGGCCGGCATGCAGCGCCTGAGCGCCGACGTAGCACGGGACCTGGTCAGTGCCATTCTCGAACAGTTCTGAAGGACCATGACCCCGGCACAGTTCATTGCACGCGCGAAGAAGAACGACATTCCCTCCGTGTGTCTGTTTCTCGGCCAGGAAAGCTACAATCGCCGGCGATGCCGTGAGGCGCTGATTGCCGCGCGGGGCGTGGAGCCGGAACAGTTCGATATGTCGGAGTCTTCGCTGGCGGCGATCATCGACGACGCGCGCGCGATGTCTCTGTTCGCCTCCGATCGACTGATGCTGGCCACCAGCGCTGAGACGGCGATGCCGCGCACTAGTCGGGCCGCTGCAGCGGCGTCTACGGACGACGATGATGACGGTGATGACGAGCCAACAGGCCCGACTACCAAATCCTCCAGCAAGGCGGCCAGCGGCGAGGAAGCGCTGCTCGCGGCGTATGTGAAGAGCCCCACGCCTGGCGTGACTCTGGTCTTTGAGGCCACTCGTTGGGACTTTGATGGCGACGATAAGACAAAGACGGAACGTGTCCGCAAGTTTTACGGAGCTATTCCGGAGGTCGTGGAGTTTCGTCGCTTCAGTATCGACGAAGCGCGGCAGGAGCTGGATCGGATGGCCAAGGCTCAGAAGATCGTGCTCGAACCAGCCGCCGCCGACGCACTGGTGGAAGCGCTTGCTGCCGACGTGGGACGGATTGCCGTGGAGTTGGAGAAGTTGAGGCTGTACGGCAAGCCCATCACCGCCGAAGCCTTGCCATTGCTTGTTCCCGACGCGCGCCAGAGCACGATATTTATGCTGGTCAATGCGCTGGGCCGGCGTGACAGGACACGCTCGCTCGAAGCGCTCGACTCTTTAGTCCGCGAAGGCGAATATTTGCCGCTGGCGCTGACGTTTCTTGCGGGACAGTTTCGTATGGCGTTGGTAGCGAGAGAAGCAAATCTGAAAGGTTCCGCTCAGGTTCAGTCGCACTTCCAGCGCGCCGGAGTTCCCATGTGGGGCTCACGCGCAGAACAGGTCTGGCTTACGGCGTCCAAGTTCACTAAGCCGCAACTCGAGCGCGGTCTCACGCTGATCTTCGATGCGGATCGCGATCTTCGCAGTGCGCGTCCGGACGACCGTAGCGTGATTGAGAACTTCGTTGTACGTCTATGCGCGTAGCGGGCGTCCAGCTTAAGAAGCGCGCCCTGATAACACCTGCGGAATTGTTCGCAGGATGATCCGGGCATCGAGTGCCAGAGACCAGTTATCGATGTACTGCATATCGAGCCGCATCCATTTTTCGAAGTCGACCTGATCGCGTCCTTCTACCGCCCACAAGCTAGTTAGCCCTGGCCGCATGCGCAAACGCCGTCGCTGCCAGCGTTGATACCGGGCTACTTCGCTTGGAATCGCGGGGCGAGGCCCTACCATCGACATATCGCCACGCAGCACGTTGAACAACTGAGGCAATTCATCGATTGAGAAGCGGCGCAGCCATTTGCCTACGCCCGTCAGTCGCGGATCATTCGGGATCTTGGTGACGATTTCTTTCTGGTTGAGATGCGCCACTTCGCTGAGTCTGGCCTCGGCGTCCACGACCATGGAGCGGAACTTGTACAGCGTGAACGTGCGTCCATTCAGGCCGCAACGCACCTGCCGGAAAACGAGCGGCCCGCGCGAGGTGGTCTTGATCAGGATGGCAGCCAGAAGCAGGATCGGACTTAGGCCGATAGTCAGGCTCGCTGCCAACGCGACATCGATGACGCGTTTCACAAGCAGCAGGACTTCATCGTCGGGCGCGGCCGAAAACGTGAGAAGCGGCGTGCCGCCCAGTTTCTCCAGTGCCAGGTGACTATTGACGTGCGGAAAGAAATCCACCGCCAGCCGGCTACAGACACCTTCCTCGTCGCACCACAGAAACACTTCTTCGAGAGCCGGCAGTTTGTCGGATTCCACGGCGAAGTGAATCTCATCGATCACGTGCTTCGAGAGCATGGTGCGCAGATCTTCCACGGGAAAAACTGGGTAGCCTTGTCCGGCCGGATTTACTGCCGGACTGGCCGTACCGCGCTCCGCGAACTCGCCCGGTGGCGCCAGAAAGCCAGTGATGCGCACGCCCTGCTCGTAGTACGTTCCCAGAGTCTGCGCCAGGCGGACGGCGCGCTCACCGAGTCCGACGATCAGAATATTGCGCTTTGTACCGTTGCCGAGGAGCGGAACAAGATTCCGCGCCGCGATGCGAAAACTCGCCAGGAAGAACCAACTGATGGCGATAAACGAGAAAAGGAAGCCACGGGCAAGGGGAATCTCAAGGATGTGCCCGAAGACCACGAACAGGACGAAGGCTACGGCACTGTAGACGACCTGTCGAAAGCACTCACGCAGAATCGCGCGAATGCGTGCAGAATCCAGCTTGCCACTGACGTTCAGCCAGTACCCGACCGTCACCCAAATCAAGACTGCGGAGGCGAGCAAGAGATTTTTCTTGTCGTCGGGCAGGAAGAAGACATGGTCGAGATGCAGGGACTGGCGCAGCCGGTAGGCGATTTCAAAGGCCGCAGCCGTGAGAAGCGCGTCAGATAAGCCAAACAGAATCTTTGTTTTACGCTGTTGGCTGCGGAACATGTCGTCCTGACAAACCAGCGTATCACGGGCAGAGAATAGATGGGCGGAGAAAAACGGCGGGGGTGCGCCGTAGCTGCCGGGCGTTTTTACAAAACGAACTCGGACCGGGCGCTTTTGCAAAACGAGCTCGGACCGGGCGCTTTTGCAAAACGAACTCGGACCGGGCGCTTTTGCAAAACGAACTCGGACCGGGCGCTTTTGCAAAACGAACTCGGACCGGGCGCTTTTGCAAAACGAACTC
>CAIKAS010000288.1 GCA_903825445.1 uncultured Acidobacteriia bacterium
CGTCATCATCAACTCACCCAGCAATCCTTCGGGCGCCGTGATGACCGACGAAGAATTCGCGAAGCTTTATTATGTGACTTCGAAGCGCGGCATCTACCTGTTGACGGATGAGTGCTATTCGCATTTCCTGTACGACGCGAAGCCCTACTCGGTGGCCTCAATCGCAAATTCAAAACCGACCGTGCTGGTGGCAGGAACTGTTTCGAAGACTTATGCGATGACCGGCTGGCGCATCGGTTACGGCCTTGCTCCCGAACCGATCATCGGCGCGATGATGAAGTTGCAGAGCCACTCAACTTCAAACCCGACCTCGATTGCGCAAAAAGCCGCCATTGAGGCGCTGAACGGTTCTCAGGCTTCCGTACCCCAAATGTTGGCGGAATATCGCAAGCGACGCGATTTCATAGTGCCGCGGCTCCGCCAGATCCCCGGCGTTACTTGTTCCATGCCGGCTGGCGCGTTCTATGCTTACCCGAATCTGCGCGGCGCGCTCGATAAGGGCGGCATCAAGACTCCGCTCGAGTTTGCGGATCGCCTGCTCAAAGAAGCCAACGTGGCTGTGGTCCCGGGTGAAGCCTTCGGTACCGATCACCACGTCCGAATCTCGTATGCAACCTCGATGAAGGAACTGGAGCGCGGTCTGGACCGCATTCACAAGTTCGTCGAGAGCCTCGGCTAACACTGCGCCCCGGGCGCGTGTTTTATGGCCATTCGCAAACTGACACCAGTCATCCACGAAAAGGTCTGGGGTTCGCCCCAGACCGAGCCGTGGCTCGATAATCCCACCGGCCGCAGTATCGGAGAGATCTGGTTCTCGGCGCCGGAAGCGATGCCTGTGCTCGTCAAGTTTCTTTTCACGTCGGAGCGGCTGTCGGTGCAGGTGCATCCGGACGATGCCTACGCGCAGGCTCACGGTGAGAACCGCGGCAAAACCGAAATGTGGCACATTCTGCGCGCGGATCTGGACGCGACAATTGCGCTCGGCCTGCGCGAATCAGCCTCCAGGGAACTCGTGCGCCAGGCGGCCCTAGACGGCAGTATCGTCAACCTTTTGAACTGGATTCCGGCGCGGGCTGGCGACACCTTCTTCGTGCCCGCCGGAACCATCCACGCCATAGGCGGTGGTCTGGTCCTCTGTGAGGTGCAACAGTATTCCGATGTGACGTACCGGCTGTTTGATTACCACCGAATGCCCGAACGTACTCTGCATCTCGAAGATTCGCTCGCCGTGGCTCAGCTCGGACTCGCGGACGGACGGCGTCAACTGCCGGTGGAGTGCGAATACTTTCGGACGGAGCGATTGGAAGTCCGAGGTGCCATTTCCTGCGCAACAACTGTGCGACAGGCTATGTATATAGCCATTGCCGGTGAGGGGACGATTTCGGGGCAGACGTTCCACCCCGGTGAGGCGTGGCTGGTGTCTGTGAACTCCCCGCCGTTTGCGATTGAGTCCTCCGAGGCCGCGTTTGTCGTGGCGTCATTCCCAGGTCGGCAAATGACCGAATAGCCGCTTTGTCCAAAACTGTGTCGCAGTGACACACTGCGGTCACAGCGCGCCACGTCATAGCCCCAACG
>CAIKAS010000289.1 GCA_903825445.1 uncultured Acidobacteriia bacterium
AGTTGGGGGGCGGCCAGGGGCTCGACCCAGGCATGAAAATGGCGCTCCAGGTAGTCGGCTGAGGTAACCCGAAGATAGTGTTCGACAGTACCTGTGATGTTCAGCAAGGGCGCGTGGTAGCGCTCAATTTCCTTGTCGTAAGCCGGTTGCACCTGCTTCCAGAGCGTTTCGAGACCGGCCTGGTGGTAGAAATCGATCATCAGGGGCTGCAGGCCGTCGAGCGCCATAGCGTCCGGCGGCACATCGACATCACGTCCTTTCCATGCGAAATCGGGCGCGCCGGTGACGGAAAGGGCCCAGGAGATGTACTGCGGCAGATCCTGCGACTCCTTTTTCTGCATGTGATGGCGGTAGAAGACCTTGAGTTCCGGTAGTACGGAAATGTTCTTTGAGGCGAGGTAGTCGCGAACCTGTTTGCGGAGCGGGTTGTTATCGGGAAGATTGATGCCGTCGTCGTATCCGGCGGCGTTGATGGCGGCCATGACGCAAAAGACGGTTTGATCGTGATCCAGCTGAAGGGTTGGCTCCACGGCGTGGAGGCGTGCGGGGACCAGGGAAAGCAGGGCCGCGAACAGAATGCCGCGCGCGAAAAAATAGGAAAATTGCTTCAAAACACTTCCGCCTGGATGTTCTCAAGTCTACCATTAGGTAATACATGGCTATACGGCGTGAGCGGGTAATGATGGTGTCTTCCGAGGTGAGTCCCTGGGCCAGGAGCGGGGGGCTGGCGGATGTGCTCGGAGCGCTGCCTCAGGCGCTGGCAGCACAGGGGTATCAGGTTGCGGTGGTTGTCCCGCGCTATATGCATGCCGCCGACGCACCGGCGGACCGCGTGATTGACGCTATGCCGGTGGATCTGGGGCAAAACCGGGTCGACGTGGCGGTGTGGGCCATGCGGACAGAATTTGGGCCGGGGGCGGTGACGCAGTATTTCTTGGAAAACGCCGGGCTTTATGGCAGGGAGGGGCTCTACGGCAACGCCGGCGGCGATTTCACCGATAACCACATCAGGTTCGCAGTGCTTAGCCGGGCCGCGCTCGAGATTTCGCGTCGGCTGTTTCACGCTGACATATTTCACTGCCACGACTGGCAGACGGGTCTGGTGCCGGTATATCTGCGCGATACGCTCGCGGGTGATCCTGAGTTCGAGGCGGCCAGAACCCTTTTCACGATTCACAATCTCGGATACCAAGGGATCTTCCCGGCTGGGAATCTGGCCGATACAGGGCTGGGGCAGCATCTGTTTAATCCGTCGCAGCTTGAGTTTTGGGGGCAGCTGAACTGCCTGAAGGCGGGGATCGTCTTTTCAGACGCAATCAGCACAGTGAGCCGCAAGTATGCGGAGGAGATTCAGACCCCGGAATACGGCTTCGGGCTGGATGGATTGCTCCGGGAGCGGCGCGGCGTCCTCAGCGGGATAGTGAACGGAGTCGACTATAGTCGCTGGAACCCCGAGACCGACGCGTATCTTCCGGCCCGATACACGCCCGAGAACCTGGCAGGGAAGCGCGAATGTAAACGAGCGCTGCTGGCAGAAATGGACTTGCCGGAAGCGATGATGGACAAACCACTGCTGGGGATTGTTTCGCGGTTTGCATCTCAGAAAGGTTTCGACCTGATCGGCGAGATTGCGCAGCAGATCTTCGAGAGCGATGTTTGTCTGGTAGCTCTGGGGAACGGTGAGGCGCGCTATGAGGAACTGTTCCAGGGGCTGGTTGCGACGTTTCCGGGGCGAGTGGGACTCCGGCTGGGCTTCAACGACGCACTGGCGCACCGGATTGAGGCGGGTTCGGATATCTTCCTGATGCCGAGCCACTATGAACCTTGCGGTCTAAATCAGATTTACAGCCTGAAGTACGGCACAGTGCCTGTAGTGCGGGCCACGGGTGGCCTGGACGACACTATTGACGAGTCGACCGGATTCAAGTTCTCGGATTACAATGGGATTGCGCTGCTGGCCGCCATTCGCGATGCCTGCCAGGCATGGGCCGATAATGATGCGTGGACGGCCCGGATGGTTCGCGGGATGCACAGGGATTTTTCATGGGCTCCTTCGGCGCGCGCGTATTCCGATCTTTATGAAAGCTTGTAAGGTCACCTGAATCTTTGCCGGTGGTCTGAGTATCTAAAATTCTGAACGAGGAAATAGAAAAATGGCTGGAGCAAACACACTGAACTTTACCGACGCCGCCTGGGACACAGAGGTTCTGCAGTCGGAGACACCCGTACTGGTGGATTTCTGGGCTACCTGGTGCGGCCCCTGTCGGCAGATGACGCCTATCGTCGATCAGCTGGCAGACGAATACGTGGGCAAAGCCAAGATCGGCAAGCTCAACGTGGACGAGAACGGGCAGACCGCGATGCGCTATCAGGTGCGTGGCATCCCGACCATTCTCATGTTCAAGGGCGGGCAGGTGGTTGGCTCGAAGGTGGGCGCGGTTGGCAAGGCCGATTTGCAGAAGATGATTGACGCTGCGGCTTAAGCAACCTTTAAACAGTTCGGATCAGTGACTGAGAACCGCGCCTGTCTTTTGGCGCGGTTTTTCTTTTTGTTGTCAGTTTTACGGAGCGGGTTTTTCGAAGTGCTGGTAATCCTTCCGGTCGTTCCAACTGCCCCCCCACTGCCAGCCCGCCTGAATGAAGCGCTTCACGATGAAGCTTGCGTCGAGTATCGAACCAGGAAAGGCATGGGCACGGTCGAGGTAGGCTCGGCCTTCGGGCGGCAGGACTTTGTCACCTTTGACGTAGGGGTTGGTGAGGGGATTGATATCGATCGCGCGACCCCAGCTGTGGTTGGAAAACTTTCCGGGCTGACCGGTGACATCCCTGCAATTGAATGCCGAAGTGTTGTTCGCGGCCATAGAGGCATCGTCGTTTCCGCCGTAGTCCTCGACGGGCGCCACTCGTTCAATCAAAAAGCCGTGGTTGAAGAGATCGCGAAAGACGATGGACACTTCTGCTGCAACATCTTTGTGGACGACCAGAATGCCGGTGGATGGTTTGCGGTCGAAATTCCAATAGGAAAGAGTTAGCTGGCGAAGGTCGCCGGGCGGGATTGGGCAGCCTTCATGCCATGTGGTGGCGCGGATCTTCTCGAGCAAAGTCGTGGTGATCGGCGAGACGTCAAATACTGGATGGAAGTCGTTCAGAGTGTGAGTGTTCGCGACGACTTCGGGTGGGGCTGCAGCGGACGATAGAGCCAAGGCTAGTGGCACGATGAAGAGAACAGTGAGGATCGGGCGCGTCATGTTGCCTGTTGGCTCAGTTTAGCGCGCCTGGCTTTTGTTGTCTTTGACAGCGTTGAGTTTGTGGTGGTTCGGGTAACCTTGGCTATGAGGTTCCGTCCGAGAATGGCCGACGCGGAGATCACGCCTCCAAACATGGCACCTGTCACTCCCGAAGTGCATGTATCGGATCCGGTCAGATACAGATTGCGAATCGGGGTGCGTGCTCCCAGCGAGCGCAGGCGAAATCGCGCGGGTGTGGAACTGAGTCCGTAGATCTCGCCATGCTGGTAGTTGGCGAAATGACGCGTAGAAAGCGGCGTTGAAACTTCGGCATAATCGACGCGCCCCTGGACGGCGGGAACATGTCGCTCCAGATCCGCGCGTAGTCTGGCTGTCAGCGATTCTTTGAACGTCTCGTAATCGGCACCGCGACGCTTCCACTTCGTATCCGCCCACTTTGCGAAACCGGCGTAGGGGACGGGCGCGATGACCTCGATGGTCGAACGGCCTGGATGGCGCTGTTCAAAGGTGGGATCTTTGGCAGAGGGAAACGACAAGAACAGGCATGGCCAGACAGAGCCGGGGTCTGCGTTATAGCGAACGAAATTTCCGTCGTGATCGGCATTGGGATAGAACCACTGATTCGTGGCAGCGAAGTCGCGCTCACCCAGCGCCCGCTTTACTCCGGCGTAAAGGCACACGTGGGCGATGGATGGCGGAATGCTGCGCAATTGCTCGACGAGTCCGGCGCACGCGGCCAAGTTTCGGGGTAAGAGGTGGCGGAACGTATTCTCCGCGCCGGCATCGCTGATGATCGTGTTCGCGTGGAATTCGCGGCCATCGGTCATGCGAACTCCGATGGCGCGGGGCTTCGCGCTGCTTTCCTGCTCCAGGAGGATTTCGGCGACTCCGGCGCTATAAATGATTTCGCCCCCGGTGCTCTCAATTACGGGCGCGATTCCCGCGGCGATTTCCGATGAGCCTCCGATGGGGTAACCGGCGCCTTCAAAGTAGTGGTGCGCCACCCCGGCGTGAGCACCGAAACTACTTTGGCCTGGCGGCAAGCCGTAGTCGCCCCATTGGCCCGTCAGGACCGCAATCAGTTCAGGGTTGCGGGTGAAACTCTGCAAAACCTCTTTGGTAGTCCGCGAGGCGTATCGAAGGAACCCGGAGCGCATCAACGGTCCGATCAGATTCGCCAGCCAGCCGGGAATTGCCTTTTCAGCAAAGTAAGCGTTGCCGGCCCGCGCGGTGAAACATACAGCCGCCATGTACTTGTCGATGGCCCGTTTCTCACTGGGAAAGGCCTCGCACAAGCACGTTCGGAAGCGATCCTGGCCGGTAGGGAAATTGTAGCTGCGGTCACCGATGGAGATACGGTCGTAGACGTCGGGCATGGCTTGCCAACCCAGACGACCTTCCGTCAAGTGGTCGAAAGCTGCACGAACCGCCGAGGTGGGATCGATGACCTGGCCAACATAGTGAACGCCGCAATCCCATTCGTAGCCCGGGCGGCGGAAGACGTGCGTAAACCCGCCTGCGGTGTAATGGCGCTCCAGCACCAGCACGCGCTTGTCTCCGTATTTGGCCAAGGCGGCGGCCGCTGCCAGACCGCCAATGCCCGAGCCGATGATGATGGCATCCCACTTTGCATCCAGTTGGGAGGGCTGCCGTTGTTTGTAAGAATATCCGGTGGGCTTCATGTGGACAGTGACAACATCAGATTAAACTCAAAATGTTGCTGTTGTCAACATATTTCTGCTAAATTGTTACAGATGCCACGGAGCAAGCCGTATCACCATGGAAATCTTAGGGAATCTCTCTTGGCGGCGGCGGTTGAGTTGATTGCAGAGGTAGGTCCGGGAGGCTTCAACCTTCGGGAGGTGGCGCGGCGCGCCGGGGTTTCCCACAACGCGCCCTATCGGCACTTTCAGGACAAAAGCGAATTGCTGGCTGCTGTGGCGGCACAGGGTTTCCGGGAGCTGAATGAGGCGATGCTGGAAGACTCGGCCTCGGAGACGACGGCCATCGGAAAGCTGAAGCGTGCAGGGTACGCGTATGTGGCGTTTGCTCTGCGCAGGCCGGAACATTTCGCGGCGATGTTCGACACCCCGGTGGCGGAAGCGGACGAAGCCTGCATGATAGCCGGGCGCGAGGCATTCGGAACACTGGTGAGCTTTATTGCGCTTTGCCAAAGCGATGGCCAGTTGCCGGAAGGCGGGACGGAACACAGGACGCTGCTGGCGTGGTCACTGGTTCACGGGATTGCGAAGCTGGGGATCTCGAATCGGTTGCCGTTCCGCTCGCAGCACGAAGTATTGCAATTTGCCATTACGGCGATTGAGTCTTCGATTGTGGCTTTGCAGCGACCTGTGAGTAAGTAAGAACGAAGGGCCGCTGATGCACACAGATGTACGCTAATCAGGAGTTGGCGCGTCCGGTACGCAGTCGCCAGGCCCAATCTGGTCTTGCATTCCGCTCGGCTTCAGCTGCGGCTGATTCCACGTCGTAACCGATGGCGATGTGGTCCACTCGCCAGTGTGTGGTCTGCTTTTCCACAATTGCGTAGCGTGCGTGCGGGCTGTTGTTTTCCATCACATGCGTGACCGGCGAATCGTCAGCATAAGCCTGCAAGCCTACGCTGCCGGGATTAACAATTGTGCAGCCATGGAATTCCGCCAGGCGGGGTATGTGCGTGTGTCCGCAGAGCAGCAGCGGCGCTTGCGTGGTGCCCAGTCGTTCGGCGACTTCGATGGCGGAAGCCGGTGAGACTGTGCCATCCGGGTTTACGGTTTCGAGCAGATACATATCGTCGTGCGAGGGCGTTCCGTGAAACATCAGAACGCCACCGGGCAATTCCTTTTTAAATGGCAGGCTTGCAAGCCATTCGCGGTGGTGCGGGGTGAGTGCGGCGCGATTGCGTTCTTTCGTGCTGCCGGGTTCCGCCGGAGAATCGTCAATCAACTCGCGATCCTGATTGCCACCGACCGACGGCAAGTTCAGGCGCATGAGTAACCTGGCAGTGCCTGCCGGGTCGAGCGGTCCGAACAGATGATCGCCTACGTTCACTATGCGGCGAACGTCACGCCAGGCGATGTCTTCGAGAACCGCTTCCAGAGCCCAGCGGTTGCCATGTACGTCGGCAATGACGGCGAAACGTTCCATTGCGCTACCTGCCCCCTACTCCGATGCAGATGATACCGCCGAGAATCAACGCAAGTGCACCGACCTTTCCCCCGGTGACCGGTTCGTGAAAAAGCAGTGCGGACCACAGCATTGCCCAGACGTAGCTGAGCGAGACCATTGGGTAGAGCACAGAGAGTTCACCGTGCTTGAGCGCCATTACGAATGGGACGCTGGAGCCGAGGAATAAGCCGATACCCGCGGCGAGGTGCCAGTTCAGCGCGCCCCGGATGCCTCGCCTCAGGTGCGCCGCGCCGAGTTTCAGAAATACGGCACCGAAGGAGCCGATAAACGACGCGAACAGCACGAGCAGAATCGAACTGAACGGAGTCTTCATGACTTCGCGCTCACTCGCCCCAGTTGTGAAACGCCGGCAATAATCAGAAAGATGCCAGCCGCCTTCCACACGTTCATGTGTTCGTTAAAAAAGTACAGCGAGAGAAGGTCGACCCAGATGTAGGAAAGTGCATAAATGGGGTACAAGACCGAAAGCTGGCCTTCTCGCAGGGCGAGGATCAGCAGCACCGCGTTGCACCCGTGAAGTGCGTAGCCGAACGCGAGCCGCCAGTTTTGGAGCAATGCTGAGACAAAGCCAGCGATGCTGGATGGACTGGAGAAATCGAGTGCAGGCATAGGATTGCCGGCGCCAAGTTTCAGCAGTACTTGTGCAGCCGCCGCGAACAATGTGCAGCCCAGCACCAGGAATACGGGATTGACGAGAGGAGACTTCGCGGGCGTCATGAGAACGACGGATGCGGACGTTCTCTCAGAATAACAGCCCTTGCCGCTACAATGAACCGTAGTGGATCAATCGGAATCAGTTGTTACTGAAAATACCGGGGCGACGCTCGCACCGGGTGAAAATACTTTGGCAGAGTTCGCGCCGGATGCAAACAGGCCTGCCCAGGCGTTCGAGCCGCCTCGCGGTTTCATCGCCGAGTGGACTGTCACCATCATTCTTCTTTTGTTTGGCACTACGACGTTAGTGCAGGCGTTTGTGATACCGACCGGTTCCATGGAAGACACGCTGCTGATCGGCGACCATCTGCTGGTGGATAAGCTCGCGTTTGCGCCAGGTGGGGCGGTGACTCGGAATCTATTGCCGTATAGCGAACCGCACCGAGGTGACATTATCGTTTTCCGATATCCTGTGGACATTCGGCAGACCTTTGTGAAGAGGGTGATGGGTGTGCCCGGCGACCGCATTCATTTGGAAAACAAGCGCGTCTGGCTGAACGGTCATCTGCTCGACGAACCGTATGTTGTGCACAAGACCGAGTATCTCGATTCTTACCGCGATGATTTTCCGAGCGATCCCAATACGCCAATCTCAGTTTCGGCGCAGGCGATGCTGGATCACAACGTGACGAACGGCGAGGTCGTGGTTCCGAAAGGCTTTTTCTTCGCTATGGGTGATAACCGCGATCAGTCACTCGACAGCCGCTATTGGGGTTTTGTGCCGCGGGAAAACATTATCGGGAAGCCGTTGATTATTTACTGGTCCTACGACGCCAGTACAGAAGATCTGTCGAATCCCGGCGCGACAATCACCCACCTGACCGACGTATTGATTCATTTCCCGACCAAGACCAGGTGGACCCGAACTTTTCGCCTGATCCATTCGTATCCTGTGAAGTAGCTAGTCATTTAAGAGAAATCCTCATGCCTGTCACTCCAGAACCCCCGGTCCGTGGCTTTGTCGCCGAGTGGGCCGTAACTTTTATCCTTTTGTTGTTTGGAACCACGACGCTTTGCCAGGCCTTCGTGATCCCGAGTGGATCGATGGAAGATACGCTGCTGGTGGGCGACCATTTGCTGGTGGATAAGCTGGCGTACGCGCCGCACGATTCGGCGACGTCCTCCGTTTTGCCATACGCTGATGTGAAGCGCGGCGACATCATCATTTTTCGCTACCCGATCGACATCAGCCAGACTTTTGTGAAGCGGGTGATGGGTGTGCCCGGCGATCGCATTCATCTGGAAAACCGCCACGTATTTCTTAACGGTCACGCGCTGGACGAGCCCTATGCCGTGTATAAAGCGCCGCCTTCGCAATACGCCGATGATTTCCCGACCGGGCGACCAAACGGCAACGTGTTTCCCCGCGCTATGAAGATGCTGGCGGATAACGTGCAGAACGGGGAACTAGTGGTGCCGCCCGGCTACTACCTGGCGATGGGCGATAACCGTGACAACTCTTCAGACAGCCGTTTCTGGGGCTTGGTGCCACGGGAAAACATCATCGGGAAACCGCTCATGATTTATTGGTCGTACGACGCGAGCACGCAGGATCTTTCGGATCCCGGAGCAACGGTTTCGCATTTGACCGATATCGTGATCCACTTTCCGACGAAGACGCGCTGGAGCAGGACTTTCCGGCTGATCCACTCGTATCCGGTTTTGTAGACCCACTTCGGCAGCCCAGGATCCGCCACTGACTCTGCAACGGGACCGGCGCGCTTGCTAATGTTGTTTCGTAATGGCGAAATCAAATTATTACGGCCTGATCCTGGCTGGCGGTCGTGGCACGCGGTTCTGGCCGCGCAGCCGAAAGCGCAACGCGAAGCAGGTTCTCAACATCGGCGTTGGCGAAGCTACACTCATTCAGGAAACGGTTGAGCGACTGGCACCGCTGATTCCGGCCGAGCGCATCTGGATTCTCACCAACGAATTCGTGCGCGATGAAATCGTACGGCAACTTCCGAACGTGCCAGCGAAACAGATCATCGCCGAACCCGCGCAGCGGAACACGGCGCCAGCCATAGGCCTGGCTGCTCACATTCTGGAATCCATCGATCCGGACGCGATCTTCGGCGTCTTTCCGTCCGACCATGTCATCGGGAATCCGAAGCGTTTTCTAAGTCTTGTGCGGGCTGCGTTCAAGGCGGCTGAGAAGGATCAAATCTCTGTCCTGGGTGTTGCGCCGCGCTGGCCGGAAACCGGTTACGGTTACGTCGAGTTTCCCAAAGGTACAGAAGAAGGGAAGCTCGAAACCGTTCCAGTGAAGCGCTTCCGCGAAAAGCCGGAGCTGAAAGAAGCGAAGAAGTTCGTACGGGCCGGACATTTCTATTGGAACGCGGGGATGTTTTTTTGGAAAGCCACAACGATTCTCGATGGTCTGCGTCTTCATCTGCCGAAGACAGCAACACTACTTGGCAGCCTGCCGCCTTTCCGGCACAAAGATTTTGCCGCACGCGTGGCGAAGGTTTTCCCGTTGTGTGAGAACATTTCTATCGATTACGCAGTGCTCCAGAAGGCCGATAATGTGGTTGGCGTGGCCTGCGACGATTTCGGGTGGAACGATGTGGGCAGCTGGCATGCGGTTTACGAACTGCTGCCGCGAGACACGAACCGCAACGCTTCGCGCTCTGAACTGATCAGCGCGAAGTCAAAGGGCAATTACATCGATTGCGGTCAGAAGATCGTTGCTCTGCTGGGCGTGAAGAATCTGATTATCGTGGATACGCCGGATGCGTTGTTGGTAGCGGACAGAGGCCGCGCGCAACAGGTGGGCGATATCGTCAAGATGCTGGAATCTCAAAAGCGTCACGACCTGCTGTAGCTTGTTACACTATCCTGAAAATTGTTACACTATCCTGAAAAACCTATGAATACTCCGCCCGCGCCTGTATCGGATGCGCCTCAGCCCGACGCCATCATCATGCAGTTGCTGTTTTCGAAGATGGTTTTCTTCTCCTTCGCGTCGATTGCGCGGCTTGGGATCGCCGATCATATGTCGGAGAGTCCACGGGACATCGAAGACATTGCCCGCGATTCGGCTACGCACGCATCCGCACTGTATCGGGTGCTGCGAATGCTGGCTGGATTTGGAGTATTTCAGGAGGGACCCGCGCGCCACTTTGCGCTCAGCCCCGCCGGGCAGTTGCTGCAAACCCGTCACCCGCGGACGATGCGCGACATGGTGATTATGTTCGCGGACGACTGGCAGATCAGGAGCTATGCCCAGATGGAGGAGTGCATCCGGACGGGTACTGATGGCGTCACGCTGGAGTTTGGGAAACACGCATTCGATTTGTTCCTGGACATACCGGATCAGGCTGCGAATTTTCATCGCGCCATGACGAGCTTTTCGGGAGCGGCGGCGGCAGCGCTGCTGGAAGTCGCGGATTTCGCTCGGTTCCGGCGACTGGCCGATTGCGGTGGAGGACACGGCATGCTGTTGAGCCGGCTTCTGCAGCGTTTCCCGGGACTGCACGGCGTGCTGTATGACTTGCCTGAAGTTGTTGCCGGCGCTCCGGCGGCAGGACACTTTCACGGAGCCGAAGAGCGTGTGGCATTCGAGGCAGGTAGCTTCTTCGAACGTGTGCCGGAGGGCTGCGACGCTTATTTGATGAAGCACATCATCCACGATTGGGATGACGAAAGCGGACGCAGAATACTGGCGCTCATGCGCGAGCAGCTTGTCAAGGCGGCACCCGTTGCGGGGCGGGTATTTCTGTGCGAGATGGTAGTACCGGATTCGCCCGGACCAGCGCCGTCGAAATTGCTCGATATTGAAATGCTGGTCTGCACACGCGGTGGCAAAGAGCGTACGGCGGGAGAGTTCGCGACGTTGTTCGCGGCGGCCGGATTGAAACTGGTTGGCATCACGCCAACGCAATCGCCGGTTTGCCTGATTGAGGCGTCGGTTGCGTAACGCTTTTATTAGTGCGTGGCGGGGGTTTCCGCCGCGAGCAATGGCGTCTTGCCGCCCGGCTCAAAGCCCATCGATTGGTAGAGGGGCCGTCCCATATCTGAGGCGTGCAGCGTGAGTTCGGTGAGATTCATCGAGGCGCTACCTTGTTCAATGGCATGGCGCATAACGGCTTCAGCGTAGCCTTTGCCATGCGAATCGGGCATGGTGGCCACGAAAGCGACATACGCGGTGCCGCCGACTGAGTAAGTCGCAGCCGACGTGACAGCGCGCCGGTCCACATAACCAACGTAACCATAGCTGCTGTTCTGCGGCAGCCACAATTGCATATTGCAGATGCATTCGAACAAATTGAGTTCCATACCATAGGCGTGGGCGTTGATGATGGCGAGGTCGCGGGCTGTGGCGTCATCGGAGACGCGGCGGAATTCGAGTATTGGATTCGCCGGACGTCGCGGCGGCAGCAGACGGTTCGCCGTCATCCACGTCATGTTCAAGGCGAGTTTATAGCCTTCTTCGGCGGCCGTTCGTTCCCAGCCAGCGGGAAGCCATTCTTCACACAGCGCGATGAGGGACCTGTGTTGGCAGGATTTCGCGCGATCTCTCATCAGAGTGAGAGCGGCGCGTAAGTCGGCGACAGTGAGGAGCGGATGATCCTGTGCGGAGATATTCAGGAATGACAGCGGGACCTGTCCGAACATGGAGGCCACGCCAGCCTCGTGCTGTACGGTCGATCCTGGAAGGCGGCTGACCATTAGTTTCCACGCCTCGATCAGAATACGGACGTTGTCGTTTACCGGGCTCATGTTGTGCGAGTGTTCCATTCATTACAGCACGCGGGGCGCGCGGGTGCGGGGATGTCATTGTGCGGCGAGAAAGTCGAAACTAAACTGGTTTAATGCCCTCCGGCAGAGCCCTTCTGATCCGCAACGATGTTGCCAACCTGTTGCGTCTTGCCATCCCGCTTTCGCTGGCCGAACTCGGTTGGATGGCGATGGGCGTGGTCGACGTCATCATGGTCGGCAAACTTCCTGACAGTGCCAACGCCATCGGCGCGGCCAGCCTGGGTTCGGCGCTGTTTTATCCATTTGCGGTGGCGGCGGTCGGTTTGTTCGCCGGCCTGGATACTCTTGTTTCCTACGCGTACGGCGCGGGCGATCATGTGGAAGCGCGTCGGTCGCTGGGTTCCGGGCTTGCTATCGCCGGTGTCGTATCACCTGTTGCGATTGCCATCATTCTCTGTTCGACGCCGTTGCTGTCCATTCTGGGAGTGACGACTGCGTTGCGCGACGACGCGGTTGGCTTCATTCGTATTCTGGTCTGGAGTCTGCCGCTGTTGCTCGTGTACGCCTGTTTTCGGCGATTCCTGCAGGGCATCCATTGTGTAAAGCCAATCACGATGGCGGCTATTTCATCGAACCTCGTGAATGCGCTGGGCAACTGGGTTTTGATTTACGGCCACTGGGGCGCACCGGCGATGGGTGTGCGAGGCTCGGCACTATCGACCTGCTTGGCTCGTATATATCTGGTGAATTTTCTTTTCTGTGCAGTCTGGATGAGAGACCACCAGGCGATTCGCGGCCTTCATGCGAGCCGAAAAGTCGTGCGGCAGCTCTTGCGACTAGGAGTTCCGGCGGCGGCCACTATCGGTCTCGAGGTCGGCGTCTTCCATACGGCTACTGTGCTCGCCGGGGTCATCGGTCCCGTCAGTCTTGCAGCCCACACGATAGTCCTGAATGTTGCGGCGGTTACGTACATGTTGCAACTCGGGCTCGCTTCGGCGACTGCCGTTTCGGTGGGGAGGTTACGCGGCACGGGAGACCGGGCAGGGGCGATTCGCGCGGGCTGGACAGCGGTCGGTATCGGGGTGGCCCTCGAGTTCCTTTCGGTCGTGCTTTTTCTGACGCTGCCTCGCGAACTTGCTCGGTTCTACACCTCGGATGTGCGGGTTGTTGAGGTCTGTGTTTCGCTTTTTGCAATTGCCGCCGGCTTTCAGATTTTCGACGGAATGCAGACGGTGGCCACCGGCGCGCTGCGAGGATGGGGGGACACAAAATCGTCGATGTTGTGGAACCTGGGAGCGTACTGGGGCGTCGGATTACCAATTGGCTGGTGGCTCGGATTTCGAAGAGGCTGGGGAGTGGCAGGTATTTGGGACGGCCTCTGGCTGGCGTTGATCCTAACGGGGATTGGGCTAACGACCGTTCTGCATTTCAAGACGAAAGGGAACACGGGGCGATGAAATGAAGACACTACCTTTGATTCCCGAACTCGTCCTGCTGGCGGCTCTGGCTCACGCACAGACTCCGCCGTCAGTTCCGGTGCCCAAATTCGAAGCGGCCTCGATCAAACCGTGCAGCCCGGCGGACGGCGCGGGCGGCGGCCGTGCCGGCAAAAGCGGCGGCGGAGGCAGGAATTTCTCGCGATCCCCTGGCCGGATCAACATCAACTGCATGTCGGTTGCGGACATTATTGATGCCTACCTGATATTTGGCGGCACGCCTCACACGAACGATCTTGGCCTGCCGTTTGATCCGCGCCGCATCAGAGGGGGTCCGGCATGGATGCGTTCCGATCGTTACACTATCGCAGCCGTCGCCACCGATCCTGTGGCGAGCGGACCTACCGGTCGGGGAACTCCCGCCGATAACCTGCTGATGGGGCCAATGTTGCTGGCGCTTCTCGAAGAGCGATTTCAATTGAAGCTGCATCGCGAACTGGAAGAGGTACCGGCCTACGCGCTGACACTGGCAAAGGGCGGCCTCAGGATCAAACCAACAGTGCCCGAAAGTTGCGCAGCGATGCCGGGACCGGGGAGCGGACCCATCGACGACACGGGTCCCGGAGGAAAACCCTGGTGCCTGCTCCACGGAGGGTGGAAGGCCCCAACTGGACGATGGAGGTCACGGGCAAGAAGCTCTCGGATGTCGCGAACATGCTCGGTGGACTCATGCTGGGACGGCCCGTTGCGGACAAAACCGGCACGACCGACGTATTCACT
Source organism: uncultured Acidobacteriia bacterium (assembly GCA_903825445.1). Taxonomy (GTDB): domain Bacteria; phylum Acidobacteriota; class Terriglobia; order Bryobacterales; family Bryobacteraceae; genus BOG-234. The sequence goes on from CAIKAS010000289.1 coordinate 14,066, forward strand.
TTTGTGCTGGAATTCGCCCATGACGAAAGTGCACCAGGCGACTTTCCGCCCGGGTTTCCGTCACCGTTCACCGCAACCGATGAGCCCGGCGGCGCTTCGATCTTTACGGCGCTCGACAAACTCGGGCTGAAGCTTGCTCCGGACAAAGCGCAAAAGGGCTACGTAGTCGTCGATCACATCGAGCGGCCGTCGGAAAACTGATTCGCCTGGACAAAACCGCAATCTACAGCAAGGCGACAGGCCGGATCGGTGAGCCCGTACCACCGCGAATTTTAAGGGGCGCGGCGACGAAGAGGAAATCCGCCGCGCCGGACGCCGCGAGTTCTTCCAGATTCAGGCATTCCATGATGTGGATGCCGGATTCCACCAGCAAGTGCACGTGCACGCACATCTCGGGGCTGGGGGTGAACTCAAAAGGCGCTGTATCGCTGCCAGCCGCGAAAATCTTTCGCTGACTCAGCCACTGCGCGCCAGCCAGCGACGGTCCGGGACTGTGGACCTCTGAGATGAAGCGGGCGGGATCGTGCCAGTAGCGCGCCCAGCCGGTACGGATCAGAGCGACATCACCAGGTTGAATCGCTGTGCCCGCGGCGGCAAGATCCAGATGCTCGGGGGTGACGACGAAATCGCGAGGCAAAACGTCCACACCCACAACTTTGGGAATGTCGAGCAACACGCCACGGCGAAAAATGGGTTCAATCGTGTCGACCGTGTGCCGCTCCAGGCCGGCCGCATAACTTTGGACCCCTGCCACTTCTTCGCCGCCGAAGAGTTTCCCGTTGCAGGTGAAGTGACACAGCGCGTCAATGTGCGTGCCGACGTGTGCACCAAGAGCAAGA
>CAIKAS010000290.1 GCA_903825445.1 uncultured Acidobacteriia bacterium
AGCCTTTTCTGGCGGTGGATCATATCACCCTCGGTTTGCGGATTCTCTCGTATTTTTCGAGAGACGTTCGTCTGGCCCGGGTCGTGGTGACTCACCCGCGTGTGCACCTGATTATCGACGACACAGGAGGTACCAATTTGCCCAGGCCGAAGGTGTCGTCCACCGCGAGGACCAGTGACGCGATTCTGGATCTGAAGATCGCGAGTGTCGATATACGAAATGGAGAGGCGTTGACGGAGTTTCCTGGATCGTCTCCGCGCGAGTCTCCGTGGAGCGGCAGTGGCAGAAACCTGAGCGTGCAGGCGAAGTACGACCGTACGCGTGATCGCTATTCCGGCGACGTCGCCTTTGCGCCAATCCACTTCACCCTTGAAGGCTATGGACCACTGGACATCGATCTGACGGCCTCGGCGACGATGGAGCGCAACCAGGTGGTGGTCTCGAACGCCAGGCTCAAGACCAACGCATCTCAGATCGATCTGAGCGACATCGTGATCGGCAGTTTCGCCGCGCCGGTTGTGACAGCGACCTACAAAGTGCAGGCGTCCGTAGCCGAGGCCGCCAAAGTACTGCACTGGAAATTGCCGATATCGGGCGCATTAAACGTCGCGGGCAACGTGCGCTACGTGTCGCCGAAGGAATTCAGCCTGGCAGGCGCGTTCCAGGGCAACGGGCTTGCGTACGGAAGTGCTGGTAATATTCGGCTGACAGGCCGGCTGGCCGGCTCCCAGGCAACAATGTCATTGAACAGCCTGCGCGCCAGTTTACTCGGCGGTGAGGCGACTGGCAGTGTGGTGACCAAAGGTTACGACGTCTACAAGATCGATGCCATGATCAGCGGACTCGGAATACGTTCTCTCGCCGCGCTGGGGACGACGCAAATGATTCCGTGGGATGGATTGGTTACTGGACCCGTGACTGCGAGCGGCAGGGTCAGCGATTTGTCCAGTTTGATCGACGCGACTGCCCGTTTGACGGTCATTCCGGCGCCGACGGGGCCGGCCGTACATGGCGATCTGGCCGCGCATTACACGGGCATGGGAATACCTGCCGGAGCGAAGACCGCTGGAGCGACGAAGCTGGAACTGGACAATTCCTGGCTTGAACTGCCGAACACGCGCGTAGACGTTACCGGCACACTCGGGACATCGCTCACCGTGAAGGCCGATTCCAAAGATCTTAACGATCTGCTCCCGGCCATGAACGGGCGTGCGCTGCCCTTTGAGCTTCGCAACGGCTCCGCCTCATTTGTGGGAAGCGTCAACGGAGCTTTGGACACTCCGCGAATCACAGGGCACGTTGCTCTTCGCAATGCGCTGTACAGTGGCAAGCTGATCGGTTCCGCGGATGGCGATGTCACCGCGTCGGCTAGCCAGTTTACGGTAGCCAACGCCGCATTACTTTACGAAGGGATGACTGCAAACGGAACCGGTTCGATTGCGCTGGCCGATTGGGGGACTACTGATGCTTCAGCTATAGACGGTAACGCCGTCGTGAGCAACGTGGATCTTGCACATGCACTTGCCGTCGCTGGCTACAAAGATGTCCCTGTGACCGGAATTGCCAGTGTTACGGCGCACGTCAATGGCACGCTTAGCCGACCGACCGGAGATGCTGATCTGACTTTGGCGAAAGGTCTGATCTATGGCCAGCCTTATGACTCCATTGCCAGTCATTTGCAGTACGTCAACGCGGATCTTCAGACGGTTGCAGGCGTCTTTACCTCCGGGCCAAAGCGCGTGACTTTCAATGCTAGGTATCCCCATCCCGGGCAGGCGTTTCCAACCGGGATGTTGGAAATAGCCGCCTCGAGTAACGGCATGGCGCTCAACCAGATTGCCCTCGTGCGCGAACGGCAACCCGACATACAGGGCGTCGCGCAGTTCAATGGGACGGCTTCAGTTCGCATCAGCGAAGACGCGAAGAAGAACGTTCATCTGGAGTTGACCGGAGTCACCGGAGATGGATCGGCGACAGGTATCGGATTCGCCGGCCGCGAGCTTGGCGATGCTCATATCTCCGCGCGAACGCAGGGGACGGTTCTCACGGCAACTGTCGACTCCAATGCTGCGAAAGCGACTATTCGCGGAGAGGCCAAAGTGGAACTTACCGGAGACGACCGCACCACCGGATCCATCACGTTTGCTAATGCTGGTTTGAATGCGCTCGGAACGCTCATTGTGGCGGAGGCCGACGCGAAGAAGATTACGTTCGACGGCCTGACCGAAGGGCAGTTGGATTTTAGCGGACCCCTGTTTTCGCCGCTACAAATGTCGGCGACCGCCACCATGCGACAGGTCGAAGTGCATCCACTACCCGGCACGCCTCTTGCAACCAGTATTCCCGGGTTCAGCCTTCGCAACTCAGGGCCGGTAAAAGTGTCCTACCAAAAGTCCACTATTCGAGTCGATGCCGCGCATTTTCAGGCTCCGCAGACGGATGTCACTGTGAGCGGTACCGACGACATCACGGGAGCGTCCGCGCTGAATCTCCGTCTGCAGGGTGAAGTGAATCTGGCGATGCTGCGCAACTTTGTGCCAGACTTGGCATCGTCCGGAACAGTCTCGGTAAGCGGTAACCTGCGGGGCAGTTTGGCAAACCCGGATTTCAGCGGACACGCCAGCATTCGCGGTGGGGAATTCCACTATTCGGATTTCACCAATGGAGTGACCAACGCGACAGGTGAAATTGTCTTCTCTGGCTCTCGAGCGACCATCCAGTCCTTTAATGCGGAAACCGGCGGCGGAAAACTAACGGGTTCGGGCTTTGCGACGCTTGCTGCAGGGACCGTTGCGTTCCAGTTTTCGGCGAAAACCAAAGATGTTCGCCTGCGTTATCCGCAAGGCATCAGTTCGATATCGGATTCCGATATCCAGCTCGTCCGGAACTCTCAGAGAAGCAGTATTTCGGGCACCATTACTGTGCGACGTCTCGTGTTTAACCCCCAGCAGGATACCGCTGCCACGCTCGCCGATCTTAGCCACAGTGCTTCACCTACGACGGCGGGAGGGGACACCTCGCTGTCCAATATGAATTTGGACGTCCTGATACAGACGGCCCCGGATGTCGCGCTGCAATCGAAGGTGGCAGAGAGTATTCAGGGTGATGCGACACTGCGCTTGCGGGGAACGCTGGCGAGTCCGGCGCTGCTCGGCCGCATCAACGTTTCGCAGGGTGAGGTACTCTTTTTCGGCAATAAGTACACGATCACCCGAGGGGCGATTTCGTTTTTCAACCCGACCAGAATCGACCCAATCCTCGACGTCGATTTGCAGACCCGAGCGCGCGGCGTGGATGTAACTCTAACGGTGACGGGTTCGCCCTCTAATCTCGGAATGACGTACCGTTCCGATCCGCCACTGGAGTTTTCCGATATCGTCGCATTGCTCGCGACAGGTCGCACGCCGGACGATCCGTCAGTAGCGCTGCGCGGCAATGCGCCAACGCCGAGTTTCGAGCAATTGGGGGCCTCAGCGCTGATCGGTCAGACGCTGGCGAATCCAGTGGCTGGTCGCCTGCAGAGATTCTTTGGCGTGAGCCGGATTAAGATAGATCCGCAGTTGGCCGGTACGGGCGGAAATCCCGGAGCTCGATTGACAGTGGAGCAGCAGGTGACCCCCGACATTCTGTTCACCTATATCACGGATGTGTCGAATACCAGTCAGCAATTGATTCGTGTGGAATGGGCGTTCAACCGTAATTGGTCGGCGGTGCTGGAACGCGAAGAAAACGGATACGTAGGACTGGATTTCACCTACAAGAAGCGGTTTAAGTAGGCCAACGTTAGGCCCGCAGATAACCTTTGAATTTCGCAGGGCTCGCCGCATAGCCGGGGAACACTCTACCGATTTGATTATTTCCCAGATGAGCCGAAACTGCCTCGCTCAACACGTCCCGGAAGTCAGTCGTCAGCGCAAGATCGCGCCTTTCGTATAGCTGTTCCGGTGCGAGTCCCGGCCACTGCCCGTAGACTTTGCCGCCCTTCACCGGGCCTCCCATCACGAACATGGCATTGGCATGGCCGTGGTCTGTTCCGCGGTCGCCGTTCTCCTTTGCAGCGCGACCGAACTCCGACATCGTCACCACCACCACGTCTTCCATCCGATCGCCAAGATCTTTGTAGAACGCCGCGAGTGAGCCGCCGAATTCCGTTAGCCGATTGGCGAGTTGCCCGACCGAGGCCTTCGGGCCGACTTCCTGGACGTGATGATCCCAGCCGCCCAGGTCGGCGAACGCGACTTCCACGCCGACGTCGGCCTTGATGAGTTGCGCAATCTGCCGAAGACTATCGCCGAACCGTCCGCCGGGATATTGTGCCCCGCCCGCTGGCTGGTACGGCGTCTTTTGTAACGACTGGAGCAGGGACACGGCTTCAAAAGTGGCCTTTCCTGTTCCGTTCAAAACCTGATCGCCCGTTCCCGCATACATCGATTCCAGTGCCTTGGCGGCCGCGGCGTCGCGGATCGTGAAACTCCCCAGGCTCTCCACCGCAACCGCCTCATTGTTGCCACGCATGCTGCGCGGCAGCGTCGGTCCCAGGCTAACGGCGCGCACGGGCGAAGGTTTGCCCTCGGCCGGCGGCAGTGCGCGGTTGAGCCAGCCGTCACTTGTGGCTTTGAGGCCCGGCGTACCCGATTCCATGTAATCCTGAGCATCGAAGTGCGAACGGGTGGGATCGGGCGAGCCTGCGGCATGCACAATGGCGAGCTGTTGCTGATCCCAAAATGGCTTCAGAGGGGCCAGCGATGGGTGCAGGCCGAACATGCCGTCAAGATCGATGACGGAGTCTTCCTTTGCGAGACTCATGGCAGGGCGGGGGACGGAGATAGTAGGGCGAAGGTCGTAATAATGCTGCTCGCCATGCGGGACCACGATATTGAGTCCGTCGGCCGCACCGCGCTGAAATATCGCGACGAGCACCTTTTTGCGCGCGCCCGAAGTCTGCGCGAATGCTGCGCGTTCCAGCCATAGCGGTGAACTACCCACTCCCACCATGGCAATGGCGGAGTCCCGGAGGAATATTCGGCGTGATCTGAACATAAAAGTATCTCCGACTATCTGCGCTGGAAATCGGGTGAACCGAGCGTTAAGCCGGCCACCATCGGACCCGGAGGCGTCTTCTGCGCCTGCTGCTCCAGACCGGCCTGAATGGCAGCCTGCGAGGCCGGTGAGGCGTCCGTCAAAAGAATGTTGCGCTCAATCTGAGTCGTGTCGCCGGCGAACTGACTTACGTCCACCTTAACGCCTCCGACCTTACCCTGCGCTAGTGTATTGGCAAAGTTCATACGCGCCAGCAATGAGGCGGAATTGAGCCAGTCACCGCCGCGATTCGTGTAGCCTGTCGGCTCCTGTTTGCGGTAGAGCGGCTGACCAAGGGTGTTCATCAGACCCACCATCTGAACGGCCGTATCCACATCGCCGTTTACGGCGCGTACGGCGCTCACCACCATCTCGAGAGGCGACTTCAGCTTGGCACGGAAGTTGTCAGCAGCCCAGAATTCGTCGGCCCCCAGCATGGTGCGCATCACTTCGCGCAGATCGCCATCGGTATTAGCGAAGGTGGCAGCCATCTTGTCGATCAGTGCGTCCGGCGGATTGTCGGATACGAAGCGAATCGCGAGACTCTTCGAAATGAAGCGGGCCGTCGCAGGATTCTTAGCGAGGATATCAAGCACCTTGAGTCCGTCGTCGATACCGCCGCCGGAGGGAATCGTAACCCCCAGAACATGTTTCTCTCCGCGATCGTGCATGCGCGGATTAAAGAAGAAGCCGCCGCCTTGTTGTGGCTGCCGGATTGTCCAGCCGGTAAAGCAGCGCGCCACTTCAGTTACGTCCTGTTGGGTGTAACCGCCATCCACGCCCAGGGTGTGGAGTTCCATCAGCTCGCGGCCGTAATTCTCGTTGAGGCCTTGTTTCTTTCCAGCCGCAGGCGCGTTTGGGCGAATCGGTCCATCGCCGCCGGCGGACTCCCAGTTATCCAGGTAAAACAGCATGGCCGGGCTTTGGGCAGTAGCGAGCAGCAGGTCTTTAAACTTGCCGAGCACATGCGGCCGGATGACGTCGCGCTCGTACGAAGTCACCATGTAACGGTCGGCGCCCTTATCCAGATAGACGTTGAAATGGTTGAACCAGAAATCAGCGAGAACTTCATTGAGCTGTCGGTTCGAGTAGATCGCCCGAAGAAGCTTGCCTTCGCTGAGGTCGCGGTTGACGATCTGTTGCGGCGTGTTCAGGATCTCGACGCGGCGTCGCAGCGCGGGCGTGCCTGCATTGGCCAGGCGCGTGCGAATTTGCATGGGAAGCGCTTCCAGAACATCTACTAGTTGGTCGTCCGGCAGCCCTTCCAGAAGCGCGACACGGCTTTCCTGCGTGCCGTTCAGGAATGCTTGCTTTTGATCCGGATCGAGCGGAAGCGAGTTGATCAATGCGGGAGTGACGCGGCCCCCCGGAGCCAGTTGCTCTACGGTCGGTGGCGGCGCCGGAGGCTGTACCATCGCTGACTGCACGTTGCCAATACTGACCTCGGCTACCACCGGACCGGTCGGCGCACCAGCTGCTGCAGCCGACACGGCATCGGCCTGCCGCTTTTTCTCGTACCGTGCGATGGCCGTCTGTACTGCGGCGCGAGTCTGCTTATCCTGCGGCAGCGGCATCTTGCCATCGATCATCTGCTTGAGCATCTGCTGCGAAGGGTATTTCTGCAGCATGGCGGTCGTACCCATTTGCAGCGTATCCAGAGGTTCGAGCTTCGCGAGTAGGACCGGGTTCTCCGGAATGGAGTCGGGATGGAGTTGCTGCTCGATCCACTTATCGACACCCATTTGCCTGATCTGTTCCAGGTCGCCCAGTCGAGGGCCGAAGGTCAGACGGTTCAGGGCGTGCAAAGCTCGCTGATCGGCCGTCATCAAAGAGATCGAGGGGGCCGAGAGTTTGGCTGCCGGCACTTGCTTGGGCTTTTTGGCCGCTAAACCGGTCGCCATCATCGACAAACCGGCGACTGCGAGGATGAAGACTTTTCGCTGCATAGGACTCTAAACGATTCTAACGCTGTTGGGGCGCTAAAGTTGCGAAGATTGTGCCCGGAAACGGCACGGGTCCTGGGTGGGAAGGAAGTGCTAAACGGTTACCAGCACGCGATTAACGAGCCGTCTTGATCCCGCGAGGCCAGAATCTTTTCCACCAGCGCGATGGCCATCGTCGATTGTGCAGGCGGGCACCGAACCGGTTGCGTGTTCTTTGCCGCGCAATCGGCAAAATAAGCCAATTCCGCCGCGAAAAGGTCACGATCGCCCAAGGGCGTCGTCCGCAGTTCCCCCGCGACCGTATGTTCCCTGAAATCAGTGGCGGGGTTCACCCATTCGAGTGTCGCTTTGTCTGTAACCACAGTGAACTCCATCCCAAACGGATACGTGTTGGGGTGGTGCCATCCGCCCGTAATGATCACCGGGCCGACATTCGGGTAAATCAGATCGGCATGGATGACATCGATGCCCCGGCCCAGGTCACGATGGCCGCGGGCGCGGACGGCGTCCGGCATTCCCCACAGCGAAATGCAGAAGTCGGCATCGTGAATAAGCATGTCGAGGATGGCCCCGCCGCTGCGGGTCGGGTCGGTCAGCCATGGGCTCCAGCCCGGCGCGCCGCATCGGCGGCGGAATAGCGCCGAACGCACCGGCGAACCCTCACGCAGATGGCTCGCCAGCTCTTCATAGGCCGGAATAAAGCGCAACACGTGTGCTGCCATCAAAATGCGGCCGGCCTTTTCCGCTTCGCGGCACAGAGACTCGGCGGTGGCGGAATCGAGAGCGAGCGGCTTCTCGCAAAGCACGTGTTTGCCCGCCCGAAGCGCGGCAGTGGTGGTGGCAGCGTGGTGATCGGTCGGCAGGCAGATATCCACAGCGTCAATTTCAGGCTCGCTGAGCGCCTGCTCGAGTGTCGTAAAAGTCCGCAGGCTGGAAAAATCGTAATGCGTTTCGGTGGTCGCAAGGTTGCCGCCCACGGAGGACAGATCACCCGAGAGCCGCTTGAGATCGGCGTCTACTACCGCATATAGACGGGCTGCGGGAACGTTTCGCCACGCTTTCAGGTGCGTCGCACCCATGAATCCGAGTCCGACAACGGCAATGTTGAGCGGTGCCTGCTGCATAGAGCCTTCTGCTAAGCCGCGACGCGGCGGGCAACGATGACCGTGATGTCGTCCGATTGCGGAGCACCCGCCGCATGGTCTGTGACCGCCTTCCGGATTGCCTCCACAATCTGCGTGGCGGGCAAATGCCGGTTGCGGCGAACCGCTTCCGCGAGGCGTTCGGTTTCGAATTCGTCGTCTTCAGCGTTGGCGGCTTCCGTAACGCCGTCACTGTAAATAATCAGCGTGTCGCCGACTTCGAGCCCGATTTTGTATTCCTGGTATTCGATCGACGGCAGGATGCCAATCACAGGGCCGCCGCCTTCCAGTTGTTCGTGGTCGCCGTTGGCGCGAACAATCAGCGGAGGGTTGTGGCCCGCGTTGCAGAAGGTAAGTTCGCCCGTCTCGCCGTTGAGGATGCAAAAGAAAACAGTTATGAAGCGGTTGGCCGGGCAGTTAGCGCTGGTGAGGCGATTCAGACGCGTCATCACGTGCGCCAGGTTCTTAGGTTCTTCGGCCAGCGCTTGAACGCGCGCCTGCAGGCCCATCATCAGCAAAGACGCTGGCATTCCCTTGCCGGACACGTCACCGAGCACCATCGCGACCCGGCTGCCTTCATACGGGAAGAAATCGAAATAGTCGCCTCCCACCGTGCGGCACGGAGCGTTATGGCCGGCCAGGTCCAGACCCTTAATGGTTGGCGCCACAGCGGGAAGATAGCGTTGCTGAATTTCCGCCGCCTGATCCAGGTCGCGCGCCATAATTTGCTTGGCGCGTTCCATTTCCGCAAGCCGCGTATGTTCGATGCGCACAGCGGCCACGTTTGCCATCACCGTGAGCAGATTGAGATCGTTTGCGGTGAACTGACGCAGGATCGAAGGCGAATCGATATAGATGATGCCGATAATTTGCTTCCCGGTCTGGAGCGGTACCGCCATCAAGCTGCGGATATTCTGCTCCACGATGCTCTTGCGTTCGCGCAGTGCCTCGTCGTTCGCGGTATCGCAGACGAGCACTGACGCGCCGGAATCCAGCACGCGGTTGCGGACTGTGGAGGAGATATGGAAGCCTTCACCCTTGTTCGCCTGCGGCACTAGTTCGCCGTTTTCGAGTGTCAGCAGAATGCCGCGGTCGCCCTTTACCGCATCGATAGAAAGTTCGAGTATGAAGCGGAAGAGCTCAGGCAGCGGACGATTGCCGGAAAGTTCGTTGCCTGCGCGTATGAGCGCCGCGACCTGATTAGATGCGAAACCCGAAGCCTGGCTCTTCGTCTGATCGCTCGCGTCCTTTGCCTTTGCTGCCTCATCGGCACGCATGATGCTTTCGAGGTTCGTGATTACGGTGGTGGAACTCGATTCGTCGATAATCGGATCCGGCGCATCGAAAACCACCACTGGATTAGTCGTGCGGGACGCCATTCCATCGCAGATCAGGATGAGATGTCCGGCCATGATGCGATCGCCACTTTTGAGCGGGGTTTTCGCGGTGAGCGGCTGGCCATTGAGCATAGTGCCGTTCTTGCTACCCATGTCGATGACTGTCCAGGAATCGCCCTCGCGCTCGAGGAGAGTGTGCTGACGGGACAGGCCGGAATCGTTCGGATAACTGAGCTCGACCGTGGTGGACCGCCCGAGGCAAAGGCGGTTACCTTCGAGGGGGATCATGCGGCTCTTGCCGTCGGGAGAAAGGATCTGTAATTCTTTCATGCAGGGACGTTCCGTATTATGGCAGGAAGGGTACGGCTTTGCACTGAGCCGCTTATCCCGGCTGCTGATTCCAGGCGTCTACAGATCCTGGAAGCACTGCTCCGAGGGAAGCATCCGCGGGAGGTCCCCCAAATCCCTCAGTTGTCCGGCCAGCGTGTTCCAGCGTTCAATTGCCATCTTTCCCAGCGGATTCGATTCCACCAGTGGCTTCTCCGCGTCCGCGATTTCGGCATAACCAGCAAGGTCCATCGATGGATTAAGCGCATGCATCTTCGCATTCGTCGGCGCGGGATTGTCCAGATATGCGCGCCAGCCTTCGCGCACTGCCGCCACCATGGTCGCCCCCATTTCCGGGTGTTTTCGCAGTAAATCGCCGCTGGTTGCCAGGACCGTCGTGTAGGGGTTGTAACCGATATCGGAGACCGGGAAGACCTTCACGTCCACGCCTTTGTGCTTCGCCTGCAGAGGCTCGGCCGTTACGAAACATTGCTGAGCGAAGTTCTCGTCATTTAGGAAAGCCGTCAGATCGCCGCCTGGCGAAGGAACTACTTTTACGTGATCAAAGCTATATTTCTGTTGCAGCAGACGCGCGTAGGGAAGACCGCTTTCGATAGCCAGTGTTCCACTCTTCATGAGATCGGCAATGGATTCGAGCTTACGAGACGCATGGGCCATAATCCCGAGCGGGCTGTCGTGAAACGCCGCGAACAGCGCGACGACATCGTTGCCCCTTTCCCGGGCCAGCAGCAATTCGTCGCCTTCCACGATTCCAAACTCTGTCGATCCGGCTCCAATCATTTGTACGGTCGGCGTTCCGGACCCGCCAGGAAGCAATGCCACATCCAGCCCGTATTTTGCGTAATCGGCGGCGTAAAATCCCCCAAACTCGGGATCAGGCTTCCAGTTGAGGGCAACGCGGATCTTCGATGGCTTCTTGCACGCGGCGAGCATGCTGACCGCTGGGATTATCTTCAGGAACATTCGGCGTGGCAGATGCATGAGTGTAATCAATTCCCGCGTGTCTCCAATTTTAACCCTGCTCCGACGAGTGCCAGCGCCGCAACGTCACTCGGCTTAACAGATTGATCGAGCCGAACAAGGCCAGGCCCAATGCCGAGGCCAGCAGCACGGCTGCGAAAACCTTGTCCGTCCGTTGCTGCGTGCGCGCCATATCGACTACCGATCCCAGTCCTTGTCCCCCGATGAATTCGCCGACGATGGCGCCGATCACGGCCAGACCACCTGCAATGCGCAGTCCGGTAAGGATTTGCGGCAGTGCTGCGGGAAAGTTCAGTTTCCAAAGTGTCGCCGAACGGGATGCTCCGTAGAGGCGGAAAAGATCACTCAGCGCCGGGTCCGTGGAAAGTAGTCCGGTCAGTGTGTTTGCGATCACGGGGAAAATGGACACGATGAATGCCGATGCCACCACGGTCTGTATACCGTATCCGAACCAGATGACGAGTAGCGGCGCGATGGCAATAATTGGCACGGTCTGGAAAAACACAGCGTAGGGATAAAACGCACTTCGGATAGCGCGTGAAGAGGCGAGGAAGATTGCGATGGCGATACCGCCTATAGCGCTCAACGCGAAGCCCGCCAGCGCACCCGCCGATGTCTTGGCAAACGCGGTTAATAGTTCGGGCCAGTCGTGGAGCATCGTTTCGAAAACGGCGCTGGGCGGCGGAACCAGAAATGCCTTGATCCAGCCAATTCTCACCAGAAACTCGAGAGCGAACGTCACGACAACAAAGGGAATGGCAGCGGGAAGTGCTTTACGCATTGTTAGCCTTCTTCCTCCATGGCGGTGAGGAGTCCCTGCATTTCGCGGGCGAACTGCGGTGTTAGGCGGAGATCATTGCCGCGGTTGCCCGGTAACTCGAGCCGCCGATCGAGTTTGATGCCGCAACCCCTGCGTGTGAGTACAACCGCGCGATCGGCAAGGAAGGCGGCTTCCGTGATCGAGTGAGTGACGAATACGACAGTCATGCCGCGCTCCAGCCACAACTCGCGCAGTCGGGCATCCAGACGAAAACGCGTGATTTCATCGAGTGCGGCGAAAGGTTCATCCAGCAACAGCAAGCGGGGTTTGGTGATGAGCGCGCGGGCCAGCGACGCACGCATCCGCATGCCACCTGAAAGCTGCGCCGGGTAGCGCGCTTCGGCATCGGAGAGGCCAACTTCCCTTAGCGCCGCGCTGGCGCGGGCCAGTCGTTCGGCGGCCGTCATGCCCATTAATTCCAGTGGCAGGGCTGTGTTCTCCAGCACTGTTCGCCAAGGCAGCAATTGCGCGTCTTGAAATACGAAAGCGGTCTGGAATTTAGTGTCCGCTGGATGCAGCGCGACTTTGCCTGCGTCCGCCGGAGCGAGACCTGCGATCAGGCGCAGCAGGGTCGATTTCCCGCAACCGGATGGTCCCAGGATCGCTATGAACTCACCGGCGGCGATTTCAAGGCTCAGATCGTCAACGACTAATAGATGCTCCCCGAATGCGCGACGAACATGTTCAAGACGCACCGCGATGCCAGAATGATCGAACGTTTCCATGTTTACGCGGGCTTTAATTCACTATATAAAGCGACGGGTGGTCGCCCGATTGCTTTTACATGCAAAGTACTTTACATTTTGATATTATAGCGTTATTATGAGCTCATGCCGGAACGAGCACAAATCAACAATCGTTGCGCCGAGGTCATCCTCTTACTGTCTGTTTTGGCCCTGGTAACCGTGCTGACCGGTTATCTTCAGTCTCCCCAGCCGGATGAAGGTATAGGTGCGCATATCTTTCAGCTTTCCATTGTTCTGGAAGTGCCGGCGATTCTGGTATTCCTCGTAACAATGGACTGGAAACAGCCATTGCGGGCCGCGCGACGTCTTGCGATACCGGGTATCGCACTGATGCTGGCATTCAGCGCGCTTTACTACCTGGAAAACGTCTTCTATCACCGGCACTAAGTATTTAGTCAACCAGCCAGATATGCCGAGAGCAGCCGTTCCATAACCGGCTCCGCTGGATAGGGATGGATCGTGTAATGCCTGAATCCCTCGCCGAAAGTGACGCCCGCCCGTGCGCCACATGCGCGCGTCCACTCCTCCATTTGCTTCAGGTAGTCACTGGTCCCGTGCTGCTGCTGCAGCCAGCCCCGCTGGCTCTGGTGTTTGGACAGCATTTCGGTTTTAGTCCAAAACGTCGAACTAACATCGATCGTAAAATCCGGCTTGGACGAATCGCCCCTCCGGTCATGCTGATCTATCGGGTCCATGAAGTACAAATGCGGAATTGCAGGCAGTGGCGGATTCTCCGATGGTGTCGCATAGTTCGGGACCGACGCGGCAAAGCAGGCGTCGCGAACCAGCGCACTGGTAGCTTCGTGATCGCAATGGTAGTCGCTGGGCGCGGAGGTAATCACGACTTCGGCCTGATGATCCCTCAGTATCCCGGTTACCACGCGCCGGGAAGCATCGTCGTTGAAAATCGCGAGATCGCGAAAACCGCCCCATCGGTACTTCGCGCCGATGAGCGCCGCGGCCTCGGCCGCCTCCCCCTGCCTTATGGCAGCGATCTCCTCCGGCCCATGCACCATGGAGCCGCAATCACCGGCACTCATGGTTACGATCGTGACCTCATTGCCGAGTGCTGCAAGCAGCGCCAGCGTGCCGCCAGCAAGAATCTCGGCGTCATCCGGATGCGCGTGAATACTGAGGATTCGCATTTATGAGTTCCTTGTCCAGCGCTGGCCATCGAAGCTGTCCGCCGCGCCGCCCCATGTCCCGAATTTCGATGCCAGTTGACCGCCATCGACCACGAGCGTCGTGCCCGTGATGTAAGAGGCCAGATCGGAAGCAAGAAACAGAACGGCCTGCGCTACCTCGTCCGGCTCGCCGCCTCGGCCCAAGGCGATATGGCGGAAGTAATCCCTAAGAGGAGCGGGATTAGAAAATGCCTCCGCCGTGAGCCGCGTACGGATCAGGCCGGGGCAGACGGCGTTTACTCGGATCCCGTAAGGACCCAGTTCATTCGCCGCGGTATGCAGGATACCCAACAGCCCGGCCTTGGTGGCGTTGTAGGCGATGAGATCCGCTTCACCGTCGAATGAATTAGTGGATGCCGTCAGAACAATCGCCCCCTTGCGTGTGGGCCTCATTCGCTCCGCTGCAATCTGCAGCGTATTGAAAGCGCCAGTTAGATTCACATTGAGCGTGCGGTTCCACAGCTCTGCCGACGTATTTGCGATCGATGCAATGCCAACGGTGCCGGCATTGATGACCACCACATCGGGGATCGGCCCGAGGCCGAACGCACTCTCCAGGGAACTGCGGTCGGTCACGTCGGCAACACAACCCTGAGCGCCAATCGTCGAAGCCCTTTCGGCCGGGTTCTCGGAGGCAAGATCAAAAATACAGACCGAAGCACCCGCCATCACCAGGTTGCGCGCGATTGCCAGCCCAATCCCGTTTGCGCCGCCCGTGACAATCGCGTTCTTGCCGTGGAACTTCATCGACCGAATTGTATCCAAACGGCGAAGTTGGCCTGCCATCTGTCAAAATCGAGGGAATGAAATTCCCGCGATGCCTACTTCTGGCAGCGTTGGCGTTTGCTTTGAACGGTGCCGCTCCGGCGGCCCCTCCAACCGGTGCCAAATGGGTTACCAGTTGGACGGGCTCCGTACAAGGCCCTTATCCGACAGGCAACGCCACGGCCCAACCGAATCTGAGCCGCGTCTTTCCATCGCCCGAAACAGGCGCGCGCGACCAGAGTTTTCGCCTGATTGTGAAGCCTGATATCTGGGGCAGGCAAGCGCGGGTACGACTTTCCAACGTATTTGGAACGAGGCCCATGACGTTCGATGCAGTTTATGTTGGCGTACAGTTGAGCGGTGCGGCGATTCTGCATGGCACGAATCGAGCCGTCACATTTGGCGGCAAGAGCACCGTCACGATCGCGCCCGGCAGCTCAGCCTGGAGCGATGGCATTGCACTCCCCTTCGTTCACGATGCCAACGGAATTGAGTTGGTCGGCAGAAAAATGGCCGTGACGTTTCATATCGCAGGAGAAAGCGGGCCAATGACATGGCACGCCAAGGCGCTCACGACGTCATACCTCTCGGCGCCTGGGGACGGCGCGCACGGCGATGAAGAGACAGATGCGGCTTTCCCCTTTAGCACCACGTCCTGGTATTTTCTGGACGCCGTGGATATGATGGCGCCCGCGGATACTCGCTTGGTGGTGGCGTTCGGTGACTCCATCACAGATGGCACCGACTCCACCCTGAATGGCGACGACCGATGGCCCGATGTCTTGTCGCGCCGCCTGCACGCCGTGAGCCGCGTTTCCGTGGTTAATGCCGGGATTGGGGGTAATCAGGTCGCTGGGCCCCCAGAGTACTCTGCTCAGAAGCCCTTCTCCGGCGGCCCATCGGCGTTGCAGCGGCTGGATCGCGATGTCCTCAGCCTCTCGGGAGTGTCGGCGGTGATCTGGCTGGAAGGGATCAATGATTTCAGCAAGAACGCCAACGCGAGCGTTGCAGCTGTGGAAGCGGGCATGCGGGAAGGCGTGCGAAGAATCAGGGCTGCCAGACCGGACGCGCGCGTGATTGGCGCCACGCTCACGTCGGCTCTTGGCAGCACCAATGCCGCTCACGGTTCACCTGAAGAAGACGTCAATCGAAAGGCGTTGAATGACTTCATCCGCCGTGGGGGGGTATTCGATGGAGTGGCGGACTTTGATCTGGCTACGCTCGATCCGCAAACAGGAGGAATCCGGGCCGAGTTCGTTCCCGATAGTACGACCGGCGGCCCCGGAGACAAACTGCATCCGAATCGCGCCGGTTACATGGCGATGGGCTTGGCCGTGAATCTGGAAAGCCTTCTGAGGCACTAACGCCGCACACTTAAACCACTGTCGCTTATAATTGATGCTGTGCCGTATCTATCACACTTGTCACGACTCGGCAGGCTTTTCCTTGTAGCTTTTTTGTTTACCCTGCTCGCCCTCGGTCAGACCAGCCAGCAACCAGGCGGTCCAGCGACGCTGACGGTATCGGGCGACCTTACTTTGAAGCTGACCCTCACCGCCGATGATCTGGCGAAGATGCCCCGAGTTACCGTGAACATACCGGATCAGGACGGAACAAAGGTCGATTACGAAGGCGTGCCATTGCGCGAAATTCTGAAGCGGGCGGGCGCTCCGTTGGAGAAAGATCTGCGTGGAAAGAATCTTGCCAGTTACGTTCTCGCCACTGCGAGTGATGGTTATCAGGTTGTGTTTACCTTGGCGGAACTGGCACCGGAATTTGCCAATGAAACCATCGTGGTGGCCGATAAGCGCGATGGCAAGCCTCTGTTTGGGTATCAGGGACCATTCCGGCTTGTCTGTCCTAACGACAAGGCTGGCGCCCGGTCCGTGCGGATGCTCGGGACCATCGAGTTCGTCCGCCTGCAGAAGTGAAGAATTCCGGCCATGCGTAGCGCGAAGATGCTGGCGGTGGCAGTTCTGGTGGTGATGAGAATTTGCGCCGCCAATGAAGCGGACCAGTCGTGGGAGTGGAATTTACCAAAGGGCTTCCCGAAGCCCTGGGTGCCCCCGGATAATCCGATGTCCGCCGCGAAGGTCGAACTGGGCCGCTACCTTTTCTACGACACCCGCCTCTCGGTCAATGGAAAATCATCCTGCGCGACCTGCCATAAGCAGGAGCTTGCTTTCACCGATGGACGTCCTGTGGGGATTGGCACAACTGGTCAGTTGCACTCGCGCGGCGCGATGAGCCTTGTAAATATCGCGTACAGTGGTGCCCTTACCTGGAGCAATCCGGGCATGAGAAGACTGGAAGAACAGGCTTTGGTACCGATGTTTGGCGAACATCCGGTAGAGCTGGGTTTACGCGAGGGCGATGGGATCCTGACCGCTATTCGCGAGGATGCCCGTTACAAAGTCATGTTTGCCCAGGCGTTTCACGGTGAAAGCGAGCCTGTCAGCGTGTCGAATGTGACAAAGGCCATTGCCAGCTTTGAACGAAGCATCATTTCGGGCCGCTCACCCTACGACCGCTACCACTACGATCGAGATGACAACGCTGTCTCCGACGCGGCGAAGCGTGGCGAGATTCTATTTTTCAACCAGCATCTGGGCTGCTTCCGCTGCCACGGAGGCTTTAACTTCACCGATGCGACGGTGACCGAGAGTAGCGCCGAAAGAGACGTTTCGTTCCACAACACTGGTCTCTACAACCTGGCGGGAGCCCTTTCATATCCGGCTCCAAATTTTGGGATCTACGAATTCACCAAAGTACCGGCGGACGTGGGAAAGTTCAAAACCCCAACACTGCGAAACGTTGCTTTAACCGGCCCCTACATGCACGATGGCAGCATTGCGACGCTCGAAGGTGTGATCGATCATTACGCGGCAGGCGGCCGTACTATCGCTTCCGGGCCAAATACCGGTGTTGGACGCGATAACCCTAATAAAGACGAACGAGTGCGCGGGTTTCAGATAACGGCGGCGGAGAAGCAGGACTTCATCGCGTTTCTGAATACCTTGACGGACGATGCGGTACTGCACGACCCCCGGTTTGCCAATCCATTCTGATTGTTAACGACGGCGGACAACTTCTGCGAACGCCGCCGTCGCAACGGCGCATTGTTCGCGCGTGACATCACGATGCGTGAGCGCCCGCATCATCCGGTCATTGAACCCGTTCATCAGCACGCCTCGCTCGCGCAGTCGTGCGCTGATTTCGCGCGGGGCAAGCCCGGTAGCCGACACATCGAATACGACGATATTAGTCTCTACGGGAAACACCTTCACGCTATTTTCTTTCGCCAGTTCGCCCGCGATGAAGCGGGCATTTTCATGGTCGATCGGCAGACCTGCCGGACCTTGTTCCAGCGCTACCAGGCCTGCCGCCGCAAGCACTCCAGCCTGTCGCATACCGCCGCCCAGACGCTTGCGCAACAGGCGGGCTTTATCCATCAGCGGTTTGGAACCGGCAATCATGGAACCCATAGGCGCACCAAGGCCCTTTGAGAGGCAAAAAGTGATCGTGTCGACTTTCGCGGCGATCTCCCGCACGGTACGGCCTATGGCGACGGCGGCGTTGAATACCCTCGCGCCGTCCATGTGCACCGGGACGCCTCGCTCGTGCGCTTTATCGCAGATTTCGTCAATCACCGCCTGCGGGTAAGCGCGCCCGCCCCCCATGTTGTGCGTGTTCTCAAGCGCGATTGCGCCGGTGGGGGCCGCATTGAACGTCACGGGCTTGATCAGGTTCCGAATCAGATCCCAGGTCAGGATGCCGTTTGTCGTATCCACCGTGCGCACGTGGCAACCGGAA